>CALXHI010000061.1 GCA_944388075.1 uncultured Clostridia bacterium | reverse complement strand
TCAACAAGGATGGCCTCCCACCTGTGGCACTAAGGTCTTCAACCGGGCCGGCTCACCATGCCGCCTGATACCTGTCTATTACAGATTTTGGGTATTCTCTGACTGCACATTTCTTGACAATTCCAGTATTCGCAGTTTGTTCACCGCATAGACACAGCCATACGGCTTCTTGACTTCAAGGAGAAACCCTCTCTGGTTCAGCTTGAACATTGCATCACGGATCTTCTCATAGGAATAATTCGACAGTTCGTCCATTCGTGCAATCTCCTCAACAGTTGAGTAATCCTTTTCTTCTTTGTTCATCATGATGTGCAGAACAGTGATCTGTTCCTCTGAAAATCCTAAATTCGGCACATCAATTGCTTTGGGATTTGGCATAGAAATTCCTCCTTGATATTCATTCTGAAAAAGAAAATCGCTCCTCATTGCTGAGAAGCGTAGTACGATATTCAATTTTGGGCATAAAAATAGCGGACAGTGCTTCACTTGTATGAAACACCGTCCGCTATTGTCCATTATTCAGTTTATTTGTCAACAGGCTTTCTACCGTTTATAGGTTGTTTTCAGTTATCTACCAAATTTCTACCAACTTTTTCGGCTATCGGCTTCAAAAGCTGTCTACCAAATTTCTACCAAAAAACTTCGATTTCAGTGATTTTTTCAAAACTGCGCTGTTACGCTGTTTTTGAGCTTTCTACCAAGAAAAGTGCCGTACAATTGGGGATTTAAAGTCACTCAAAGTCACTCAGAGTCACTCAGAGGTACATGGCATTCATTATATCATATTTTGCACGATCGGGCATAAAATTTGCAGGATACGGTTGTGTCAATCCCTAATGATGTATGCAGAAAAGTGTGGCGTGAGCAAAGTCAGCCGGAAGTACAACAGATCCATGCGTCCGCTTAAGCCTATTGAATTTTTCCATCTTCACGCTCCAATATGATTGACAAACTAACGTAGTGTTACCATAGAAGTGAGAACGAAGGGCTGAAAAAAGCAATTGACTCTGTTAGAATAAAGTTACCACATTATCACCGTCGCAATCCCAAAATAAGACATCACCGCACAATTGCACAAAAGGAGAAAATGTGATATAATAGAAACATGAACCGACCAATGGCACAGGCAGAAATGAACGAGGAGCTAGGTGCAGTCGGAACCGGCAAAAAAGAATTTCTGAAGAAAGCTGAGAATTTTTATCTTGCAGAATGTGTATGTGTACAATCTTTCGGATATGGCGGATATGAACCGAGGTCATTGACTGCCGTGCGATTTCTGACTTCATGGCGAAGAAGAGCGTTTGTACGGCGACAGCGGCTGTCTCGGCGCAGAAAAGCGTCCGGAAGCGAACCATGATTGCGATAAAACTGAATTGTGAAAAATCGGCATACTCTTATCTTTATACGGTCTTTATATCAAAGCATGACCTTTTACCTCACCTTAAAAAGAATTGTGATACAATAAAATTGTAAAACAAAGCTTTTTCGGGGGAGGTGCACAGAATGAAAGAGATTCTTTTGATCATTGGTTTTCTTGCAGTTGCGGCATTTGGATTTTTCCTTATGGCAAAACTCGATAAGTTTTTGGAGGAAAATCGAAAAGTCATCGCAGAGGAAGCGGATAAAAAAAGAAAGCCGTATATTATACTAAGCAATACGGCAACAGAAGAAGATATGATCGGCGAGATAAATCAGTTTCGTCGAGATCATTCCTGTGCCTATGTTGTAGTATGCGATCCGTCAGAAGCCGATTATATTGCCCTTGACGCATTGCAATCTACCGAAACGATTGAAAAAGAGGTCCACGCCGATGGGAAAACAAAATGCAAAAGGTGAAGAACACATCCTTGCCTGTCTCTCATCTTCTCCGTCCAATGCAAAGATCATTAAGACGGCGGCACAGATGGCAAAGGCTTTTGGCGGGAAATTAACAGCTTTATATGTAAAAACGCCAACATCTGACAGTATGAGCCGTGAAAACCGTGAAAGACTTGAAAAGCATATCAGACTCGCTGAAAATATGAGTGCTGAGATCGTGACCGTTTACGGAGATGATGTTGCACAGCAAATTGTCGAATTTGCAAGAATCGGTCATGTTACAAAGGTGGTTCTCGGACGAAGCAATATGATAGGAAGCCGATTGCTTTCAAAGCAAAGCTTGACTGAAAAAATCATCAAAGCCGCCCCCGGACTTGATGTGCATATCATCCCCGATGCAGAGGTGAGACAATCAAACTGTTTTCATGGCACATTTTCTGCCGTAAAGTTTCCGAATTTAAAGCAGCTCGCATGGATGCTTTTGATACTGCTTTTGTCAACGGGGCTGGGTTATATCTTCCACTCTCTTGAATTTACGGGTGCGAATACCATTACCGTTTATATGCTCGGTGTTCTGATAACGGCATTGATTACAAAAAACTACATTTGCAGCGGTGTATATTCTCTTGCAAGTGTTATGCTTTTTAATTTTCTATTCGTAGAACCGAGATTATCCTTCAAGGCATATGATTCAGGTTATCCCATGACCTTTGCAATTATGTTGATAGCATCGCTTATCGTGGGAACGCTTGCAAACAAGCTTGCAACCAGTGCAAAGCTCTCGACGAACGCTGCGTATAGAACGAATATTATGCTTGAAACCAATCAGCTGCTCCAAAAGGCTGTAAGTGAGGAAGCGGTTATAGCAACCATGGCAGGACAGCTTGTAAAGCTCCTTTCACGAAATGTTGTTGTCTATCCCATACATGATAATGCGCTCGGCAACCCCCAAGTTTTCCCCACAGACCATGGTGGTGAACCCGAAATGCTTTTGAGTGAAGAGGAACGAAAGATTGCCGTTTGGGTGTTTAAAAACCGCAGGCGAGCAGGTGCAAATACCGATCGCATGAAGAAAGCACGGGGCGTTTACTTTTCGGTTAGGACGGACGATGCCGTATTTTGTGTGGTTGGTGTAGAAGTTGGAAACAAACCGATCGAGCATTTTGAAAACAGTATTCTCATATCCATTCTCGGCGAGTCTGCATTGGCGATTGAGAACTTGAGAATTGCCAAAGAGAAAGAAGAGATTGCCTTGCTTGCAAAGAACGAAAAGCTCAGAGCAGATTTGCTCCGTGCCATATCTCACGATCTGCGTACACCGCTGACCTCTATATCGGGCAACACGGAAAATCTGCTTACAAACTTTAATAACATAGACGAGGAAACGCGCAAAAGGCTTCTCACTGATGTAAACGAGGATGCAGAATGGCTGATATCTCTTGTGGAAAATCTGCTTTCTATCTCTCGCATCAACGAAGGCAGAATGAATATCAATATGTCGATGCAGCTCATAGATGAGGTGATTACGGAAGCGCTCCGTCATATTCACAGAAAATCAAAGGAACACAATATCATAACTGACATCGAAGATGAACTGCTTCTTGCGAAAATGGATGCAAGGCTTATTTCACAGGTGGTTATCAATCTTGTTGAAAATGCTATCAAATATACGCCGAAAGGCTCATTGATTAAAGTATCCGCAAAGGATGAGGGCGAGCATATCGCCGTCAGCGTTGCCGATAATGGTGCAGGCATACCCGATGCGCAAAAAAAAGAGGTGTTTCGGATGTTCTACACAGGCAGCAACAAGGTTGTTGACCGTCACAGAAGTCTCGGACTTGGCCTTGCTCTCTGTGAGTCTATCGTAAATGCGCATGGTGGAACAATCTCTCTTACAGATAATCAGCCGACAGGCTGTATCTTTACATTTACTCTTGAAAAAAGCGAGGTGACATTTGGTGAATCATAAGCCGCTTATATTGGTCGTTGAGGACGACACACCCGTGCGAAACCTTATGACCGTTACATTAAAAACTAACGATTATAAATTTTTGACCGCACAGAGCGGTAATGCCGCCATTATGGAGGCATCGTCCCATAACCCCGACATCGTACTTCTCGACTTGGGTCTTCCCGATATGGACGGTGTTGAGGTCATCAAAAAAATCCGCACTTGGTCAAATATGCCAATTATCGTTATCAGTGCGAGAAGCGAAGACAGCGATAAGATAGAGGCACTTGATGCAGGAGCAGATGATTACCTTACAAAGCCGTTTTCCGTAGAAGAACTTTTGGCAAGACTGAGAGTTATACAGCGTAGACTGGCGGTGATGCAAACAGGAACACAGTCTTCTGTATTCCAAAACGGCAAGCTCACGGTGGACTATGCCGCAGGCTGTGCCTATATTGACGGAGATGAGATGCACCTGACACCAATGGAATACAAGCTCCTTTGTCTGCTTGCACAAAATGTCGGCAAGGTATTGACGCACACCTTTATTACGAGCAAGGTTTGGGGCAGCAGTATGGAAAGCGATGTTGCATCGCTCCGAGTGTTTATGGCTACTTTGCGAAAGAAGCTCGAAGCAGGCGGTGAAATGCAGTACATTCAAACACATATCGGCATTGGATATAGAATGCTGAAGGTTGAATAAGCATTGGAAACCGATATATTTTGTTTTCTATTGGCGTGTGATTTACTTGTGTCTGTTATGATGATATTAGGCGGTTATATCCTATCGCAATACAACTTATTGTCATGATTTTTCATTATAAAAAGCAATCAAAAGCATTCAATGCTGACGGAACGAGAAAATAATAGTTTTGGAAAAGGACACCTTCGATTTGAGGGGGCCATCTTTATACGATCTTAATACAAGCGGTTGCACTTTAAGGGCATTTTTACAGAAAAAGAAGTATAATCTTTTCGGTAACATCACACAAAGCTCAGCTGACGGCTTTGTACACCATTTGTCTGCACTTTTTATTACATCGGAAGAAAAAATCAGCTGCACACTTGACGCACATTCCTTGTGCGGTGTTGCCTATACTATCATGAAGGAGATTAAAGCATGATTGTTGCTTTAATAATTTTTCTTATCACATACATACTAATGCTGTCGTTTCAAAAATACAGACCGTATATTGCGCTCACAAGTGCGGCGGTATTTGTTGTTTTGGGATTACTGAACGGACAGACAGGACTATTCCGTGAGGGATTGACAATAGGCGGCGCACTTTCTGCAGTTGACTATAATGTACTTTTGATGATTGCAGGCACGATGGGACTTGTTACATTGTTCGTTGAAAGTAAAATGCCGGCGCTTCTTGCGGAAACCCTCATATCTCGTGTGCCGAATGTAAAATGGGCGGTAACAGCGCTTGCCTTGTTCGCAGGCGTTGTCAGTGCATTTGTAGATAATGTGGCAACCGTTCTGATGATCGCTCCCATCGGTCTTGCCATCTCACGCAGACTTAAAATCTCGCCTGTACCTGTGCTTATTGCAATTGCGGTTTCTTCCAATCTGCAGGGTGCAGCAACAATGGTAGGAGATACAACAAGTATGCTGCTCGGCGGTGCTGCGGGCATGAATTTTTTGGATTTCTTTTGGATGAATGGTCGTCCCGGCATTTTTTGGGGCGTTGAGCTTGGTGCGTTGATTTCGGCGTTTGCCCTATTGTTCCTTTTCAGGAAAGAAGAACAAGCGGTTAGTGCTGTCGTGGAAACCAAAGTCGAAGATAAAGTCCCGACAATTCTTTTGCTCGGAACAATCGCCCTCTTGATCGTATCATCTTTTATTCCGACACCGCAAAACGAAATTTTGCTTGCAATATATAATATTCGAAGCGGTCTTATTTGTTTAGGACTTGCCGTTATCGGTATCGTTTACAGCTGCATAAAGAAACGATCGGCAGACTCGTTCAAAAATGTGTTACGTGACCTTGACCGTGATACGCTTCTTCTGCTGTTCGGCTTGTTTATCGTCATCGAAGGGATTAAATGTGCAGGCGTTATTGACGCAATAGCGGAATTGTTCTATAACTTTGCAGGCAACAATCCGTTCTTGCTTTACACACTTATCGTGTTTGCATCGGTCATACTGTCGGCGTTTATAGACAACATTCCGTATGTTGCCACAATGCTGCCCGTTATCGCAAGTATTGCCGCACAAATGAACGGCGGTGCAGGCGTAGAACCCTATGTGTTCTATTTCGGTCTTTTGATAGGTGCAACGCTCGGCGGCAACCTAACTCCCATCGGTGCATCTGCAAATATTGCCGCTATCGGTATTCTCCGAAAGAACGGCGAAACTGTACGAGTAAGAGATTTCTTGCGGATCGGCGTTCCCTTTACGCTTGCGGCGGTGCTTACAGGATATATTTACATTTGGATCGTTTGGGGGATCTGATTTATGGCAAAAAAGAAATTTTTAACTCCGGCGAGAGTAATTGCACTCAGTTTTGCCGTCGTTATCTTCATAGGCTCGGTCTTGCTGATGTTGCCTTGTAGTGTAAATGAGGGCGTTGAGGTTCGATACATAGATGCGCTTTACACATCTACAAGCGCAGTATGTGTAACAGGTCTTATTGCAATCGATGCCGGCACAGCATTCACACCACTTGGACAGTTTTTTCTCGCCGCACTCATTCAAATCGGCGGCTTGGGTGTGACAACAGTTGGTGCATCGATTATTATAGCGGTTGGCAAGAAAATCAATTTGCGCGGCAGAAATCTGATCAAAGAAGCCTCCAACCTTGATTCGGGAAAGGGCATTATCAAATTTATTAAAAATGTCATTATAACTACTGTTGTTTTTGAGCTGACAGGTGCAGTCCTTAGCTTTATTGTATTTGTGCAGGATTATCCGCCGCTTGAAGCACTCGGTATCAGTCTGTTCCACTCGGTAGCCGCCTTTAATAACTCCGGCTTTGATAACCTCGGGCTTTCGGGAGAGCTATACAGCAATATAAATCTTATTCCTTACCAAGATAATATTCTGTTAAACCTCACGACCTGCGGATTGATTATTTTTGGCGGTATCGGCTTTCTTGTTATTTGGGAAGTCATTCACAAACGTTTTCGGTGGAAAAAATTTTCCATGCACGCAAAGGTAGTCATTTCAATGAGTGCAATTCTTATCCTTTTGGGAACGGTACTCATAAAGCTTACCGAGGATGTGACGTGGCTCGGCGCATTTTTCCATAGTGTATCGGCAAGAACGGCAGGCTTTTCCACATATAATCTCGGTGAATTTTCAAATGCCGGAATCCTTGTTCTGACAGTCCTGATGTTTATCGGTGCTTCGCCCGGCTCAACAGGCGGTGGTATCAAAACAAGTACGCTTTTTGTGCTGATACAAGGTATTACGGCGGCGGCAACGAACAAAAATGAAAAAGGCTTCTGCTATGCCATCCCACAGGGTACATTTAAAAAAGCTTCAGTTATTACTATGCTTGCTCTCGGCGTTGTTGTGACAGGCACGTATCTTATGGTCGTAATGGAGCCGGAAATTCAACTCATAGATGCGCTCTTTGAGGTGACAAGCGCCTTCGGCACAGTAGGTCTTTCAAGAGGTATCACGGGAACACTGACTGACGGAAGCAAGATATTGTCTATCATCATCATGTATATAGGCAGACTCGGCCCCCTGACAGTTGCGAGCCTTTGGCACTTTACCAAAGGCGAGCGTCTTGAATATCCCGAAGGCAATATTGCTATCGGATAATACAAAAAGGAGATTGCTATGTTCGGAAGATCTAAAAAGGATAAAAACACATACGGAATTATCGGTCTTGGCAAATTCGGTCACGCATTAGCACTTGAACTTGCCGAGTCGGGCGCAGATATCATGGTGCTTGACCGTGATGAAGAAAAGGTACGAGATTTCAGAGAATATACGGATAGTGCTTTTGTCACAAAGAGCCTTGACAAAAACACTCTTGCAGAAAGCGGTATTCAAAACTGTGATTTTGTCGTGATCTGCATGAGTGAGCAGCTTGACACCTCTATTCTAACCACACTTAATCTTGTCAGTCTCGGCGTTCCGCATGTGATAGCCAAGGCATCGAGTGCCGAACATGGGGAGATACTTGAAAAGCTTGGTGCAGAGGTGGTCTATCCCGAAAGGGATATTGCCCTGCGTCTCGCCCACAGGCTTGAAGCATCTCGTATGCTTGATTATATCCAACTCAGCGAAAAGCTTAACATCTCAAAACTCATAGCACCTTCATGCATTGTAGGAAAAAGCGTAATGGAAGTCAATCTTCGTGCAAAGTTCGGTGTGAACATTATTGCCATTGAAAACGGAATGACGGTTATAGAAACCGTTATGCCGGATTATATATTCAAAGGGGGCGATATCCTCTTTGTATCGGGTAATAAGCAAGGGCTTACAAGGCTTTCCGAATGGGAGTGATTTTATCTGTTATAAAATAAACATATTATAAGGCTTATCATTTGATATTTCAGTAATAAAAAATAGAAGCAAATGGAATCGGTTAAGATTGTCCGATTTTATTTAGGAGAAACGATTCGTGTTAGGGCTTGGAAGTGATTGGACTCCAATGTAGATTTGTCAATAATGTAAGACTAGCAGCTTGTAGTTCTAGCTGCATCTGATTGGACGACTTTCACCCCGGCACAGCCATAGGAATCCGGTTGGAACGTCGCAGATAGCGCTTCATTTGCAGCTGTAAATCTTCACAGCGAGCTCGGATGTCTGCTGTAAGGCCTTTTTCCCGCAGTGTTCCGTACAATGCGCAAATACTTATATTGGGATTGCGACGGTGACCATTGCGAATCCATGTTCGTTCTTCTTCCATGCGTGCGTTCGGGTGCTAACCTCGTGCGAAAAAATCTCTTGCTTTTTTGCGCCTTTTGTGTTATATTCATAGCGATTGAGTTCCTTTTGTTAGTTTGGGGTGTGGTAACTTTATTCTAACAGACTCAATCGCTTTTTACCCTGCGGTCTTACTTCTATTGTAACACTACAAATATTTTGCCGGCAAAAAGACAAATTTACTCACTTGTTGAAAAAATCAGATATAATACTTATAGAAACAGAGCAATCTGTTATGCAGCTCACACGAGTGGGCGATTAGGGACGACGAAACTGAATAGTTGTGGCGTTCTTGTGCAGTGATGAAGCTAAAGTCTGTGTCAATATGCGGCTTTAGTGGAACTTTGGAGGGGTTTACACAGTACACCTTGGAATTGTCAAGAAATGTGCAGTCAGAGAATACCCAAAATCTGTAATAGACAGGTATCAGGCGGCATGGTGAGCCGGCCCGGTTGAAGACCTTAGTGCCACAGGTGGGAGGCCATCCTTGTTGAA
>CALXHI010000060.1 GCA_944388075.1 uncultured Clostridia bacterium | reverse complement strand
TGACATCCTCCGAAGTGCAAGCTTTTTTCTCGTTTTTAACACTTTTCCTTGCACTTCTATTATATCACATTAGGACGTTTTTGTCGATATTTCTGTCAATATTTATGGTTTGAGGATACACTAATTTGATTCGGATTTACTTTTGCCGCGATGTAGATACAGGAAAAATCATAGTTGGATCTATGCCTGAACATCTTGCAACGGCTTCGCAAAGTACCTGAGCGCAATTAAATCTTCTACCAATACATATACGGAGCTACTGCAATTTGCACCCTCACCAATTTCAATCAGAAACGATAGCTTTTACCCCAACAAAAAATGCACCCTCCGAAAATGTGTTTTCTCCCATAGCTAAAGCTTTTAGAACTCACAGTAAAACCTAGGAGTTCAATATACAAAAAACTGCAATGCCGATCACTTGGCATTGCAGTGAAAAGAAATATAGAGGGAATTTTATGAAAAGAATAACATTATGCATTCAGTTTCCAACTATCAAATGCAGCGGTATTGCTGAACACAAAGAACAGATCCTGCTCACCAGTAAGACCGGATACTGGAACAGTAATTTCCTGCATGGAGCCACCCGCCGGAATTTCAGCATAGGCGACCGCTGTATCGCTTGCACTGCCCGTGCATACCTTGATGACTGCACCGCTTGCAGAAGAAGCATTCACTGTAATGGACTTTGCACCGCTTCCACATGCTACGCCGGATATCTCAAGCCAGCTGCCCTTTGTGCCGTCGACTGTGGTATTGCCCTGTCCGCTGATGGTGATTCCGCCCTGATGTGAGAGGGTTTCTGCCTGTACTGTGGTATAGGGATTGACTGCTTTAACCTGTGAGACGCCGGTTTTGGTACCGGTCACTGCTGCAATCGTACCGTCTGCATTCACGGTAAGCTTATCGACATGGGTGCTTCTGTAGCCGCCGGTCAGTCCCATGGAATCCTGCAGATACTGGGCATGGTAGAAGAGATAATAGTCATTGCCGAACTTCTGGATAGTATGATGGTTATTTCCGACCGTGCCGAAGAAATTGCCGATATTCTTGAACAGCTCACCCTTATAGGTGAACGGTCCCATCGGACTGTCGCTGACCATGTATTCGATCGCCGCATTGGTCAGTCCATATGAATTTCCTCCCGTATTCCAGTTGGAGCAGTAGCTGTAATAGTACTTATCTCCTATCTTATTGATGCCTGCATCCTCGAACAGATACGGTGCGTCAATCACCTGCGGGTTACCGGAAAGGCTTGTCATATCCGCACCAAGCTTTACAACTCTTGCGGTCTTGGGATTTGCATACTGAGAGTCCGGAACGCCGCCGCCGAAGTAAAGATAACCCGTACCGTCGTCGTCAACCAGAACTGCCGGATCGAACAGCCATGTGACATCCGAACAGTTTGCAGTACTGCGGTCGATCAGTGCCTTGCCGATCGGGTCTGTCCAGGGTCCCGTAGGACTGTCGGAGGTCAGCACGCCGATACCATTTGCATTGTTAGCAAAGTAGAGGAAGAATTTTTCCTTACCGTTGATCGTCTTGTGACAAGCGGTGGGAGCCCATGAGCAACCCGCCCATTTTGCAGCTCCGCTTGAACCGGCTGCCTGAATGATGCCATGATCCGTCCAGTTCACCATATCATCAGAAGAAATACAGCGGAGCGTGCTGATTGAGCTGTATTTGTTGTTCGTCACATTTCCGCTGTCATCATACAGAAGTGAATCATTTGTCATGTAGACATAGACTCTGCCGTTGTATTCCATCACACCCGGATCCGCACCGAAATACTGCGAGATTAAAGGATTGTTTTCATTGGCTGCCTTATAACTCTTTGCAGGCGTTACCGAAGAGAATACTGCTTCCATCACGGCGGTATCCACCGTCGGGAGCTCCGGTTCAGGGAACTCTGTGATTTTCGTAAGAAGATAATCCTGCAGCAGCTGAATATCCGTCACGTCAACTGTACCGCTCTGATCCACGTCCGCTGTAATCTGAGCGGCGGCGCTGTCAAAGCCATTCGCATAATACTTCTTTGCAAGTGTAAGGTCAAAAGCATCAATCGCTCCGTCAAAATTCACATCGCCGAGAATGAAGTTCTTTGCAACCGGACCTGAAATGTAAGTGCCTGCCACTGCGCCAATAGCTTCATCAATATAGAAATTGTTCGTGCCGCTCTCTGTTTCCACATAGAGCTTCATATTCTTTGCGCCTTCGGGAATGAGATAATTGGTATTGGCAAGCTGTACATAACTGCCCTTGATCGCTGTGCCGACTGCAATATTCGGATAATGCAGTTCGCCGTTTGCATCCTCATACTGGAGCGTCAGCTTGAATGTTTCTGTGGTATTTGTGCCGTCAAGATAGGCAGCACAAACGCTGAAGCTGTACTCGTTGCCCGGAACAAACGCTGCGGAATTGAGTGCCTTTTCTGCACCGTTCCATGATTTTTCACGGTTCTGCACCAGCAGTGCTTCCGCATCCATGTAGGGGCTTCTGCCGCTGAGGGTAACATCGGAAGATCCGTGCCCCGTCCAGCTGAATGTATCGCCCTCAAAGGTATCATGGAAGAAATAACCGTTCTCGTCCGCTTCAACGGATACGGAGGCAACAAAAGTGGAAACGCTCTGTGCGGGCAGTGTTGCCATAAAGCCGTCGCCGGTCAGCTCCATCTGTCCGGTATGCACGACCTTTTCCGTACCGGAGGAACGGTAGCGGTCAACCTGACTCAGCTCCTCATTCTGGAAGCTGAATTCCTGCACCACATCTGAGGTACCATTATTGATCGCAACTACGATGACCTCATCGCCATTCTTGTAAGCGGATACCAGAATATTTTCTTCCGGCTGCTCCGTGGCATCTACACGGATGGAATCGGGGCGTACAAATTTGGAATACTGCGCCATCATATCACCGCGCTTGGAGATCGTGCCATCCTCCAGCATCGGACCGTAGCTGCGGCGGATATACCACCAGACATAGGCACTCATGTTGCCGACAACCAGACCGTTGTGGATGTTCGTTGCGACCTCCAGTGCCTCCGGCCATGTGTTCGCATTGGAAGAGCTGTTCGGAACGTAAACCTCGGTCATCCAGATTTCTTTACCGCTGTTTTCCAGTGCAGGGAAATCCATCCAGTCCCTTGCTGTACCGTAGAAATGCGTACCGAACAGATCGCAGTTTGCCATTGCCTTTGCATTGTTCAGAATTTTGTTGTAGTACTTCTTGCCGCCGTCCTGACCGCCTAAAATCCACGAAGCGTTTTCAGGAGTATACTGGAAAGATTCCGGTGACATGACTCTGGTGCTTGTGATCTGGTCGCCGTAATTGGCAAGGAAATTTGTTGTTTCATCCGATGACCAGTAGGTCCAGTCATGAGCATAGTCAGGCTCATTCTGAACAGAAATCGCATAGAGGTCAACGCCATTGTCTTTCATGTAAGTACCGAAATCATTCAGATGCTGTGCATATGCGCCGTAATTCGATTCCGGCAGATGCAGTTTGCCGTTATCTCCGCCGGATTCCGCAAGCTCTGCGGGCGGCTCCCACGGGGACGCAAACACAGTTACCCCCATATCCGTTGCCGCCTGTGCTACCGGCAGTGCCTTGTACCACTGGTTCCTATCGGGATTGACAAAAACTCTCAGTACAGTGAAGCCCAGCTGTCCTTCCCCGTTTCCGAAAGCAGTCTGAATCTGTGCGTCCGTCAGGTCGGATCCCGTCCACTCCGGATGATTAATACCGCCGAAGCCCTGAATTGTCTGATGCTCCACGGATGTGTTAATCACGCAATCACTTGCCGCTGCTGCACAGATGCTCTCAAGCAGTTCCGGCATTCCAGGTGTGATTGCGGTGAAGGCCATTGCACAGCCAACCAGTGCGGCAAGGCTTTTCCTCAAACAATGTTTCATAATGAATTTCCTCCTGTTCTATGATTAAGATCCGTGCACCATACTTTCATTGTATTGCTCCTACGTCCTGTAGTCGATCCTTTGTGGAAATCTTACAAAAACGAGGTTGTCGGATGTAGCAGGAACATTTTGAAAGCTGGTATCCGTTCCGTAATTGATACTTTGATTATAACATAAAATGTAGCAGGGAACAACCCATAAAAAGGTTTTATGGTGGATGAAACGGTTTTCTTTCTGAAAAATCTTTGGGGTAATTGGGGGGGTGTCGGGTAATAAAGTGCAAAAACACAAAATAGTCATTCCAATACGGTGAAATGGTGGATAAAACGAATATCAATAGTTGACAATCCGATGGGAAAGGGGTATAATAAAAACAACCCCTATCAAGGAGTGGATGGTATGAACAAGAAAAAAAGAATGATATTCGGCGTGGTGACAGCTGAAGCGAATAATATCGAACAGCGCGAGATCATTCAGGGCATTGCGGAAAAAGCACTGGAATTCAATATCGACGTTGCAGTCATTTCAAACATCTACAATCCCAATACTTCAGAGGACGATATGATCCTGTGTGAAAATCAGATCTATGAACTGCTGCTTTCTCCGGATCTTGATGGAATCATTCTGATTTCAGAATCCTTTGTCAATGCGGAGCTTCGCAAAAAAATTCAGGAATACCTGAAACAGCGGAATATTCCAGTACTCGTTGTCGGTTCAGCTCTTCCGGAACTGAATCTGCCGGATGTACAGTATATCAATACCAGTGATGCAAATGATATGGAGGACATCACCAATCATCTGATTGAAATTCACAAGTTCCGTGATATTGCACTGCTGACAGGAAAATCCGAACTGCCTGCCTCCGCACTTCGCATCGAGGGCTACCGCCGGTCGCTGGAAAAGCACGGCATTGTTTATGATGAAAATAAAGTGTACTACGGTGATTTTTGGATGAGCTCCGGCAAGGCACTGGCACAGAAATATATCAGCGGTGAGTTGCCGTTCCCTGAAGCAGTCATCTGTGCCAATGACTACATGGCTTATGGTATGCTCGACGCATTCACTGACCATCATATCTCTGTTCCGGAAACAGTGACAGTGGTTGGCTATGAATACATACGCAAACGCCATGTGCATACCCCTGTTCTTACCACGTACCGGAGAAACAGAGTGGAAACCGGCAGAAGTGCCTTGCAAATTCTGTACAGGCAGATCGCATTCGGTATTGATGATGAGTTTATTCCGCCGAAGGGTATGCTTATTCACGGTGACAGCTGTCCGTGCGGCTGCAGAACGGCACAGCTGAATCAGGAGCTGAATTCCGCCCGTGTCAAGGCGGATTACGATTTCTGGAATCTGTTCGGGCAGATGGAGCATCAGTTGACAGAATGCAGGAATATGGATGAATTTGTATCCATCGCAGGCAGCTTTCACTGGCAGATCCGCAATGTACATAACGTCTATCTTTGCCTGCTGGACAACTGGTACAATGCGTCATCCGCAGAGCTGAACGATTCTCTCTCCTGCCGCAGTATCATGCCATGGCAGGACGCCAGACCTTTTGCGATTGACAAATATCACTTTTCTGAAATTTTTGAAAAGAACAATGCGGCGGCGGTCTATTATTTCAATCCGCTGTTCTTCAGCAGGCGGCTGTTCGGCTACATTGTTCTGCAATACGGAACACCGGATACCTATGATGACATTTTCAGAAACTGGCTCAAATCCATTTCCAACGGGCTGGAATTTCTGCGCATCAAAAATGACATCCGCTATCTGACGCAGTGCCAGAATCTTTCGGAATCCTGTGATTCTCTGACCGGATTCTACAATGAAAACGGCATGGAGAAGCATTACTATGCTTCCTTGTCCGAATCGCAGGACGCTTCATTGCAGCTGACGATGCTGCGAATCTGCCTGTTCGGAGACGAACTGGATACAGTCGTATCCAAAACTGCTGCCATATCGGAGATGGCAGACGCAGTGAAGCAATTCTGCGGAAATGACGGAATCTGCGCCCGCATCAGTGAGGATACGTTCGTTTGTATGACACACAAACCGGATATATCTAACGAGATGCTGACGGACAAGTTGCAGGCTTTTGTCATGCAGTATCCGGAATATCTGAAAAGCTATGGTACGGATTCATTCGTCTGCTGCACTATAAGCTGCAGCAAGGGCACTGCTTATTTTGATGCAATTGCACTGTGCAGAAAACAGATAGATTCACTGGCAGCAGATATCGGGCAAAGACGTACACAGCTTAATTATGACATCATGCTGCAAATAAGAAACAGGATTTATACATGCACAGAAAATTTCCTTGACACAGAAACTGCATGCCAGCAGTATTCCTACAGCCCGGGACATCTGCGTGTGCTGTACAAAAAATGCTTTGCGGTCAGCTTCGGCAAGGACTGCATCAATCAGAAAATTGCAAAGGCAAAGTATCTTCTCTGCACAACAAATCAGAGTATCACGCAAATTGCAAAGCAGTGTGGATACGATGACAGTAAGTATTTTCTCAGACAATTCCAGTCCGCTGTGGGAATGACACCACATCAGTACCGGATGAAGATGGCATGATGTATGCAAGTATGGCTATTACTGTGGAAATAACAGTGGGTAAAGCTTTATTGGAATCGCACTCTACGAGTCATTTACGCTTCAATCTCCGTCCCATCAAGGAATGCAAAAACAATCCTTCCATCACTGTGTACTGTTGCTTTTTCAATGAGCGTCCTCCAGAGAGCCGCATCGAAAAAGTCGATTGTTCCAGTTAACGCTTCAATCCGACTGTAGAATTTTTGCAGGAATTCAGCCTTCGATTGACGTTGCACAAGCTTTTCCTGTAAACGGTTGTAGGCTTCCGCTTTCTCATTGTAGCGCTCATCAAATTCAGCACACTTCATATAAGTTGTACTAGGAAAGGAGGAGAGCAATTGATATTTATCACTGAAATTCCTGTCCAGCAGCCTTTTATATCTGCTAAAACAGATAATGTATGTATTCTCTGTCGCAAAGACAATGGTACATACACAAATTATTGTGTTGTGAAAAGTTCAGGCAACATGTTACAGTACGATGATTGTAGAAGTTTGCTTGCAGACGATATATCTGAAGTAAGCATCAAGCACCCTAATGGTTTTGAGATGTCCATTTATATCCAAAATGGTTCATACTCAATTGGTATTATTGACGAAGAAAATGGCATTATTTATTACTACGACAATAAAAATGACCAAGAAGGTGCTGTTGAGTTACACGGAAAAACTTTTCCATATCACATGATTTCAAAATGCAAAAATGCAGTATGTGCAATGATTGAGGATTTTATTCAGACAGGCATGCCTTCTAAAGCTACAAATTGGATGATGGAAGAATTTTAATAGGTTTTAACAACGTTCATTTGAGATGGTGAGATGAAATCTCATAATACTCTATCTAAGAATATACTCTGCCATAATTGGAGCCACTAATCCTCATCCAAAATGGTCTATGGAGCAAGCTGGACTAAATTAGACACAGGAGGAAAATTCTATGGAAGAAACAACCACAGCTATCACTGCTGTACAAGGAAGAAGTGAGACTTCGTGACTGGGCTGCGCAGATCGAAGCACAGCAGGCAAACGAACACGTCCGCTGCGGCGGAATGGCAGTGCGGAATAATCATGTGCAGAGAATGGATGTTTTCATGATGCAGTAAGGATACTTTGCGTTCCCTCCCATAGTTTCGTTACACTCTTAGAAACTTCTCGCAGGTGGGTTCACTTTTCTGGTGAGGTGGGTTCATTTTATAATCTTCCACTCCACCGCTTACAACTCGATAAGAATATCAAACGGGGGCTTCTCTGAGCATCATAGTTCAGAAAAGCCCCTATTTTCGGCGATTTTGAGCCGTCCGTTTTGTATCAAAATCTATGTCTACATATCCTACTGCAAGTAGATTTTGATACAATAGATAGTATATGTAGTGTATCCTCAAACCATAAATATTGACAGAAATATCGACAAAAACGTCCTAATGTGATATAATAGAAGTGCAAGGAAAAGTGTTAAAAACGAGAAAAAAGCTTGCACTTCGGAGGATGTCA
>CALXHI010000059.1 GCA_944388075.1 uncultured Clostridia bacterium | reverse complement strand
GAGCTTTAACGCTTCTTCTTTGAATTCTTTGCTGTACTTCATTACATTTACCCCTTCTGGTTTGATCATTTCTATTATACCAGATCTTTGGATGTTTGTCGACTGCTCTGTCAGTATAACATATCAGTTTTCATAGAATGGTCGGACGGGAAGCTGTCCTCGTTCTCGGATAAACAGGTATTAAAGGGCTTTGAGAAAACAGGAACATAAAAAAGCGCAGATGGCTAAAATTGGTCATCTGCGCTTCTGTTATATGATCTCAAAATGGTTCTTCCTGCATCGTATCAGTCCGTCCCTCTGCATCTTGCTCAATTCATTTGATAGCACAGAGCGTTCCACATTGAGGTAGTCCGCAAGCTGCTGACGGTCAAAGGGTATATCAAACTCACGGGAATGCTTCTGAACCGATACGGTATTAAGATACGCCATAATACGTCCACGCACCTGTCTCGGAGCAGTATGAAAGCTCCGGCTCGATAGGTGCAGATTTTTTCTTGTGGTGATAGTGAGAAGATTTGCAAGAAGTCTCGCCCTTATCGTATCGTTGAGGTCAGCGAGCGACTTCATGCTCAGAAACACGATACTGCAATCCTCGGCAGCACATACATCAACAAGCATCGGCACATCGGGCAGGAGTGCATAGCTTTCTGCAAAGAACTGTCCCTTACCTACAAGGTTGAGTATCGTGCGGTTTCCCCACATATCATTGCTTTCAATAGTAACGCCGCCTGCCGTGACAAAGCAGAGCTTATCGGTGATCTCTCCCGATGAAAATATCATCGCACCTTTATTGTATTTCTTTTCGGCTGCATTAAGGGCTTTCAGAAGCTCAGCTATTTCGGTATCATCAAAGCCCTTGAACAGTATCGAATTATGCAAAACTGAAATATCCATATTTTTCTCCCAAAATGTTGTAATTACAACATACTTTCTCCTTTGATTATACTATAATGGATACAGAAAGTCAAGGAGGTATGGCTATGATACGGAAAATAATTGAGATAGACGAAGAAAAATGCAACGGCTGCGGTCTGTGTGCGATGGCTTGCCATGAGGGTGCAATCGCTATCGTAAACGGCAAGGCTAAGCTCATGCGTGACGATTTCTGTGACGGCTTCGGGGACTGTCTCCCTGCCTGTCCTATGGACGCTATCCACTTTACCGAGCGTGAAGCGGCGGCTTATGATGAAAAGGCGGTGAAAGAAAACAAGCAGAAAAAGTCTGCCTGCAGCGGTTTCACCTGTCCGGGTTCGGCTTTGCAGAGCTTCACTCCGAAGGAAGATGACAATGATGTTCGTGTTCCGGGCTGTCTGAGACAATTCCCGATACAAATAAAGCTCCTGCCGACAAACGCACCCTACTTCAACGGTGCCGATTTGCTGATCGCTGCCGATTGCACGGCTTACGCCTACGGAAACTTCCACCATGATTTTATCCGTGGGAAGATAACGCTCATCGGCTGCCCGAAGCTCGATGATGTGGACTATGCCGAGAAGCTGACGGAGATATTCAGAAATAACGATATAAAGAGTATTACCCTCACAAGAATGACAGTTCCGTGCTGTGGTGGTATGGAGTATGCGATAAAACGTGCGATAGAGGCAAGCGGTAAGGATATTCCGCTCGAAGTCGCAGTCATTTCGCCGGACGGCAGTATCGTTGAGATAAGAAAATAACGGAGGTATTTATCATGGAACAGAAAATGTTTTGCTATCAGTGTCAGGAAACAGCAGGCTGTAAGGGTTGTACCGCTTGTGGTGTCTGCGGTAAACAACCCGAAGTCGCAGTAATGCAGGACTTGCTTGTGTACGTTACAAAGGGGCTGTCTGCGGTGACAACTCAGCTCCGTGCAGAGGGAAAGACTGTCGATAAGACTGTTAATCATCTTATCAACGTGAACCTGTTTATCACGATCACCAATGCCAATTTCGATCTTGACAGCATTACCACTAAGGTTACTGAAACACTTGCAGTCAAAGAAGAATTGCTCGGACAGGTGCAGAATAAAGAATCCTTCCCCGAAGCAGCTCTTTGGAACGGTTCGGACTATGCCGAGAAAGCAAAGACTGTCGGCGTACTTGCAACAGAGAATGAGGATATACGCTCTCTGCGTGAGCTGATAACCTACGGTCTGAAAGGACTTGCGGCATATACAAAACACGCAAACGCTCTGCTTAGTGATGACGAGGAGCTTGATGCGTTCATGCAGTCGGCACTTGCAAAAACGCTTGATGATTCGCTGTCCGTTGATGAGCTTGTGGCTCTCACGCTTGAAGTCGGTAAGTACGGCGTTCAGGGTATGGCTGATCTTGATACTGCGAACACTTCCGCCTACGGCAATCCTGAGATCACAAGCGTTGATATAGGTGTTCGTAAGAATCCTGCGATTCTTATTTCAGGTCACGACCTCAAAGACCTTGAAATGCTCCTTGAACAGACAAAGGACACGGGCGTTGATGTTTATACCCACTCGGAGATGCTTCCAGCCCACTATTATCCGTTTTTCAAGAAATATCCTCACTTTGCAGGAAACTACGGCAATGCGTGGTGGAAGCAGAAAGAGGAATTTGATAGTTTTAACGGTCCGGTGCTTATGACCACTAACTGCATTGTTCCTCCGAAGGACAGCTACAAGGACAGGCTTTGGACAACAGGTGCCGCAGGCTATCCGGGCTGTAAGCATATCGACGCTCCATACGGTGAGGTCAAGGACTTTTCGCCTATTATCGAGCAGGCGAAGTCATGTCCTCCGCCGACTGAGATCGAAACAGGCACTATCGTTGGCGGATTTGCCCATGAACAGGTATTTGCACTTGCTGATAAGGTAGTCGATGCCGTGAAGTCCGGTGCTATCCGCAAATTCGTAGTCATGGCAGGCTGTGACGGCAGAGCGAAGTCCAGAAGCTACTACGAGGACTTTGCAAAGGCTCTGCCGAAGGATACTGTTATCCTGACAGCAGGCTGTGCAAAATACAAGTATAACAAGCTGAACCTCGGTGACATCGGCGGTATCCCCAGAGTGCTTGATGCGGGACAATGCAACGATTCCTACTCGCTGGCACTTATCACCCTTAAGCTGAAAGAGGTGTTCGGTCTTGATGATGTGAACGAGCTGCCTATCGTTTATAATATTGCGTGGTATGAGCAGAAAGCCGTTATCGTACTGCTGGCTCTGCTGTATCTCGGCGTGAAGAATATCCACCTCGGACCGACTCTGCCTGCATTCCTGTCACCGAATGTCGCAAACGTACTTGTGGATAATTTCGGAATTGCAGGAATCACGACAGTTGAGGAAGATATGAGGATATTCGGCTTATGAGAAGAAAAGACAGAGAAGTCACCGACCTGAGCGATATTATCGGTATAATGGAGAACTGCGATGTTTGCAGGCTTGCACTGAACGATGACGGCTATCCGTATATCCTGCCCCTGAACTTCGGTATGGCTGTGAACGGAGATAAGATAACGCTGTATTTTCATAGTGCCTTAGAGGGATACAAGGTCGGTCTTATCCGAAATGACAACAGAGCTTCCTTTGAGATGGACTGCAAGCACCAACTTCAATACTTTGAGGATAAGGGCTACTGCACAATGGCATACGAAAGCGTGATCGGCAAAGGGCATATCCGTATCCTGCTGGAAGAAGAAAAACTGCCTGCCCTGAAACTGCTCATGGCACATTATCATGACGGAAAAGATATGCCGTTCAGCACGGCTGCGATACCGAGAACGCTTGTATATGCCCTTGAAGTCGAAAGCATAACAGGTAAAAGAAAGCCTGTAAAATAATTCTGACTTTGAACCCACTGGATTCAAAGTAGATGATAGAAAAGCTCTCAGCGATGAGGGGTTTTTCATTTCCTGCCGATTGACCTTTTGACCGCAGTATGGTATAATTAGTGTATCCTCAACAACCAGTCATTTTTAAAACGTCCCTATTTTCAACATCAAAAAAGAAAAAGGACAAGACAAATTCAAAGAGGTGCAAAAGCATCGCCGCAAGGCGGTCGATGTTCAT
>CALXHI010000058.1 GCA_944388075.1 uncultured Clostridia bacterium | reverse complement strand
GAGCGAAAGTTCAGTCTCGCAAAACGTAAATTCGGTCTTGGTCTGCTACTCACAAAAAGGGAAGATACAACAAAAGCATCGATCGTTCTCAGCATAATTGCAATGAACATCGACCGCCTTGCGGCGGTGCTTTTGCACCTCTTTGAATTTGTCTTGTCCTTTTTCTTTTTTGATGTTGAAAATAGGGACGTTTTAAAAATGACTGGTTGTTGAGGATACACTATTTAATGGATAATATAAATCTCATGAAAGCATTCTTACCTTCCTTCGTCCTCTTGAACACACCAGCATCCTCAAGCACTTTGAGGAACACCTTACCGATCTCCTGCTCCAGAATCGCCCTTGCATTGTCCTTACTGAAATCAGGGTAACGCTTCAGAATTTCCTCTGCCCACTGTGCATGATGTGTAAGCTCAGGACAAGCGTAGAGATTCTCGCCACTGAGCATCGCATCCTCCAGCAGTGCGATTTCCTTTGCAAGCCGTGCAGGAAGTACCGCAAGTCCCATTACTTCAATCAAACCTATATTCTCTTTCTTGATATGATGCAGCGAGGGATTCGGATGGAACACGCCCAGCGGACGATCCTCCGTTGTAATGTTGTTTCTCAAAACGAGGTCACACTCGTAGAAGTCTCCGTTCTTTCTTGCAATGGGCGTGATGGTGTTGTGAGGTTCGCCGTCTGTTTCCGCAAAAATCCCCACACTCTCGTCGCTGTATGCTCTCCATGTTTCCAGAATATGATTGCAGCACTTGGCAAGTTCCTCCCTGTTCTCGGAGGATACACGAATCACGGACATCGGCCATTTCACGATACCAGCTTTCACATCGGGATACTGCTCGATACTGAACTCATGTTCAATCGGAGCCTTCGCCATGGCAAAGGTGTAATTGCCGCCCTGGAAATGCTCATGGCTCAAAATCGAACCGCCGACGATCGGGAGATCTGCATTAGAACCGATGATATAATGTGGTAGATAGTCCACAATATCAAACAGCTTTCCGAATACTGCCACGTCAATTTTCATCGGCACATGTGCTTCATTGAATGCAATGCAGTGCTCGTTGTAGTAGCCGTAGGGAGAATATTGCAGCTGCCACTTTTCACTGTTCACAGTCATCGGAAGCGGACGGAGATTCTGTCTTGCCGGATGTGTGGCGTGTCCTGCAAAGCCAGCGTTTTCGGAGCAGAGCTGGCACTTCGGATATGAAGAGGCTTTCTGTGTCTTTGCCGCTGCGATGTCACGAGGATCTTTTTCAGGCTTGGAACGGTTGATCGTGATATCAAGAGTACCGTATTCACAATCATATGTCCACTTCATATCCTTGGCGATTCTGCCAGCACGAACATAGTTCAGCTTCTTGCTGAAATCATAGTACCAATCGGTTGCATCTTTGGGATCGACTGCATATCTTCTTTTAAATTCAGCGATGACCTCTCTCGGCATGGGCGTCAGGATACCCATGAGTTTTGTGTCAAAGAGATCACGGGAATTGGCGGTATCACTGATGATGCCGTTTTCACAGGCATATGTGATCATCGGAGCAAGAATTTCGTCAATGGATTCGTCGGTATATTCAGCATCGTTTTCCGTCCAGTCTGTAAGCTTTAATGCCCCCATCAGCTGATTGCGGACAACATAAATATCGTCAATTGTGATAAGCTCATTTTTAATTGCGTAATCAATGAGTTTCTGTACTGCACCACAGATCATAATATCACCTCATTCGTCATATCCGTTCGGATGATTCTTGTGCCAGTTCCATGCACTTTCAATAATCTCCTCCAGACTGTCATGTACGGGATTCCAGCCGAGAATCTTTCTTGCCTTTTCACTGGATGCAACTAGTCTTGCAGGATCGCCCGCACGTCTGGGTGTTTCCGTCGCAGGAATCGGATGTCCTGTGACCTTTCTTGCGGTTTCGATCACCTCACGGACTGAGTAGCCCACACCATTTCCGAGATTGAAGATATCGCTTTCACCGCCGTCCATCAGATACTGCATCGCAAGGATATGTGCCTGTGCAAGGTCGGTTACATGGATATAGTCACGGATACATGTTCCGTCGGGCGTGTCATAGTCCGTACCGTAGATGCAGACGCTCTCACGCTTGCCGTTCGGCACCTGCAGAATCAGCGGAATCAGGTGGCTTTCGGGGTTATGTGCCTCGCCGATTGTGCCGCTTTCGTCAGCACCGCAGGCGTTGAAGTAACGGAGTGATACAAACCGCAGACCATGTGCATTTGCTGTCCACTTGAACATCTTCTCCATGGCAAGCTTGGTTTCGCCGTAAGGGTTGGTCGGGCAGGTGCGGTCGCTTTCGAGAATCGGGATGTTCTCCGGTTCGCCATAGGTAGCGGCTGTGGAGGAGAACACGATTTTGTCAACGTTATTTTTCACCATGGCATCAAGCAGAATCTTCGTGCCGCAGAGGTTGTTGTCGTAGTATTTCAGCGGATTTGTGACGCTTTCGCCCACAAGAGAATATGCCGCAAAATGGATCACCGCATCAATCTGTTCCTGCTGAAAGAGATTGTCGAGGAAATCAAAATCACGGAGGTCACCCTCATAAAATTTCGCACCATCGGGGATCGCCTTGCGGTAGCCTGTTACCAGATTATCTGCAATCACAACCTCGTGTCCAGCCTTGACAAGCTCCAGTGCGGTATGCGAGCCGATATAGCCTGCACCGCCGAGTACCAGAATACGCATATTACATTTCCTCCTTTGTGATTTCCACGCCGCCCACAGGACGGATTTTCATCTTCTGACAAGCATTCTCGCCGAAGATGCGGTTCATTTCTGTTGTGTAAGCATCCGTAAGTTCCAGCGGTACAAACGCCTGAATCGTGCCTGCAAAACCGCCGCCGTGAACTCTTACAGCACCTGTTTCCTTTAATACACGCTTACTCATCATAATTGCAAGGGGAATTTCCTGCTGTGTGGGCTGTGAAGTACTGTAGAGATTCTGCAAAAGCTGTGCGGAGGATTCGCCCGATTCGTTTACAAGACGGAGGAATTCGTTCAGATTTCCTGCTTTCAGTGCATCGGCTTCCTGCAATGCACGGCTGTTTTCAGAGAAGAAATGGGATGCTCTCAGAATTGCACGGTCGGAACATACTTCACGGAGTTTCGGAATCGCATCATAGAACGCAATCTCGCTCACCTCACGGAGATGGGGCTTGCCCATCTGTGCGGCGATACCCTCCATCTCACTGCGGATGGCAACATAATCATCTGTGAGATTTGCGTGACTGCCCTTGGTATCGGTGATGCACAGACAATAGCCGTGTGCTTCGAAATCGAAGTCAAAAGGCTCAATTTCGGGATTCTCCGTATCATAAAAATCAATGGAAACGAGTCCCCCGACAGAGGAAACCATCTGATCCATCAGACCGCTTTTCTTGCCGAAATATACATTCTCGGCAAACTGTCCGATCCTTGCGATCTCCACCGCACCAGCTTTGTTATCATTGTAATAGCTGTCAATGATCGTGCCGATGAGCGTTTCAAATGCCGCTGAGGAAGAAATGCCGCTGCCGCTGAGAACGTCTGAGGTACAGTACATATCGAAGCCCATGATTTCTGCTCCCATACCGCTGAACTTTGCAGCGATGCCACGGATAATAGCAGCAGTACCCTTTTCGCCGGACTGCACGGACAGATCGTCCAGATTGACGGTGAAAGCATCGTAGCCCTCGGATTTCACACGGATCACGCCGTCCCGATGGAAGGCAACAACGGCGATTGCATCCAGATTCACAGCCGCCGCCAGCACACAGCCGTGCTGGTGGTCGGTGTGGTTGCCGCCGATCTCGGTTCTGCCGGGGGCAGAATAGATGCGGATGGCTTTTCGCTTCGGGTACAGCTGCGTGAATTTCTGCACAGCGTCCAGATAACGCTGTTTCTGGTGTTGGAGCACCTCCTCGGAAGTACCGTACAGCTTCTGGAATGTCTTTGCGAATGCGTTATTTTGAATTTTCTGCAATACGTCACGAATGTTCATATTGATTCCTCCTATCAGAGTGCGCAAATTTCAAACTGCAATGTCATGGGCTGTTCTGCGGGAATTTTGAATTCCTGATGCACCGGTGCGCCCCAGCTGTCATCGCCGCCCACTCCCATCTGTTTTGCGGCAATGCGTACCCATGTGTAGGACGGTTCAGGGAGTTCTTCACGGTGCAGAGCGTTGTCGATTTCATGGGCACTATATGGCAGAACGCTCATTTCAAAGGGATTTTCTGTTGCTGTAAAGGCAAGCCCTGTGCCGTTTTCATCATAGACATTCACATATCTTACGCCTGTGCGGTTGCCGCATTCCTGCGGATTCAGATACTTTGTGAAATTGTCCTGTGCATTTGATGTGTACACGCCAAGTCTTGCGCCGTTGTTACGGTCAATGTAGTTTTCATCGGGTCCCATTCCGTAGAATGTGAAGGCATTGTACTGTTTCTTCATTTTGAAATCCATCGCAAATACGGGCATATCTGCCATTCCTTTCACGCCCGGATACTCTGCCTTGACTCCGAGTCTGCCGTCAAAGTAAGCGGTGTATGTCACCTTAAATTCAAACGCCGGAACGGTCGGTGCAGCGAATGTATAGGTCACATCAAGGCTGTCTGCATTTTCCTTTGTGTCAAAGCCAATCTGCTTTGCACACTTGCCTGCAATCTGCCACTGTGCCATTGCAAAGGGATAGCCTGCACCCGTGTCGTTGTCGGTCATGGCTCTCCAAAAGCTGATCTTCGGTGCTCTTGTGATGTATTCCGTGCCGTCATAAATCAGAGAACTGATACCGCCCTCTCGCTTGTCAAACAGCATGGAGAAGTTTTCGCCATGCACGCCCACGGAGAAATCTCCATAGACGATTTCTGCCTTTGCAGCAGTTGCTTCAACCTTGACTTCGGGTGTTTCCACGATTTCCTGTGCAAAGGAAATCTCATGTCCCTTTTCAGCCCAGAGGGTATCCTCTGCAAGCACTGCGGATGCGGTCAGCACATATTCACCGCCGTTTTCGGGAATTGCAAGACCGATTTTCACGCTGCCTGTTTCCCCAGCAGAAATGTTCAGACGATGTTCTTCAGTTGCAAGGATTTCACCCTCTTTTTCAAGTGTAACCTTGAAAATATATCCGTCTGCACCAACGAACAGGTTTCTGTTTTCTACGTTCAGAACACCATTTGTGATATTCATTCTGATATTGGAGTAGAGCTGTTTTGCTTCACTGACCTTCGGAGAATAGGTGCGGTCTGCGTAGACAATACCGTTTGTGCAGAAGCCGTAGTCGCTCTGTCTGTCATCGAAATCACCGCCATACACCAGGACGCCATCCTTGTACAGTGCCTGATCAATGTAGTCCCAGATAAAGCCGCCCTGATAGGCATCAAACTTGTCTTCAAGGTCAGTGTACAGCTTCATGCCGCCGAGAGAATTGCCCATGGCATGCATGTATTCGCAGCTGATGTAGGGTTTCTTCGGAGCATTGCTCAGATATTCCTCAACATCACAGGGCTTTGCGTACATTCTGCTTTCCATATCGGTGATGTGGTCGTATTTCCGATTCCACACCACGCCCTCGTAGTGAACCAGTCTTGTGCTGTCAACATCGTGGAAGTAATCAGCCATTGCTGCAATATCATCGCCACAGTAGCTTTCGTTTCCGCAGCTCCAGATCAGCACGCTTGCGTGGTTCTTGTCACGCTCATACATGGATCTCGCTCTGTCAAGGCAGGCTTCTTTCCATTCGGGGAGAGATGCCGGAACATTGATAGACGGTTCACAAGCGCCCATCTTCTGCCATGTGCCGTGGGTTTCGAGGTTCGTTTCGTCGATCAGATA
This sequence comes from uncultured Clostridia bacterium, assembly GCA_944388075.1. Lineage (GTDB taxonomy): Bacteria > Bacillota > Clostridia > Oscillospirales > Ruminococcaceae > Firm-04. Next base: position 12,261 of record CALXHI010000058.1, on the reverse strand, counting down.
AATGCCGTACTCATCGCAAAGCTGATACCAGAGAGAGTTATTCGGATAGTGGCAGGTGCGAACTGCGTTGATGTTGTTCTGCTTCATAAAGCGAATATCCCATAGCATATCTTCTTCAGTCACCACTCTGCCGCCATTGGCGTTCCATTCGTGTCGGTTGATGCCTTTGAAAACGATACGCTTGCCGTTCAGAAGCATAAGTCCATTCTTCAGCTCAAAGGTGCGGAATCCAACCTTTGTTTCAGCAGTTTCCACGATCTCACCGTCTGCAATGATTTCTGCGGTAAGCGTGTAAAGATTCGGTGCTTCTGCACTCCACGGCATCACATCGGGGATGGATGCGGTTACATTCGCTGCATCACTTTCATAAACCTTGTTTCCGTTTTTGTCAGTCAGTGTGAGCTTGACTGCATAATCACTTTCACCTACAATAGTAAGCTCTGTTGTCAAAATACCACTGCCGTTTTCGTAGTCATAATCAGTAATAACCTTCATATCACGGACATGGATTTCGGGAACTGCGTAGAGATATACATCACGGAAGATACCGGAAAATCGCCAGAAGTCCTGATCCTCCAGCCAGCTTGCTGTGCTGTAGCGGTAAACCTCAACTGCAAGTCTGTTGCCCTTTTCTTTCAGATAGGGCGTAATGTTGAACTCGGAGGGAGTGAAGCTGTCCTCTGCATAGCCAACAAACTCACCATTGAGCCATACATAGATAGCAGTTTCTACACCCTGAAAGCTGATGAAGGTTTCCTTGCCAAGGAGTGTCTCGTCAACATCAAAGAATTTCACATAGCTGCCGACAGGATTGCGCTTCTGCGGAATCTGCGGAGGAATGAGACTTTCCTGTCCCTCCCAAGGATACTGGGTATTCACATACTGCGGCTTGTCATAGCCCTGCAGCTGAATGTGTCCGGGGACTGTGATGTCATCAAAGCCTGTTACATCAAAATCTGTCTTATAGAAGTCAGCAGGTCTGCTGTCGGGATGTTCGGTATATGCAAACTTCCAAGTGCCGTTCAGACTTTGACGAAGGTTACCGTCCTTTGTTGTATATCTGTGATCAGAGTGTGCCTTTTCTCTGTTCACTTCAAAAATCTCAGGATTTGCGAGCCAATCAAGTGTAGGTTTCATAATAATGTCCTCCTTTAAGAGTTGTGTTCTTTGTCCCAGTTTTCATTCGCCTTTTCAACCGTCAGTCTTGACAGCAGAATTGTAATCAAAAGATTGAGAAGCATCGGCAGCCAGAGATACATGAAGTGCAGCATATTGATGCATGACTCCGGCTGTACTGCGGCATTCGCCACATATCCACCTGCTGCAAGAAGCCAGCCTGTGAGTGCTGTTCCGATACCGCCGCCGATTTTTACGCCGAGAGATGAGCAGGAATACATTGTTCCGTCGATACGCTTGCCTGTTGTACGATAGGTATAATCAGAACAAGCTGCGATCAGTGCATTGAGATCGCCCTGCATAGGACTCATTGCAATTGCTGCAACACCTGTGAAAATCAGCATCATCGGAATGTTCTGCATATATCCGCCCACAACCACAAGTCCTCTTGCAATGGTGGAAATCAGGTAGCCTGTGAGGTTAAGCTTGTACATACCCTTGCATTTCTTGACAAGATAGGGAGTAATCAGCAAACCGCAGATCATGGGGATGTTGATTGCCAGTGAGAAGGTGCCGAGCAAATTCTCATCACCGAGAATGTAGGTCATATAGTAAATACCCATGCTGAGTGTTGTGGAGAAAAGCTGTGTGAGGATGTAGACTGCACAGATGATGATATAGTACTTGTTTGCAAGGAGCAGCTTTGCAGCATCAAGAAGTGAGTACTTCTTGCTTTCGTCCTCAGTGCGGTGTTCCTTATCCGCAAGCTCAAAATCCGGATAGGCATCTGCGGAGAATTTTGCAGCTTCTTCATCGGCATGGTTTTCATTTTCCAGTTCTTCTTCGGGAAGCTCCTTGACGGAGAATACAGAGATGGTATTCACCACAAGTCCGATGATTGCGTAGATGATGGCAATATTTCTCCAACCTTCTACACCGCCGCCGCACCAGTCAACCGCCTTCACTGTAATGGACTGAATCAGAAGACTTGTTCCGAATGCGAAAATGAATCGTATGGAACCCATTTGTACTCGCTCATTACCGTTTTTGGTGATAAGTGCGGTAAGTGCAGAATAGGCGATGTTGTTTGCGGTATAGAACACGGCATTGAGCAGTGTGTAGGTGATGAAGAAGTATGCATATTTTGCTACATCTCCCCATCCGGTGGGTACTGCGAAGATCATAATCAGCATCAGGCTGTTGCCGATGTACGGCCAGAGCATCCAGGGACGAGCCTTGCCGAGCTTCGTTTTGGTTTTGTCGATCAGCGAACCGAATATGACATCTGTAAATCCGTCAAAAATTTTTGAAACCATCATCAGCGTTCCGACAATGCCTGCGTTCAGTCCTGCTGTATCGGTCAGATAGATCATAACAAAGGTGGCGAGGAAGGCATATACAACGTTTCCTGCGATATCTCCTGATCCGTATCCGATTTTGTTGTACCATTTCAGGTATTTCTTTTCAGTCATGTTACTCTCTCCTTCAAACGAATTCATTGTGATTTTTACATATGTCCGAAGCAGGTCTCGAGTTCTGCTTTGGGAACAGTGTCCACTATCGGGTGAAGCACTGTAATTCGATGAAAGGCGCCTTTACTTTCTGATTCTATTCTACCATATCCGACACGCCGATTCCATAAACACAATGAGACAAAATATGCACAAAATGATACTTTGCTATTGCAATGCGGATTTGGATGTGCTATAATGGAGAAAAGAACACAGAAGGAGGTCTGTGCATGTATACGAACGTTGCTTATCTGCATAATTCCCTCACCGACATGGTGGATGAAAGCCGTTCCCTGATTGTGACAAGCTGCGGCTATTATCGAGTACACAGCCGCCCAACAGTTTCAACGGAACGCCCGCAGGGTAGAAGAGATTATCAGCTTTTGTATATCGCAAAGGGCAAGGGGTATTTTTATTTCGATGGTCCTGACGGAAAAGAAACAGTCATCACCGAGGGAAACATGATTCTGTTCCGCCCCGGTGAGATACAGTATTACTACTACCATGCTCCTGACAAAACCGAGGTATACTGGGTGCATTTTACAGGACGCATGGTGGAGGGAATTCTGGATAACTATGAAATGCCGCAAAAGGAAAATGTATTCTATACGGGAACATCCCCGGACTATGCATGGCTGTACCGTCAGATGATACAGGAGCTGCAGCTGTGCCGCCCGAATTACGAGGAGCTGCTCACGCTCAATCTGCGGCATATTTTCATCCAGATCAACCGCTACATCAAAGAGGGACGCAAAAAGGGCAGCGACGCGCAGAACGAGATCGAACGTGCTACCCATTATTTCAATGAACATTACAACGAGCAGATCAATATTGACGATTATGCCGCATCACGGCACATGAGCACCTGCTGGTTTATCCGAAGCTTCCGGCAGATTGTGAAGGTCACGCCGATGCAGTATATTCTATCGCTGCGTATGGCAAATGCACAGAGCTTACTCGAATCTACTGAATACAACATATCTGAGATTGCAGAATCAGTTGGATACGATAATCCCTTGTATTTCAGCAGGCTGTTTCATAAGCATATCGGGGTGTCGCCGTCGGAGTATCGAAAGAAAAGATGTGGAACTAATGAGCTTTCACTGTGATGGAGAAGATATGTAAAGCTCGAAAATCGGGCTTTCGGTCAGATGCCGACGACGTTCCACTGTGTTGTCTAATATGGTCTGTCAATAAGGAAAAAGAGCCTTCGTGATTGAAGGCTCTTTGTATGGTATTCAGTTGTTTTTCAAAAGCTCACGTTTCATCAGGCACAGGTCAAACACATCCAGTCTGTTATCGCTGCACAAATCTGCGGATTTCCAATCTGCAAGCTTTGTATCTGGAACAGCAAGTAACCACTTCTGAAGTGTTACCACATCGGCAACATTGAATTCACCGTCAGCGTTGATATCGCCTTTCAGAAGAAATGTATTTGATTCGACTTTTACATTTTTGCAATGCTCGCCGATGATGTAGTTTTCGCTATTCCTGATAATATTATTTTCAATTGTCAGACCGTTGACGTTATCCGCATTGATTACTTCCTGATAACACGATATAAACTCATTGTTGCTGATATTGATTTCCGCCAATGGTGTGTTATTAACTCTTTCACCATCCAGCAGGCTTTCAATGGTAATTACATCGCCTCTGCCTCCGAAATTACACTCAATAAAGGTGTTATTGCTGATCTGAATATGGTCTGCACCCGTACCCTCAATAACTCTGTCAGTAGGAATATCTGTGCGTACCTGTAATGTCTGACTGCAAGTGCGGTAGAACGTGTTTCCGTCGCAGAGTCCGTTATCACTGTTGAGCAGAAATCCACGTCCTTTTGTTTCATGTACATAGTTATTCGTCAGAACATAATTCTCAGAATGTCTGTTTCCGTTATATGCAACCAATCCCGCAGTAACAGTTACAGGCAATGGATCGGTCAATGTAATCGTTGCCTTAAATCCATTTCTTGTGATGGATGCAACGGTTGCTTCACAGTCGATGGGATTGAAGTTCAGATCCATAAAACTCAATGTATGTCCCGATTCAACAATTTTATTCGGGACAGTCCCCTCTAAAACCGTTCTGCTATCATCAATGCTTTCGATATAAAACATGTTGCTGTGTACATTGAGAATGTCATCGCCACAGAAGCTAAGGTCACAATTATCAATACGGAAATATCCTCCCGAGTTGGAAATGTGAATGCCGTCGGCTGTTGTGGAAATTCTGTACTTGTCTTCAGCGCCGGGCCGTAAGCCGATATACGAATTGATAATCTGATAGTGATTTGAGCCGTATGCAAAGACATATCCCATTCCGCAGGCACCGTAAATGCTGATATTGTTGTAGGTGATATTGCTTGATTCCTCCACAGTATTGAAAACCTGTCCGCCGTAAACATAATGGCGAAGCAGATATATCTCGTCATTGCAGAAATAATCCAATGCTCCACTGTGTGTGACCTTCAGCACATTTGGTTTCCCATCGACTTTTTCAACATTCTTGATACATTCCGTATCGACAAATGGACTGTATATCTTAAAGCTTCCATGAACCCCTGCAACAAGATCGACAGGATCATACTGCATAAAGCTTAAAAGAGGAATATTCGCATCAACCTCATCAAGCTCGGTAAATTCTATTTCAAGCGTATTTTCTGCGTCATTTTCATTTTCGATTTTCACAAGAGAACCAAGCCGGAGTGTATCCCAGTCCCAATCGACGATCATATTTCTGATTTCGACGTTATCACAGGCATATATTTTGAAGTAATGGGGTGTGCTGAAAATAAATTCAGCGTTATTGGCATCAACCAGCGTGTTTTTCAGTCTGTTCAGGTAAATATCTTCCTCAGGACTGAAATGGTAGATTCCCTTATCAATCACAAGCTTTGTGTTGGGATGCTGCCTGCAATAATCAAAGGCATTCCGCATTGCCTGTGTGTTGTCCTCCGCATCAGCGGACAATCCGAACTGTGAGGCGTTAATGACAGTGAGCGAAGTTTCATCTGGTCTTGCAATATAGAATACAGAATCATTCACTCCATGAATTTTATCCCTTATCGTGTATTCCGTATTTTCAGCGTAAACATTCGGTACTGAGCTGAACAGCATCGTCAGAGAAAGAAGAACCGCAGATAGTATTCGTTTCATAACAATCCCTCCAAGGCTTTTTATTATTATACCACATATTTCCTTGATTTTCAATATGTAAAGCCCGAAAATCGGGCTTTCGGTCAGATGCCGACGACGTTCCAGATATACAGCGGTGCTGTCAGCGTAAAAAGCAAACATCCGAAGATGATTGCCACCGGCGTCCACTCGAACTGTCCGTGCTTGCGATACTCCATATACAGCGTACCGATCTTCACAAACAACAGAATAACGAGTACGACATCCAGCACAGGAAATACCACATTATCCACAATGGACTTGATCTGCGACTTCGCATCATTCCATGTGGACTGGATTGCACCGGACACATCACCGTCTGCGTATGCGGTCATCGCCATCATATTGGCAACAGCCATAGCACTGATGACCGTTGCAATGACCTTGTTTTTGACCTTTGTCAGCTTATTCATTCACATCACTCTCCATTTCCACCAGTTTACCTGTCAGCACAGTTCTGGCATTATCAAATTCATAGGAACAGGTTGAAAGCAGTACAAGCTTGTCCTGTTCTGTCAGCTCGACTTCCTCATAGATTCGGGAAATCTCTTTCAGATGCGGCGTCCATTCGTCAAGGCTGCGAAAACCATTGTAGATTTCATCATGCCAATCCGTCACAGCCACAGAGAAAAAGTCCAGTCTGTACACAGCATCGGAGGTATACACCCAGCCGTAGGGATGACTGTCATAATAGCTTCTTTCCTTGAATCTACACACGTTTGCAAACATAATGCCGTTCTTCATGTTGTGGCCGTACAGGATGTTAAAGTTGTTCTGGAAACGGTTTTCACAGCGGAAATCCAGTTCAATACATCCGCATTTCAGACTGCGTCCGTCTGTTCCATGCGTGAGATAGAAGTCATTGTCCTCTCCCTGCATGATCGGATAGTTGATGTTTGTATCGGGGATATAGATCCAACCGATGGCATCGGGATAGGTTTCCTGCAATTCCTGTGCTTGCTCCTTTAACCCCTCAATCACATCATCAGCGAGAACTGTCTGCGTGGCAGTCGTTACTTCCGTATTCACAGTTTCAACGGTAAATCCTGCCTCAATACCGGCTGTAGTCGTAGTGGTAACAGTAGTTTCTTCAGTATTCAGATCTTCCTCCGAATAATCCAAAGCATTCTGTACTTCAGCCGATGGCATAAAGGGTTGCAGTTCTTCTTCAGCTTTTTTCTGTGCAATATCGTCCTTTGTGAGCAGATATACACCTCCAAAAAGGAGGGCGGCTGCCGAAGCAACCGCCAGAATGCCAATGGTTTTCTTTTCCATGTGTTATTCCTCGCTTTCAATGAAGTCGGGACAGAGTGCTGCATAATCGTCAGCATCGTCCTTTTTCTTTCTGCCCATGCCTGCAATGAGAACCATTACAAGACCTGCCGCAATCATAAGGATTCCGGGCAGTCTGCTTGTGGTATCGCCTGTAGGTGTGTCGGGAGTATCGGGGATCGGCTCGTCATACATCACAACGGTGTTGACTGTGCCGTCCTCATTGACTGTGAAATCAATGGAGTTTGCGATAGTATAACCATCGGGAGCAATGGTTTCCTTGAGAGTATAGGTCTTGCCTGCAATAAGCTGTGCTTCAATATAGTGGGGTTCGTTGGTGGATACCCATTCCTCCACCACATTGCACTTATCGTCAATGATCTGAAGCGTTGCACCTGCAAGCTCGTTGTCCGTTGTAATATCACGCTTGCTGATTTCTACCTTGGTTGTATCATCCACCATCACAATGAGAGGATGTCCGTCCTCGGTAGTAGCTGTAGCGTCCACATTTTCAACGATTGCAGAGCCGTCCTCAAATACTTCAAAGCTGATGTCTGTTGCGATGATATATCCGTCAGGAGCTGCAGTTTCCTTGAGCGTGTACTTGCCCACAGGAAGCTCGGTTACCACATGGTTTGTACCGTCGGATGTCCACTCATCCACAACATTACCCTCAGAATCAATAAGCTGCATCTCTGCATCCGCAAGCTCTGAACCGTAGATGTCCTGCTTGCTGATTTCCACTGTGATAGGCTTGTTTTCAGCAGTGATTTCGACGGTATCGCCGTCCTCATTGATTGTTACAGGGTACTGCTTATCCGAGAGAATATATCCCTCCGGAGCCTGAAGCTCGCAAATCACATACTGACCATAAGGGATTTCTGTGAATTCAAAGTAGCCTGTTTCATCGGAGATGGCAGTCTTGATGGCTGTATCCGCAGTGAATGTTTCTGTACCAACAGCGAAAAGACCGAAGAGTGCATTGGAAAGGGGGTCATCGTCCTCATTTACCTTGTAGCCGTTTGCATTACCACGCTTGAGACGGTTTTCAAAGGTGCCACAGTCAAAGGATACCGTAGTAACCTCCTGTCCCATATACTCGAAGTTGACAAGATACTTCTCGCCATTCAGCATATAGTGTTCGTCGGTTGCGATTTCCTGCACATAGTAGCGACCGAACGGAAGCTGTGCATCAAACTTTGCAGTCATGTCCTCACCGAGAGATACCTCTGCAATCATGCCGTTTTCGGGAATCACAGAGCCGTCCGCCGCAGTGATAACTTCATCTGCAAACAGTCCAAAACGTACAGAGAGATACTCGCCGTTGTTTCCGATTGCAAACTGCTCATCGTACTCCATAAACTTGGAGAGTGTAATATCTACCTCCTGATAGTCATTGACAAATGCCTGATTCACTGTATCTCTCACCTCAATTTCCTGTCCTGCATAGGTCAGTTCAACTGTTTCGGAAACAGCGTTCTGAACGTAACCGTAAGGAGCCTTGGTTTCCTTTACCTCGTACTTGCCGAGATAGAGCAGATCACTCTCTGCATAGCCGTTTGCATCGGTTGTGAGGGTTGCTACAACGTCACCCTTCTTTGCACGGATAGTGCCGTCAGCGGTTACAATGTCCTCTGCAGCTGTGATTTCAAATACCGCACCTGCAAGTCCTGTTTCCTCGAACACAGGAGTATAGGTGGTTGAGCCTGCTGTGTGAGTTACACCATACTCATCTACCCAAATTGCCGGGCCGAGTACCGTTACAGATGCAAATGCATCACCGGACTTCTGCACAGAAATCTTACCCTTCTGGGGCTTATTTGTCTTTTCAACTACGACTGTATCCACAGTACCGTCAATTGTGAACGGTACAGGTGTGCTGTCGAGAACATATCCGTTTGCGGACTGTACCTCATGAAGCTCGTAATTGCCGTAGACAAGCTCATTCGGGAGCATAAGAGTACCTGTTTCGTCGGTATAGAATGTGTCAATATCCGTAGGTGTCGGGTAGTTTACGGTCTGAACAACATAGCTCTCAGTGTCACAGTTCCATACCTTGAAGCCGATACCTGCCACAGGAATGATATTGCCTGTTTCTGCATCCTTCTTTACGATTTTAACGTAGGAGGTAAGGACTGCGTCGTTGATGATATAGAAGTAATCTTCTTCGTTTTCGCACACATTGACCTCAAAGTCATCCACCCATTCGGTGTTGTCCCAGCCGACTGTCTGGTGTACGACATACACACCATAAGGGAGCATTTTTGTCTGTGCAAAGCCGTTTTCGTCGCAGATGAGATGGTCACGTTCGGAATCCTTTGCATTCTCATAAGAACCTGCGGACTTGAGATAGATGACAAATTCTGCACCGACTTCGGGAGTTTCGATGCCTGTTGTACCGTCATCGCTGTGCTTGATGATAGAGATCTTGCCCTTGACAGGTGTTTCGTATACTGTCATTTCGATTGCGTTGTTTTCGATGGTGTATTTCTTTTCCTCTGCCCCTACTTCGTATACGGTAGAGTCGAGGAGATAACCCTCGGAGGGTGTCAGTTCCTTGATTGTCCAGTTATCGCCACATTCAAACTCGTGTGTGGTAAAACTGCCATATTCGTCTGTGGTGTAAGTGTCGATGAGTTCATCACCATTGTAAATGCCGTAAACCGCACCTGCAAGGCTTGCGTCGCCCTGTGCTGTGCCGTTCTCGATGTCCTTCTTCACAACTTCTACTGTGAACTTCTTGAGGACATTTTCGAATGTTACGTCCACGGTTGCATCCGCTGTGAGAGTTGCTGTCTGGTTGGCAGGCACTACATAGCGGATAGGCACATCCTTCTCGGAAATGGTATACTCAATCTTTTCGTTTGCGCTGTTGTACACAGGAATATCCGAAAGAATTGCGATACCATCTGCACCTGTGGTAATGGTGTAGGTTTCGCCGTTGCCTGTAATGGTAAAAGTTCTGTCGCCGTTCTGATTGTCCTCAGACTGCTTGTTGATGCGGATAGAACCTGTTTTCAGCTCGTTGACGAAGTTTGCTGTGACCGTAAGGTCTACTGTACCGCTTGTGAGCGTTACATTCTGTGCCTTCGGTGTTTCGTAACGGGTTTCGACATTGATTTCGCTGATGGTGTAGGTGATTTCCTTACCTGTGGTCATATCATAGACAGGAAGTCTCGTAAACTCGGCAATACCATTTGCATTTGTGGTCTTGGTATAGCTCTTTCCGTCAGAGCCTACTACCTTAAACTCTCTGCCTGCAACAATGCCGTCCTCGGCAGTCTTGTTGATTTTGATAGTGCCGTCAAGGACTTCTTCGGGTACGGTTACTGTGTTTCCTGCGGAAAGTGTATAAACTGTTTCGTCCAGCGCATAACCTGTCGGAGCCTTGATTTCCTTGGCATAATAGGTGCCGCTAGGGAGCTTGACAGAACCTCTGCCGTTATCGCCGATTATGATTTCAGCTACCTTGTTTGTGCAGCCCTTGTCAGTATAAACGCCGTAAACTGCCGTGGAATTATCCACAGGAGATTTGCCAATAAGAACCTGCGTATCCTTGTTCACCTTCAGAAGAGAAAAGGTCACATCCGTCTGCGTAATACGGAAAGCCGACATTGTCATTGCGGTTGCCTTCTTTCCGTCCGTATTATTGTTAATAACAACACCCTGCGAGCCATTGGACTCAATACGCCAATGCTTGCCGCCGTCACCGTTGCCGTTACCGACTGTTGCGTCTGTAATAAGGGATTCTGCCACGCCGATGGTCTTGAGGTAGTTCACCACATCAGCTCTGGAGTCAAATTCGCCCATATAAATCCATGCATGGTCTGCGGTGTTCGGATGCTCTGCCACAATGACAGAACCGGGTGTAATGGTCGAACCATCAGCACATTCCCAATAGGGGCGTTCTTCCGTGCTGATCTGCTTTTTCTCCACATCCACCTTAGAGGTCACACCGCCATAGGTGATGGTGCAGTTATCTCCGACACTCAGCCAGTGAGCGGTATCCACGGGAACGGGGTTGTTCCAAGAAAATCCGCTTGTGCTGTAGCCGAGATGAGTGAGGGTGTAGTATACCAGACCGGAACAGTCAATGCCCTGATTTCTGATGAAATCCTCGGAAAGCGGCTTGTAGCTGTCCTGATAATACACACCGGTAAAGCCCTTGTAGCCGAACAGGTACTTCGTACCGAGGAGCGTTGCCGCCTGTGCGATGACCTCATCAGCGGACGGAAATGCCGCATTTTCGGTAGTGGAAACACTTGCGGCTCTGGCGGGAATTGCACTGCTCAGATTCGTTCCGAGCATAGAAAAAGCACAGAGTCCTGCCATGAACCCTGCGCTGAGCTTCTTCATCATTCTGTTTTTAATCATAGATTATCGTTCTCCTTTTCAAAATAGAAAAGAGCCGATTGCTCGGCTCTTTGGTTTAGTTGTACCACTCATCTGAGATAGTAACCTGAATTCTGTTTTCATAAATATCCGTCACGATGTCCAGTCCATTGGGATAGGATGCACCTGCGGCATAGGTCTGCGGTGAACCCGTGATATTGCTCATCGGCTCCATGTAGTACCATTTGCCATCAAGTCTGATGACATTTCCTACATGACCATACCAGTCATACAGTGAGGAGCGTGCGATATAGCATTCGAGTCCTGCACCCTTTGCAAGAAAGTACGCATTCAAGGCATATTCAATGCAGTTCTGACCGCCGAGATTGTATGCGTATTCACAGACTGCCTTTGCTTTTCCGTAGTCCGTTCCATCGTGATGAAGTCCTGCACCTGCTGTATACAGCTCATCATAAGCGATGCCATATTCTGTGAGAAACACCCACATCTGGTCGCTTACACGGCTCATATCCACAACCGATGGCGGTGCAGGAGGTTCTGTTACTGTTGTAACAGTAGTCGTTGTTGTCTTTGCTGTTGTAGTCTGCTTCGCTGTGGTCGTTGTCACTTTCGCCTTTGATGCTGTGGTTGTCACAGTTGTTGTTTTCTCCGCAGTTGTCTTTGTCGTCATTTGTGTTTCCGGGGCTTCAGTTTCAGAGGTGTTCATTCCTTGGTGCTATACTAAAAAAGTGGACAAAAAAGGAAAGAGAAGGTATAATAGAATAAAACACAAGGAGGAAAAAGAAATGCCAAAAAAGAAAAGCACTCGTTACACGGAAGAGTTCAAGAAAACAATC
>CALXHI010000057.1 GCA_944388075.1 uncultured Clostridia bacterium | reverse complement strand
ATTCATGGTTTCTACAATTCCATGCGCCCGCACTCTCATAACAATGGGCATCCGCCCATTGATGCTGAAAATCACGTTACCTAGCTCTCTACTTTTTTCTGTCCACTTTATTGACATTGGTCCATACTGTGATTGTCTTTTTCATTTCCTCACGCTCCTTCCTCGGTGGGATCTGTTGTTGGTTCTTCTGCTACAGGATATGAGATATACGGAATCTCAAGCCAGTGCGTCCAGCCACTTGGAAGCGAGGTTTTCACAATGCCTTGTTCTGTTCCCATGGCTTCGATGACCTCACCGTTCCCGATATAGATACCGATGTGACCGTCCTGCCACACAGCAAGTCCGGGGATTTCGGGAATGGTATCAATCGTTCCTTTAACCGTTGCCGCATCAAACATTCCGTTGGCGGTTACATCAGCCATACCGTTTGTGCCAACCACAATTTCAACGCTGTCGGGATTGTACCAGCCGTAGCCTTTGATGAGACCGACGCAGTCAGCGGTTCTCCTTCGCATCCAGTTCTCACGAATGAAATCTTCAAAGCCTGTGACATGTTCTCCGAACACGGAAGCTCTGTCCTGCAGGAGTTCCTCGGTAAGAATATTTCCATAGGTGCCGTACACATAACCCCAGCTGTTTTCGTATGCCTGCTTTGCCCATATCACAAGGTCAGTTGAGTTCTTCGTCTGTGCGTCTGTGAACATATATGGATTGATAACCACGTGACTGATGAGAGCATAGCTTCTCATGAAGTCCTCGTACACAATTTCCAGTCCATAGTTCTGGTTGATGCTGTTGATGAGTGCTGTATCGTCTTGGGAGTCCTTGAACAGATTCGCATAGGCATTGAAATCATCCACTGTCACATCCTCGAAGCAGGAAATATAGATAAGCTGTGCCTTGATGGTCTGCTCACGAACACCCACCGACTCCATGGCAGATGCAATCTGCTGACCTGCGGATTCCATCTGTGTGATTTTTTCCTGCTGCTCGCTGTCAAGAGTCTGCATCCACGCCGCCTGATCGAAGTTTCCCGATACATCGGGAGGTTCAATTTCACCCAACGTCATCAGCACAGCCACAGGTGCGAAGAGCAGAAGAACCACACCCACAACGATACTCAGAATCACAATACCGATCTTCTCTCTGGTTTCCTTGTCACCGAGAATGTCAAGTGCGAGCTTGATGAGGAATTCCTTCATCCTTATCGACCTCCCGCCGCACCGAACAGTGCCGCCTTATACGCAGGAGCAATGACCTGCAGGAGATACCTCTCATTACCACAGCGGTACAGACAGGTACCACGCTCCGGATAGCGAATGAGACTGAACTCGGATTCTTCGAGTTGCAGTGCGTCCATATATTCCTGCGGATTGATCTGACCTGCATTGAACAGGAAGTGGTGAGACGGAATACTGAACAGCGGCTTTGTAAATTCCTTGATTTCGGGAAGTAAAAAGTCCTCGATGTTCTGACTTGCCAGAATAAACGAGGACTCCTTTTTACGCACACGCTTCATGCCGTTTCGGATATATTCGATTGCGGTCATGTTTGTGAGGAAGAGGTACAGCTCATCGACGGCCGCCACCGTGTTTCCTTTGCCCAGGAGCTGATTGCTCATATACGACAGGATATTGAACAGCAAGGTGTCCTTGAGTCGTTTGTTGGTATCCATAAGACCTTTCACACCGAAACAGATAAACTCTGCATCCCTGATGTTGGTATGACCGTCGAAGTATTTCGCCTCCGCACCCTTGCACATGGAGTTCAGTCCGAGACAGATATTCTGGAGCATTTCCTCGGTGTACAGATGCTTTTTCTCACTGTCAAATGCCATGAATTCTTTTTCGATAAGCTCGTAAAGGTCACTCATGGTCGGGTAATCCTCAGCTGTGAACTGATCGAAGTTGGTACCGTCATCCATACCGAATCTGCCGTAGAGCTTCATCAGCATGATTTCGATGGTGTCGATTTCTGCATCGGTGAAGTCCTTGTAGGCTCTGAAAAAGTCCTTGAGGTAAGAGATATGCTGTGAGAGCCTTGTGACCTTTCTGAACACTTCGGGAGCGTCGATGTTCTTTTCCGCTTCTCCCCAGGCTTTCGGCTCTAACGGATTAATCATATATTCTCCCGACATCATGTCGATATAGGTGCCGCCGAGGTTTGCACACAGCTCCTGATACTCACTCTCCGGATCCAATACCAACACACTTTTGCCTGCCTCACGATGATTGCACAGAAGCAGTTTCAACAGATGTGACTTACCCTGACCGCTGTTGCCGAGGATGAGAACATTGGAGTTGGTCTTGTCCTCGGTTCGCTTATCAAAATCCACAAGTACATTACTGCCGTACTTATCTCTGCCGATATAGAAGCCATGCTGATCTGTCTTGCCTGAGTAGTTCAGCGGATACAGATTTGCCACGCTCGATGCAGGCAGAACTCTTTCAAACTGGCTTGCGAACACATTATTGCCACAAGGAAGTACAGCAAGGAAGCCCTCTTTCTGGCGGAGGAGCAGTCTGTCAACAGAAATCTTCGAGCGTGTAAGCTCCATCTGCACATCTGCCTGCAGCTCACGGAGCTTGTCCTCCGTCGTCGCTCTCAGCTCAATGAACACAGCCGTGTGCAGGAGAGGTTCTTTGTTTCTTCTCAGTTCAGACAGCAATTCTACCACATCATTGATGTTATCCTGTGCCTTGACCGACTCGGAGACATCGTTTGTAGTGGTCATCATGTGGTTCTTACGCATTGCCTGCTGCACAATTTTACGCTGTTCCATACTGTTTACAAGGCGGTTGTAGATGCGGAGCGTTACGCCGTTGCGGTCAGCAAGGTGTGCGAGGATTGCTGTTTCCTCTGTGGTGGGAGGATACTCCGTCACAGCCCAGCAGGACTTATAAAAGTTGCCACAGATATAGTGGTCGGTGTAGAAACGAACAACGCCGGGAGCGATGCGGTCAAAGTACTCCTTTGTGATGATGCGTTCCTGCTGTTCGGGGCTATATTCCTTTTTTCTTTTCTGCTTATTCTTCATTTTCAAAGTCCTCCTCGTTGAAATAGTTTTCTCCCTCTACATCGGGGATTTCGTCACCGGTAATGCTTGTACCGAAGTACAGTGCCAGCATTCTCTTGATGTCGGGCTTGCTCATACGCTTAGCCGAGAATCCGTGGTCGCTGATGGTCTTGTCGATTCTGTTGATGAGGTTGAATACCTGTTCTTCTTTTTCTTTTCTGAATCTGACTACAAACAGGAACTGTCTTGCAGAAGACATCTCCGTTTGAATTTCATCAAGGAAGTTGTAGTCAGCCTCCAACAGCTTTCTGACCGCTTCGTTCTTTTCCTCGCTCAGTCGCTTTCTCACATATTCCTTATTGCTGTCGAAACACTCACAGCTGTCAAGGGCGATGAGTTCCAAATCGGCAACCATGCTCAGAAGCATCATAAGGTGATGCACCTTGGTGTCGATGCTTGCGGCGGACATCACGGAAATATTGGTCGGCTCGACTGCGAAGAACGCAAATTCTGCCTTATCGGTACGCACTCCGTATTTTGTAAAGCGTTCAAAGCCGATGAGCTTCTGAACGCTGTTTTTCTTCTTTTTGCTCATGTCAATCGTCCTTTCTCCACATAAATTTCTGCTGTGAGGTCAAGAAAAATCGCACAGCATTGAACATATAGTCCATGATAGCGGTATCATCTGCTCTCAGACTCAGGAATGCAAAGCAGGCTGTGAGAGCCAGCGGTGCAACCATGCCGAGCTTTGCAAACAAAAGTGCCGACAGAATAATGCCGGCACAGATGATACAAAAATCACGGACGTTCCAGAACCACAGCTTAACTGTGGCTCGCAGGTTTTCGGGGTAGATATAGGTTTTCATGGGGTTATCAGTCCTCCTTTTGGGTATAAAAATACAGCCAAGCGGTTGCTTGACTGTATCATAGTGTTATTCGTATACAATCTGATCTTTGCAAATTTCAAATCTGCTTACTCCATCCAGAGATTCAATATCATCAGGAGTAAGTGTATCAATCAGAACCGTGTCAGCATTTTCTGTTATCATCTCACATCGAATGATGCCATCACACGGGATATTCTTTGGCTCGTTCAAAGTAAAAACAGGTAGCTTGTCGTGAAAACAATGAGCATTTCCATTGCAATCTGTCAGTCTTGCTTCTACAAATACAGGGTAGGATTTATCTATGACTCTTACAATTTCAATTTTTACATTAATCATAATAATCAATTTCCGTTCTTGGCTATATCCCACTCAATTTTAAGGTACAAACTTATTGCTTCACGTAGTTTTTTTGCATCACTTTTAATCTGGTTAGGAAGATTGTTTAGGAGTAATATTTCCTCTCGCAGTTTATCAATCTGATCAGAGTAATTGGTTTCGTTTCCTTGAGAAAGCTCAAGGAATTCTTCAATTTTTTGCTGATCCCTTTCGATTTGGTTATTGATTCTTCCGCAAACAAATAAATCAGTTTTAATCTGCATTCCTTCAAGCAAATCAATAATTAATTCATTCTTGCCCTGATTTGTATCTTTTGACATCAGCTCAATATCCACGTTTTCAACTTTATCGCACCCGAAATACAGCATCAATAATTGCGTCTGCTCGTAGGCATCTTTAAATAAATCTTCATCAGAGAGCGATCGTAATATAGCATAATATGCTGAGAGAACCTTCGATGTCGTATTGCGAACATTTTGGATCCATTCAATTCTTGCACTTGCCTTTAGATTCGCATCAACATTAATTTGATTCAGTTTTTCAGTCAACGAATTAGTTTCCAACTGTGATTTTCTGCTTTGAATTGCAGAAACAATTGCGATTGCACCTGCTGAGACAAGCGAAACTATCTCAACAATGTTTTCTGAAACAGCGTTGATAAACACATCCATAGATTTTCAACTCCTTGGCAGATATAGAACTAAGATAATTATATCACAACTTCTATCATATTTCAATGGTTATCACTACTTCTTCGCAATAAACTTAGCCGCCTTCGCACCCATGCTCACGGTGCTGTTGACACTCATCATATTCACATGAACACTCGTATCCAGACCAAACATCTGGGCAATTCTCGGCACTTCGTTGGCGGATAAACAAATTCCCACCGCAAGCAATGCATGCTGTGTGTAGGTCAGAAGCCCTATATACAGAATCGTTGTCTGCAAAAATGCTGTCAGACAGGTTGCGATGATCTGTTTCATCCAGCTGTAGAAGCCGTCGGTCATACCTCTTGGCACAGAGAACAGGTAAAGGCTGCCCACCGCAATCTGGCAAAGCAAAATGCCGCCTCGCTTGATGTTGGCAAACACTACCTTTACAGTACAGTATCCAAAAAGTATAATGAAGAACAAGCTGAACAGCGATACGTCCGATGCCAATGCAATGACAACAGACAGTGCTGTATCCGCAACCGAGCTTGTGGTTGAGCCGATGAAACTTCCCAGCAGATCTGTGGCAAATGTGCCTTGTAAGCCCGTACAGAAGCTATACAGCCTTTGTGGGACGACCGTTACAAGTCCTGCAGCCATGAAGCCTTTGAGGATATTCAGACAGGTATTTTTGATGTTAGCCTGCCCTGATTCGTAGGCAATTGCAGTATCGAATACTGCTACAATCAATCCACATACGAACAGCATCCACGCTAAGTTGTGGAACAGTCCAATAAAAGCCTGTACCCATGTGAGTGTAAAGATATCTGAGGTACTGCTGTTGATGAATTCAAACAGGTCAGCAATGCCTCCATAGATAAGGTTGAACAGCCATTCAAACATAGTTTCCCATATCCAGTCGCCGATAGCTTCGGTTGCTCCTCCGATAGTGCTGTCCCATAATGACGAGATTCCGTCACCAATCCAGTCAATAGCGTCGCCGATCCAATCAAACATCGGTTACCTCACCTCGCTTCTGCATAAAAAATCAGCCCTTTCGGACTGATACTCACTGATTTTCTCTTTTGCCGATGCAAGCCGCTTGGTGCTTGCATACATTCTGCCTGCCATGCAGTACCGGCAGTCGCCGTGATTGCGGCAGGACTTGTCCACCGCTTTCGCACCTCTGTACGGTCTGCGGCGTTCCTTCTTGTGTAAAATTGCTTTTTCTAAACTCATTTTGACCTCCTTAAGCGGAAAACCGCCGATTTTGGTCAGCGGTTAGTTTTCTGTATTTTCCATAAAGCTCTGAATCACATCCATGATTTCATTCAGTCTGCTTTCACCGATGCCCTTGATCTGACTGATGGCTGTTCTCAGCTCATCAAAATCAATACAGGCGGATTGAGCGTCATTCTTTCCCGAAACATAGACATTTGCCAGCATCTGTTCCATCTGCGCTCTGTCCATCTTCTTGACGGCACGGTAGGTTTCACGGTCTAAGCTGTATTTTTGTGACATGGTAGAACTCCTTTTTTCTGCAATAATCCGTTTTCTATTATACCACATCCCGCCACAAATTTCAATCCCGAATCCTGTACAGTGTGGAGCTTTTTCCACCATGCACACGCCTGCGTGGCGTTCTTGTAATCAGCTGTGCATTTTCCAGATCATTCAGCGCACGGAACACCGTCCGTTTGCTCAGATGCAGATCCTCTGCAATCGTCCTAACCGACGGAAAGCATTCTCGCTGTTTATTTGCCCTGTCGCACAGATAGCAGTAAACTGTAACAGCCCGATGGGGCAGGTTCATGTCGTAGATTCGTCTTGCACTCAGCATTTACCTCCCTCCTGTCTTGACATTCATCGGCTTGTGGGGCGTTTCTTCCGGAAAGACCTCCTCCGTATATTCTTCCTCAACAGGAACAAACCCCTTTTTCTGGGGATACTTGATTTCAATCTCACGGATTAGCTCGTCACGTTCCATATATGAAACTGCTCTTGCTCCTTTGTCGGGCAGGAGATATGGTTCTCCGAATTGAATGCCCCATTTGAAGTACAGCTTGAGTTTTGAAATCATAGGATGTGTTCCTGTTTTCATCACAATAAACTGACCTTTCGGCATAGATTTCAGCTCATCCACCGTCATCAGTGGTCTGCCGATCATCTGTAGAGACTGGCTCTTTTCTCTGCCGTGGGATACCGTACCTGACAGAACGGTTTGTTCACCAAGCGCTTTGGATAGCACTTCTGCCGATTGCGAATTCGGAGCGAAACCACCGAATACTGTCAGCTGTGTGTTGTCTGTGATGATCTCCATACCCTGCTTTCCGTAGTTCTGTTCAAGCTGTGCAAAGGATTGAATGATCGCCACGATGGAGATCTTTCGGCTTCGTCCTGCGGAAAACATTGCCTCTGCACCCTCAATCTTCGGAAAGGTGCCGAACTCATCACAATAGAACATGACTCTGTTAGGCAGTGCGCCACCGTTTTCATCAGCTATCACAAGAATTTCTCTGTACAGCTGCTGAATCAACAGGCTCACCATGAAATATTTGCTTTGATCCTCCTCCGGAAGTATGATGAAAATCGCAGACTTCTCACTGCAGAATCGCTCTGCGTCAATGGCAGTCCCGAAACACAAAAGCTGTTCCATCTCGGAATCCAGAAAGCTGTTGAGACGGGATAATGCCGTACTCATAACAGAAAGCATTGCCTGGTCTGCGGAATTGAGTGCCGCACCTGCCAGCCATTTTGCCTTATGCTCGGAGGGGAGCTTTTCCATCAGCTTTGTGAAATACATCTGCGGTTTGGCTTTCGGTGTGGGCTGATATTTTGCAAGCAAGTCCTGAATCAGCTTGAACACGGATACGATGTGCCTTTCATTCTTTTCACCAAACTCTGCAAGCAGCAGGATCACAGAACTGAGAAGCCCCTCTGCAGCGTCGTAAAAAAACGCATTTTGACCGTAATTCCCGTCACCGCCGCCGATGTTGATGATAGTCTTTGCCGTGATCTTTGCGTACTTTTCCGCTTTTGCCTTTGCGGACAGATTTGTTTTATCGGAGAGATACTCGTCCATATACTTGTTCACAAGGTGCAGAATGTTATTCTCATCCGATCTGGTCGGGTTTCGCAGGTCGAGAACAGAAACATTGTAGCCGTAGTAGTTTTTGGCGATAGTTCCGTAGTTTCGAGCCACGTCACCTTTGCTGTCGGTTGAGATGAACGACATTCCCGATGCACAGGCAAGCTCGATATTTGGATACAGAAAAAACGCCGTCTTGCCCACGCCCGCTGCGCCGATCATGAGCGTATGCACATCGCCTGTGTCAACAATGGCTGTGGTTTTCTTTCCATTTCCTCGACAGGCTACAATAGTTCCCTGTATTTTCGGGAGATTCTTTCCTTGCCTCCACAATTCAGGCTCAAACGGCAGAGAGGAAAAAGTTCTCTTGATTTCACTTTTTGTTGCAAAGCGAGCGGTGCCATGCTGTCCATTTCCGACCTTCTTTGACTTGATTCCGTTCAGGCTGTAGTTGTCCAGCAGATTCATGATGACAATAAACGCAATGAACACCACAACCAGAACGCCGATTAAAACTGTTTGTCTTTCACTCAAAACTCCAACTCCTTTTTCTGTAACAGGATAGATTCTTCTTTCTGAGGTTATCTATTCTGTTCCTTTGTATACTTCTCTTTCTAATGACTGTGCGTCACTATCTGGTGCTATACTAAAAAAGTGGACAAAAAAGGAAAGAGAAGGTATAATAGAATAAAACACAAGGAGGAAAAAGAAATGCCAAAAAAGAAAAGCACTCGTTACACGGAAGAGTTCAAGAAAACAAT
>CALXHI010000056.1 GCA_944388075.1 uncultured Clostridia bacterium | reverse complement strand
GACATCCTCCGAAGTGCAAGCTTTTTTCTCGTTTTTAACACTTTTCCTTGCACTTCTATTATATCACATTAGGACGTTTTTGTCGATATTTCTGTCAATATTTATGGTTTGAGGATACACTATTTAAGTACAACCATTAATGCACCCTCCGTATCATGCGGAAGGGTGCATTTCCTTATATGTGCCTTTTGCTGCGGACGGACAAGGCAAATCAGATGAGACTGCGTTCTAATATGACACGAAGCTCCCCAAACGGGGAGCTTCTGAGTTTGTTGATATTGTTAAAAGATATCGTTCGCTATACCCGGAACTGCTCCAAAGTAATGGTGCGATCGCCGATGTTCTGGTAGGCTTGGTCATGCGTCACAAGAATAATCGTTTTGCCTTGTTTATGAAAATCCCGAATATACGAGATCACATTCTCTGCATTTTCCCGATCCAAAGAACCGGTGGGTTCATCCGCAAGAATCACATCGCATTTTTTAATCATGATCCGCGCCAAAGCAATTCGCTGTTGTTCACCGCCTGATAGTGTATAAACCGGACAGTCGATCCGATCTGCTAATCCGACATATTTTAACGCATCCTCGATGCTGGTATCGGAAGCAAACCGTTTCTTTACCATTTGCAAATTCTTTCGAACGGTCTTATGCTCAATCAAAGCAAAATTCTGAAACAGAAAACAGAGCTTTTCACCATAAAGCCACAGTTGATTCTTCTTTTTAGAGACATCCCTTCCATCAATGGTCACAGTCCCCGAGGTCACGTCTTCCAATCCACCGATCATATTCAGCATAGTCGTTTTGCCGCTTCCACTTTTTCCGTTCAGCACAATAAACTCGCCTGTCTCAATGCGCAAATTGACATTCTGAAATAAAACCGAATCTCCGAATGACTTTCCTACATTTGTGAGCTCAATCATATACGTCCTCCCTTCAGAATAATCGAAAGATTATTTCGCTCAAACTTTTCAAACAATA
Source organism: uncultured Clostridia bacterium (assembly GCA_944388075.1). Taxonomy (GTDB): domain Bacteria; phylum Bacillota; class Clostridia; order Oscillospirales; family Ruminococcaceae; genus Firm-04. The sequence goes on along the minus strand of CALXHI010000056.1, from coordinate 12,753 downwards.
TGCGGATCGTAAACAGTTCCACTGTCCCAACGATAACAGGCGCACACAACAGTGCACCCAACATGGTTCTTCCATATAAATGCAATATGAGCACTGACACTGCCGTACTGAACAGCAAAGTAATGGCAGTGACAATATACATCCGCCATAGCTGTTCTTTCTGCGTATAGCCAAGTGTCCGCTTCAACGCCAGTTCAATTGCATTGATCTGGTACTCCATCCTGACGATGATAACATTAATCATCATTTCAAGTAGCAAAACCATCACAGCCAGTATACTATTCAGATACAAGGTTCTGCGCATGATGTTTTTCCTGTGCAAATAGTATTGATAACCATTTGTGACACTGATTTGACAACCATAGGTTTCGGCAAATGAAAGCAGCTCCTCTTTTGGGACATTCGTCAGACAATTATAAAGCCGCGGAAGCATCAAAGTGGGAGAAGCCGTATTCTCCATGACAGCCTCCTGATCCAACGGTGCAAAGTCAATGTCTGTATTCAACAGCAGGATGCATGGATCCTCCACCCATGCACTATAGTTTTCCAAATCAGATGCCACAGCGATCGTTTCTGCCTTCGGATAGGTCAGTACCTGACAGGTAACATCCATGTCTTCCGGCAGCATCGCCGCTGCCATAGAAAAGAGGATTTCCTCTTCCTCCTCCGAGCGCGCACAGGACTCCGGCAGAAGCAAGCATAACGTACCGATCAAGCATTCTGACTGAAACGAATCCACCCAAGTCTCAAGCCATGGCAGCATATCGTTCGTCATTACAATTACTTCCGGATAACAAGCTGTGCCAAGCAACGGATCCAGTATGATCATTTGATCGCCATATAGCCGGTAGAACTGCTCATTGATAAGCTCATAGTTTTCCTGATTCCCCTTTTCTCCCATGATATCACAATAGGAATACTCGCTGACGCTTTGGAAAAACTCCTCCTGTTTATAAAATCGAAATGCCTCCAGCACATTGGAAAGTCCCACTGTCAGAAGTAACACGGTAAACGCACAGGTCACACTTTTGACCACATAGTTGGACAGCAGGATCTCCTTGTAACCTGCCGCATTCTGAAAGGCAGATCGGATCTTGAAGCCAAAAATGCGCAGTGTCAAAAGGTTATTGAGCAAAATGCCTGCAGCCAGAATGGAAAGCGTATACTGCATCATGAATGTGGGATGTGAAACGCGATCCATGATGGCTATTATGATGATAGATACCAAACAAATCCAAACCGTATCCAAGCTAACCGTTTTCCAATAAATCTGATATAGCGGCTCACCCATAGACGCCCGAACAACCCACTCTCTCTGCTGCGAATTGACGGTATAATATCCCACAAAACACAACAATAGCATCAGCAGACACCACGCGCCAATCACCATATCACGCACAGTCTGATATTGACTGAAATCATTCTGCTTTGGGAAACTGCCGCCGTAACGATCGATGAGCGCAATCTTCATCTGCTCCATATTGTAAGGATCACCGATCAGATAATAGGCAGGCTTCTTGGCAAGAATCAAGGAATCCGGTGACGCTTTAAAATCACGAAAAGCAACGGAAGTGCTGCCGCAAAAAATACTATCGGTATGACCTTCACGCAAATCATAATGCTTTTTGAGGTATGCCTCCGTTTCAGCATTACAATAGATCACAATCTCTTTGCGAAACGTATCGATGACCTCACTCTGCATGGTAAAAACCTGCAGCTCATGCTGTTGAGCTGTCTGCGCAATATCCTCCAGCATCTGCTCTTTCGTGGCACTGCCCTGCAAATAAAAGCTGGTTTCATAGAAATCATTGAACTGATTCACGTATAGCTGATAAAGCTCGCCGGGCAGCAAAAACCCCGCGAGCAGAATCAGTGTGATCAGAATATACTTTACCTTATTCATTCGTCAGCTCCGGCCACATACGAAAGGCGTGCTGAAACAGCACATCTGCCGCTTCCTTGTTCTCTTCCAACACCTGAAGAGCAGCTTCATCATAGCTTTCCGGGTCATCCAACTCGGCATCAGCATTCATAAGATAATTGTAACATTGGGTTTTCTGACCGGGCTGATGCAGCTCAATGGTAAAACCATATTCATCCGCACCCACCAAAGCAGGCCAAATCAACAAATCACAAATCACTTCATCCTGCTCTTCCGGTTTATCTTCCACATATCCGCCTGTACGAATCTGGGTAATAGCTAAATTCGAGGTGAAGCTGAGATAATCCGGCGTAGCAGCATAAAATAAGTAACCATCCTGACTGCAAGCATATTGCTCCGTCTCATCAAGACCAAGCACCTCTGCATAAGTGTTGATAAAGCAAAAGTAGTAAATGACCCATGCAATGTTCAATAGTAAAAATGCGCCGAGAATTCCGATCAGAACTTTATATTTCGTTTTCATATGATTCTCCCACTGCAGTTGATTTAGATTCCATACGAAACGCCGACTTCGTGCGACAGGATACATATACAAACGCAGCCACGTCGGTTCACATATGCACAATATCCATAGCACGAAGCGGCGGGAAATGGATTGAATAGACCAGTACCAAAAATGAAAAGCAGCAGATCAGGTACCGGAAGTCAGATACAGCCAGTAGTCAACATTAGAGCCGAAATGTGTAACATCGGCTTTGCCGGTCAACATACCAGACTCCCTCGATGTATACGCACTTTTGGCACAACCATTTTCTACTCTGCCTTGCACATAATACCCAGTGGGACAGAAGCAGGCAGTAACGTAATCTTCATTAAACATGAAGGTATCGTAACCAATAGTAAAATAGTATTCGATACTTGCGGTACTGCTCGGACCATACTGATACTTGAGCCTCTTATTCCATTTCTTTGTGAACGACTTGCCCTGTTCGGATGCTGTTGTGTGCTGGGTAGCAAGCTTGGTTGCAGCAAATGCAGAAAGGGGCATAGAAGCAAAACACAATGTAGCTGCCATCAGGGCAGCGGTTACTTTAACAGATTTCTTCATGATGTAGATTCCTCCGTTTTGTTTGGTTTGAAGTAGTGTGTTTACATTGAAATATGAATGAAAGATGATTGCAACGTTCATGCGCAAGAACATCACTACATTATCATAATTATCAGCAAAAGTCAAGGGGTAATGCCAAATATCGTTATAATTTGCAGATTGACGATGTTGAAATAGCATCATTTTGTTACTAAAGCATTCGTTGTGGTGATACTTTCTCTATCGCCGCAATCAATTGTGTGTGCCATTTATCATATCGTTCATTGGACAGACTGACATACTCAGCTGCCATCTCTTTCAGTGTTTCCCGCACATTTTTCCGATTCGTAAGGGTATCAATATGATAATCAGCGTCCTCTGTAACAATATCCACCCGATGATTCAAGGAAAACAGAAAATGCAGCAGAAAGCAAAACTCCTCCATATTGGCAGCAAGATACGCCTTTGTCGGTACATCTATGATGTCTACTTCAGCGTATATGCATAGTTTCAAAAGTCGTATCATTTCCTGCCTTTTGGTAATCGTCTTCTGCCCTGTGATATCCACATACACATGAGCAAGCTCAAAATCTGATGTATTCTCGTATTTCTGTCGGAAATAATCATTGTGCAGTTTTATCGCTGCATCTCTCCGCCTTTCCCATAATTTTGCCAGTTTCACATATCCTGCAACCCTATACACCATCTTCTGTTACCTCACTGCTGTCAGGGAGTTTCCAATACCATATACCATTTTTCCGGTGTGACTTAATTCCAAGCTGTTTCTTGATTGTATATAGAGTTCTCTCCGATATGCCGATTTCCTGCATTTTCTGAAACACATCCGTACTTGCAGCCTCTCCCTGTAATAGATATTCTGCCAGTTTCAATGCATTGATGATACGCTCATCATTCAAGGTCAGACTGCTGTTCCTGTCAATGATATACGCAATTTCCGAGCAATCTGCCCCTGATGCTTTCAGACGTGGTTTGATGGTATCAGCAACATCATCCTCATTACACTGGTAAATGACTGTTTCTGCCGTTCTGACCGGATACCCATCCGGCATTTTCTTTCCATTTGTCAGAAGTGAGGCAATCTGAATCATAAGTGTGGATTTGCCCTCACCAGGATCTCCCTCAAGCAGTGTCAGCTTGCCATATGGGATGTACGGATACCACAACCACTCTACCTCTTGCTCTCTGACAGAATCATAATATTCAAATACATTTTCCATTTGCACCACCTTGATTTTTCTCTTGTGTTTGTGGTATCATAACAACTGAGGATATAATATACGAACGGCGTTTTGCAGTCTTAAAAGGCGATTTTGCAGCCTTACTTTGCAGTCTTACAAGTCGCTTTTTCGGATACTTTTGATGTAAAACCGTTGATTTCTTATGCACCCTGTTTATCCGAATGATGTATTTCGCTTCATCATTTGGCATTTCGTACAAATGCCACTCACACAGGTGCAGTCTTGCAATCTTTGTCAGAATTTGTCGTAAAACACAGTCTTTTGCGAAAACTGTGCCCTACGCTGCAATGTTGATTCGATTCATATATTCACGTTTCTGCTCAAGCGAACTGTGAACATATCGATTCAGCGTGATTTCAACGCTTCCATGACCAAGCAGCTCTGACAGGGATTTGACATCAAATCCAAGCCTGATACAGTCGGATGCGAAATAATGACGGAGCGAATGGAAGTGGACTGACGGCAATTTTACGTTACGCAAAACTCTGGCAAACCGGTTCTGCATTGTCCTCGGCTCAACAGGCTTTTCATCTCCCGACAGCACATAATGTCCTGACTCCCCAATAAATTCTGAAAGATAGGAAATAATACTTTCTGGAAGCGGTATCTCACGTTTGGAAGATTCACTTTTTGGTTCGGTGATAATAAGCTTTGTTTTACTTTTTCCATCCTTGCGCTGAAGCCGCTGAATTGTTTTTCTGACGGTCAAAATCCGTTTTTCAAGATCTATATCCGCCCACTGCAACGCACACAGCTCACCAATACGAATACCAGTTGTCATTGCAAGCAAAATCCCCAGATTACTGCGATTATGCTGCTTTGTCACATACCGATCCAGTTTGTGATGTTCTTCTTTTTCCAGAATTCTGACCTCCGCAGCTCTTCTCTTGCATACTCGGATATCGGCCATGGGATTTTGAACACTGTATTTTTTCGCAGCATATCTGCACACCGAACGCATAAGGGTAATCATATCTGCAATATACCGATCAGAAAGCCTTTCGCTTCGTTTCCGTTCAATAAATTCATATACAAGACTCTCATTCAAATCCATCATGCTCTTATCTCCGAATACAGGCAGAATGTGTTTGTCCGCCTTCATGCGATAATTTGCTGCTGTCGATTCCTTAATGCGATACTGTACTGATTGAAACCACTCCTTAAATACAGCTTCAAATGATACTGAAACTTCGGATTTTCGCATATTCATCTCCATAAACTCGTCCATTTTACGCATGACTTCCTCACGAGAAGTTCCAAAAAAGCCTTTGTATTTTCTGATTCCATTTACCATGAGCTTCGGTATTCGTCCTTCCCATCGACCGTCCTTTCTCAGATAAATGTTATAGCTGTGCATCTTTTACCCTCCTGGAAAATTTTGAAGTTTTTCACGAAACACCTTGACATTTTCATGAATCTGCGATTCTCCATCAGTGGGATTGCTGTTTATTCTTCAGTTAAAATCATCACTGGTTTTCTTCCAGTTCCTGTTCCAGTATATCAGTCAGTACCGAGTGATCTAAATATTGAATACCATATTCACCCTTATGAATTCTGTCAGCAAGCTTGCTGTGATAATATAAGCTCATTGCCTGTTCAAAGGGAATTTTTCTTCGCTCGGATAGGCAGAAGACAATATCCTCCTCAAGATGCTCCCTGTAACAGTTTTCAAGTGCTTTATCCGTCATACAATCACCTCATAGCAACTGGTTTGTCTGAGCATGGCATCAATCGCTTTCTGTGAAATGAAAGCAATCTGGTCATAGGTCTCATAGACTCGGATCTCCCTGATCGCCCGTTCCTTATCCCAAAGACCACGCTTGTACATATCCACAACACGGAATACCTTGTCGTTGGCAACCTTTCCCTTGATGACATCAAACGCCTTATAAATATCCGCACCGTCACGGCATTTGCAGACAAAATCAATCCATGAATCCAGATCGTCTGCAAAGTCCTTTACCATAAAGCCCGGATTTTCCGTCATCTCAAACATGGTGACTATTCCGGAATCCTTTCCACGCAGTCGTGCTTTACGTTTTGCCCATCGTTCTGCCTGAGTGCTGACCGTTGTAACATAGAATCCAGCACCAAAATCCAATCTTTTAGCAGAATGTAAAATATCCGGCTTGGCAACCATGATATCAGACCCATGATATATAATCATATCCTCGCTCCTCTCGATTCAACAAATTCCTTAACATCGTCCATGATACTCTCGGAACTCATGGTGTGCAGAACATCATAGAACGGCACAAGATAATCACGGATACATCCCGTACTTTCCAACACCCTATATATTTCCGAAGGAGCTTCCTCATTCGCATTGGCAAGCTCGTGAATCATGTAAATCACAAATTCTGTAGTTTCTCTTGTCATATTCATGCCCCCTTGCATTATTTTGTAACTTCAACCACACGAAAATCCACTTTTCGCTGTGGTTTCATCGTGGATGCATCCGGAGGATCAACACATACACTTATCACTTCATACGGATCAAGAAGCAACGCAGCACAGATAGCAAGCCCAATACGCATGGAACATCCCGATAAATGTCGCTCTCCAGTTTCAAATCTTTGATATTGCTGCAATTTGATGCCGGCTCTGTCTGCAACCTGCTGTTGTGTCAAACTCAGCTGCTCTCTTCGCAAACGCAGTATATGATGCTCATCCTGCCCTATGAAAAAGCGTCCATCAAGAGTGGTAGGATATTCATATGGAACAAATGTGTATTTTTTCATAGTCTCTCTTTTACCAAACGGTTGTAAAAATCCCTCTTGGTTATATCATAGCACATTGCTCCGTCATTGTCAATACCTACATCAGACATTCAAGCTGATTATCCTTGCACCATTTCTTTGCAATTTCCACATAGGCATTATGCTGAAACACAAACCATTCCTCTCTGATTCCGAGATAACAAATTTCATCCTTGAATCTTCGGAAAGCACCTTTACCCTGTATCGCACGGTACAGTTTATTTTGAATTTCTGAATCGTCCAGACTGTCAATGAAATCCTCCATAATGCTGTATTCATGAATGTCATACTGGGATGGAAGACAAAGATATTGTTTGGGGTGATTGTCGATTTCCATAGCTAATTCTTCATTTTCTTCGCTATCGAAATAGTCGGATAACCATACCGCCTCCATTGTATTCAGGTTCAGGAATCCTCTTTCTGAATCACTTGCCATTTCAATCGCATCAATGATAGTTTCAAGATTTACTTTCATCATCTGAATCTCCATTTCAATTCTTTATTGATTCCGTCAACACTCTGCTCATCCCACTTCATTGATCCAACCCACACGAGGGCATCCTGATCTCCATCAGCTATCTGCTCCAATAACTCCTGATAGCCGCCTATGCCACCGCAATCCTCCGGCGGTGCTTTGCCTGTGACCTTTAAGCAGGTCGGAATTACATTTTCATGCTCTTCCACAATTTCGAGAAGCTCAATTCTATGCTCCCAGTAATCACCCATGTCATAGATGTACTGTACATCAGGATATTTCGCCAGCACTTCATACACACTGCATTCTATATCACGCTTTACAGGCATATCGTCAAATTCTTCTTCATGTTCGGATACAATCCGGAACAAAAGCTCACGATTGTCATAAACCGAAAAATCATACAAATGATAATTCTGCCAGTTGAAGCAGCACTGAATGGCTCTGTGAAGTCCGTAGAAAGTGTAATCATACGGAAGTAGAATTTCTCTGCTGATTTCGTAGTCAGGATAATCAAGCGTTATTTTCAGGTGCAGCATGCGAGCATTGTACAGCGGAACCTGATAGGTGTGCTTCAGCTGATCAAAAAATAAATCCCTTGGATACACATATTTTCCGTTCATACTAAAAATACGATCATTCAGTTTTTTCGACATAGCTGTCTGTAATAAATCGGAGCTATCCAATGCATCCTGAAGATATTTAAGCACTTTCACCATGTGATTAAGCTGCGATGTTGCAGAACGATCAGTATTTTTCGCAATCGCAATATCACCACAACCGTAAAGATAGGTACAGATCACATCAGAATCGACATAATATGCCCGCAGAAGATTTGCAAGATGTTCCTTAAAATCCAGTTTTTTATAATCAGCTGCTTTCAATCCCCACAGCACCATACAAAAATGTGAAGCCGTGTGCATGAAAACAACACAATTCCTACGATTGATTTTCAGTGTATGTGCATACCATGTGTTGGATTTATCCACTTTTTCAGCGGCTTCAGCTCTAATCCCCATAGCCTTCTGCATATCGTTCGAATAAGTCAATAGCATATTATGGGCACCACCGCACAATTGCCAAAAGCTAAAAAATATGATATAATGGTAGTATGAACAGACAGATGATGCTGGCAGAAATGAACGATGAGCTTGGTGCAGCCAGAACCAATAAAAAAGATTTTCTTGAAAAACTTGAACGCATTATTCCATGGGCAGAATTTATCAAATTAATCGAGCCGCACTATTACAAAGGAGAGCGTGGCAACAAGCCTTATCCGTTGGAACTGATGCTGAGAATTTTCATCCTGCAAAACGTATATACCCTTGCAGATATGGCAGTCATGAATGAAGTGATCGACAGCCGTGCGTTCTCAAATTTCTGTGGTATCAATTCGCCCGATGAAGTGCCGGATGGTGATACGATCGGACGTTTCCGCAATATTCTTACAAAGAATCATTTACAGGAAAAGATTTTTGCAGCAGTTGTAGAAATCCTGATGGAGCGTGGCTTGATTCTGAAAAAGGGAACCATCGTGGATTCTACATTCATTGAATCGCCGTCCTCCACCAAAAATCGTGAAAAGAAGCGTGATCCCGAGGCACATTCTGCGAAAAAGGGCAATACATGGCATTTCGGATACAAGGCACATATCGGCGTTGATGAAGAAAACGGTCTTGTCCACACAGTCAAAACTACTGCTGCAAACGAGCATGATGTCACTGTGATGAACGAATTGCTGCATGGAGAAGAAGACCGTGCATATGGTGAAAGCGGCTATATCGGAGCACAAAAACGCCCTGAGGCTGTCAGAAAAAACAAGTCCGGAAAGAAGATCAAATACATCATCAATCGTCGTCCGTCATCCATCAAAAAGCTGTCCAAAAGCGGTCAATATGCCGCCAAGAAAAGAGAACGTCAGAAATCCTCTGTCCGCTGCAAGGTGGAACACGTCTTCGCAGTGGTGAAGAATATTTTTCGGTATCGTAAAACCCGATATCGAGGTCTGCGAAAACAGACTGCCAAACTGAATATTATGTTCGCATTGGCGAATCTGTATCTGGCTGACAGAAAATCTCTGTCGGTCTGATTCAGTGTGCCTTTCGGCGGATAATCAAACGTAGTTCTGTCCCTTTGCCGCCTGCAGAAGGAATTTTTTTATCTTCGCATTTGGAAATAGGATATATGCGGTGTTGCCTATGACACCTCTTGTTCATTTTCTGATATAGTAAGATAATCTACAAAGCGTTTCTGAATTGATTCAGGACACACCGTGTCTCGTTTTTGAAAATACACAGTAAACTGACGCATTTTCAAAAGTGCTGTATATCACGGGGAAGTCACCTTAAGCGACAACCTATAACTACAACTATTATACCATATCCCGCATGAAAATACAATATTTCACAGAGAAAAGAACAAATTTTCTATTTTCTATTGACAAACCTCTCGCAGTGTGTTAAAATGTAGCTAATGGGATATATTTCCTGTTAGAGAGGACGTGTACTATGAGGGTTTCTCAAGAGAAAATGACAGCCAATGCGGATGCCATAGAAAACTGTATTGATGAATATTACGAAGAAAACGGTATATCGCCATCTATCGAAGTAATCGCTGCTGAGACAGGTATCTCCAAATCTACTGTCGGTCGCTATTTACAGAAATTGACTGCCGAGGGCAGACTTATCAGTAACGGCAGAAGAGGATATGCCACAAAACAAATGCAGCAACAGACTGGGTTGATTTCAGTGCCAATCCTAGGAAACATCGCCTGCGGCGCGCCTATTTTTGCAGATGGGACGGTCAAGGAATATGTCAGACTGCCTGCTTCTCTGCTTGGCAGCGGAAGTTATTTCATTCTGACTACTTCGGGAGATTCCATGATTGACGCAGGAATTGACGATGGGGATACCGTTATTGTAAAACAGCAGGATTACGCCGAAGTCGGTGACATTGTCGTTGCGCTTGTCGGTGATGATGCAACACTGAAAAGATATTATCCGGAACCTGAAAGAAAGAGAATCAGACTACAGCCGGAAAACGAAAATCATGAACCAATCTATGTCAGGGAATGCCTGATACAAGGCATTGCCGTGACTGTGTGGAAGAATCTGAAGTAAAAAGGACAACAAAACGAAAGGAGTGAATTTTGTCGTCGAGAGGTGTTAATTTTGAATTACGAAATAGGCCCGATTTTAACAATGACAGACCCTATGCGTCCGGAATGTACATACAAGATATGGAATCCACGATTTCAGCAAAAGCCTGAAATCGTGTCATTTACGCAGATTCTTAAGGAGAATTACGTTGTTGAGTATGGAACATTCATCCGTGGCAAGATACGCAGTGGTGAGCTTCCTGTCCCCTGCTTCGGTTATCGCAGTCTGCCGAAAGTGCAGGATGTCACCATAGATAAAGCTTACTATGATCGTCTTGACAGCGACTCCTTTGCAATGTACGTAATATGCGATGTATGTTTCTATGATCCCGTGACAAAGCAGGAACAGTACCAGAAATACTATGTAACAGGCTATCATTCTTTCTGCGGAATTTCCGATTATCTTACAGACGCTGACATTTACACAGGGCAGCGTTTTCACCTACGGAATCAGCTGGATGATTGTCTTGTACCATATATCCGTTCCTCAAAATACGATGCTTATGCCTACGAGCTGCTGCTGAAATATCAGCCGGAGGCTTTAGAAGAACCTTGCAGTGTGGACGCTGAAAAGCTCGCCAATGCGATGGGATTCAGGATCGAGTATGTACAGCTTCTCCCGAACGATAATGTCTGTGCAAAAACGATCTTCCGCACCAAAGAGGTCACTGTATACGAGAACGGAACCGCTGTAAACAGGATTTTTGAAGGCGGTACGATACTGGTTACAACCCGATGTACGGCGGATTTTCGTATGAATGTACTGCATGAGTGTATCCATATCGAATACCATCGGATGTTCTATGAGCTACAGCATTATTATCGAACATCAATCAGAATGGAGACACCTGACTTTGAAGACTTCTTCATGTCCGATGATCAGCAGGATACGCTGCGAAGTATGGAAATCCAAGCAAATGCCATTGCAGCTCGTGTTGCGATTTACGTGGAAAGTCTGGATATGGTAGTATCGGATTTCCGTGATTTTTTAGGCAGAGATGCTTATCATACAGACCTTATCGGTTATGAAAAGCTGATAGAAAGAATCACAGAAATTTTCGGTTCTTATCGCTCAACAGCAAAAACAAGGCTATTGCATCGTGGATTTAAGAAAGCACGAGGGGTATTCGAGTGGGGAGATGATAAATATGCGAAAGCCCATGTCATACCTGAAGATTTTCCCGATGATTGGACTTACACTGTTCCACTCTACGAAATGTCCAAAATACTCGGAAGAAATCTCATGTTTGACAAGCTCGTGCATTCCAAGAAATTCGTTTATGCAGACGGACACCTATGCCTGAATCATCCTGATTATGTTTACAAGCTGGGCGGATACTGGTGGCTGACGGAATATGCGAAGCAGAATATGTCGGAATGCTGTCTCCCCTTTAAACGAGTTTACGGAAAACAAAATCTGAAGTATACCTTCGGTGAGCTGAATATGGAACAGCAGGTTCGCTTTTATGAGCGTGTTTTCGATAATGCTGCTTTTAACAGAATGGAAGAAAAGCGAAAAGAAATGCTGCGAAACAGCCTGTACATTGAGGAAGTAAGAAACGGAAAAACCAGAAGAAGAAAAATGACAAGAGGCGAAGCGGTTATTTTTCTGATGCAGCAGGCACATATGACCGAAGAGGACGTTGCCGAAGCGGCTGAATGCAGTATTGACGCACTGACAGATCTTCGCAGTGACAAGGAATATACACCGAGAATGGGAACCATGCTTGCATTTTTTACTGCTTTGGAGCTTGACGATGTTTATCGTGATGAGCTTCTCATTATGACAGGGCTGATCAATGACATCAACAAGGAAATGTACCAGCTCTATCGGATCATGCGTGATACAAATCCGGACGGATTTACCGTTTACCAGGCAAATCAATACTTGAGGGACATCGGAAAAACGCCGTGGACAAGCGGCTACAGACCAAAGAAAATTAAAAAGAATGCAATATGACATCAGGCGGCTGAAAAGCTGCCTGATTTTTTTATGCCTTTATCCGTTTTGGAATTGTCAAGAAATGTGCAGTCAGAGAATACCCAAAATCTGTAATAGACAGGTATCAGGCGGCATGGTGAGCCGGCCCGGTTGAAGACCTTAGTGCCACAGGTGGGAGGCCATCCTTGTTGA
>CALXHI010000055.1 GCA_944388075.1 uncultured Clostridia bacterium | reverse complement strand
GACGCAGCATTCGCCACAGCTGCATTAATATTCGCCTGTGTATCATTATCAGGCTCACCATCGGACAGGAAAATGATTCTGTTTATCACATCATCTCTTTCAAGCTCGCCTGAAGATTGTAAGAGTGCAACTGCTCGATTAAGAGCATAGGAGAAACAAGTTCCGCCTACATCAGTAAAATTCTGAAGTGAATCCTTTAATGTCGTTTTGCTACTTGTTAATTCTGAAAGTATTTTGGTATATGACGAATCGCCATAAGAGAAAGAAATTATCGCAGCTTTATCATTGCTATACATCGTATCGATTACATTTTCACAAGCGGTGATTCGTTTGCAAGTATTTTTTCCGTACGTCGCTAACCAGTATGCTTCCATTGCCGGATCGCTAATAGGTGGTCTTGCCGGTGCATCGTCTCTCAAAACACGAGTAAGAGGATCATAACCAATCCATTCTCCATTTGGATCATCAGACATACTGCCTGAAGTATCAATAACAAACACAGTATTGTAATGATCAATCAGTACTTGAGTCGTACTACCGCCTGTACTGGTGGTAGGAGCAGCGGCTGAAATCTTTCTATAGCTCTCATCCCACGCTTCATACCATGCCGTGCTATCTACAAGCATATATGTTGAGAAATGTGTGGTTTCTACACTAACTGTAGAAATATATGTATTGCGTGTCGTTTTAAAACCATTTTCGGTTGTACACTCAACATATTTATGGTTCTCCTCATCATACCACAGCACAATCAAATCACTGAAATTAGTAGAACCAAGGTTTGCTTGATTTACTGTAAAGGTTATAGTAGCAGAAGAGAAATTGCTGTTTGTTTCAAATGAGAACGGATCACCGATTAAGCCTACAACATCCGATGACATTAAATCAACACCATACACGCTTTCAATTGAAAGATTCTGCTCAAGATTTCCATTGGCATCCATGACAACTGAAATATCTGTAATTACATCATCGTGTACATCAACAGACTGTATAACTTGCTGCTTGAACTGTATCTCTCCATCAAGCAGATTCGGGTCAAATGTGTGCGGATTGTTCGGATCAAATAGGATGCCATACTTTGCATAGAATAATCCATAAGTTCCTTCTTCCGCATCATTCAGACCATCTTCATCAGTATCACCAGTCTGCGGATTCGTTCCGTATAAGTAAACCTCATCGCCGTCTTTAAGCGTATCATCATCAGAATCGGGATTATACGGCTTTGTTCCATTCAAATACTCGTCTAAATTAGTTAAGCCATCCTCATCGAAATCTTCATTTGCATCAGAAATTGTATCGACGTCTGTATCAATCTTCAACGGATCAGTGTCTAAAACAAGCACTTCATATCCATCCAAAAGTTCATCGTCATCAGTGTCCGGATCAAGAGGATCAGAATCTATAACCTTTTCAAGAATATCAAAAAGCCCATCTTCATCTGTATCACACAGCCAATCCTCCGGCAGATACTCCAATCCACTAAAATCATATACTTCAGAGGTGTTACCAATGAAATATGCAAGGTTGTCATTACCATTCATGTTTACGCATGAACCATTTACAATGATCTCATCTGCAATCAACACACCATTGAAGTTGATGTTTGAAGCATCAATAGTTACAGTGCCTAACGGAGCATAAACCAAGCCATTCATATTCGCTACATTATCAGTATCTATGGTAATATCACCATACCTTGAATACAGAACAGCATTGTTAGCATTCTCTACTTCGCCTGTGATATGAATATCCATATAAGTTCCCATATAGGAATTCAACGAAATATTACCATGCAACTCAATTGAGTGACGGGCAAAAACTGGATTATTAACATGGATATTCATTTCGGAAAGCACATATGTATCCTCATACAGGGTACAATTCTCGCTAAAATATGTAGACATGACTTTACTGTCCACATATACATGTTTAATACGTTCATCGATGTCAGCACCAGTTGTTATCGTACCGTTCTGATTCCAGTTAGCTGCTGTAAATACACCTTCTTTGTTCGTGTGAACATTACCGTTTATACACAGATTTGAACTTGCATTCACTGTAATTCCATTTCGACCAAACAGTGTATACGGGTATTTTTCAGGCTCTTCAGCAGCTACTGAAAGTTGTCCTAATAATGGCATTGCAACTACAAATGCCATTAAACCTGAAAACGGTCGTCTTGCAAATTGTTTTAATTTATTCTTTCTCATCTTTTCCTCCTTCATTATTCTTTGATTGTGAAACTATCAACAAGTGATTGAGATGGATTGATATGATACGGCAGACGATCAGGGCGGAAAAGCAGCCAAGCGACGATCACAATCATCAAGCAAGATGCGATGATCGTATATAAAGTACCGGTAACAAACGACGAAATATCAAAATCACAGAGCACTTCTTATAAACCTTATTGGAAGTTAGTAACAGAAAAGAGAATTACAAGAAAAGTTTATGTCAAATCATCCGGAATGGGTAACACTGGTTTGTGCTTTCGACCGAACAATTGACAATAAAATTATTGTATCATAAAATTATGAGATTGTCAACCGTTTATTTATATTTTTCATAAGCTTTGTATATATTACTATTTTTTGGCAACATTTGTAATGTATTTTGTTGCTATCGTTTCTTATCACAGTGATGTTTCACACGTCTTTCACTAATGGTTATTTTTTCAAAAAGCATATTTCTAATGTAATTTTAATTATTTTATATGAAAACTTTTCGCCTGTAAAATATGCACTGACTTTTTGAGACCAAGCATTGGTGAAAAGGAGTATTGCTAATATTGGATAAATTTTTGACGGTTATAGAACAAGAAGTTGTATATCGAGATGGTCGAATTGTCTTTGTGCTAAAAACGGCATGGAATTAGGACAAAGGATTTGAAGCGTGTTCAACAGCATATTTCAGAATATGTGTATATCATTTGCAAAATCAATTTCCATTTAGAATCACAGATGAATCAAACGGCAAATATCCGTCAAAAAAGCTGCTGTGGAAACAGCTCCACAACCGCCATAAACACTTATTTGATTTCATCGATAAGCTCTTGCCAACTCCCTATTCTCAGATACAGAAAATCAATAGTAACGCTGTCATTCTTCTCATGAATCTTGCTTGGCACACTTCTATCGTCATAAAACACCGGGTATAGTCCTGCTCCATGCGCACCTGCAAGATCAACCTTGATATCGTTTCCGCAGTACCAAATGTTTGCTTTATCAAGTCCAGACTTCCGAATAGCCATATCAAAAATGTTTCCATCCGGATTTCGGAAGATGTATTCACTTGATTTCATAACAATATCAAAGCAATGTTCGGGAAAGGTCTCACATAATCGCCTTGTAAGCACTGCACCCGACCAGCAAAGATTACTGATAATGCCTGTCCGAATACCGGCTTTTCTCAGCTCTAAAAGCGTCTCAGCTGCTCCCGGTGTCATGTTTCATACGGATCGGGGCAGTCAGTTCACAGCGAAACGGTTTCGGCAGTATTTGGATCAGCATAATATGATTCAGTCGTTTTCTGCCAAAGGATATCCTTACGATCATGCTGTGATGGATTGCTTTTTCAGATACCTCAAGCACGAAGAAACGGATCGTCGGTTTTATAGCTCATTAGCTGAATTGCAGGATGCTTTGTTCCGTTACATTCATGGTTTCTACAATCCGAACATGTTTCGCCCTCACATAATGCTCGTCTGTTGTGCTATATTCTTTCCCGCCCTTGGATATACGGCGGTAGTTATGTGTAACTTTTCCCTCGCCAATTATCATACAAGAGGAATACAGTTTATCTTCATCTCGTTCCAGATAGCCGAAAAGTAAATCTACACCATACTTTAGAGTGAGTTCACATAATTTCATGATAACATTGCTATAATCCGGTATGTCATCATTTAATGCACAGAAAAAATAGTCCGAAGTATAAACTAATTTTCCGCTGTCATACAGCTTTTTTGTATTGTCAACGGACATCCATTTGCAATCTGCCACCTCGTCTGTTGTTGCATTTTCAAGTTGAGTTTCTCCATCGTATTCAAACAGCCAAACATCCATAATATCCTGAAACGATTGCCCGTCTATAACATCTCTGATTTTAGAAAAAAGCTTCTTCCCCTGAGAAGGCTCAAGAACGATTCCTACTTCTTCCTTTGCTTCTCTAATTGCACCGTCAACACTTTCTTCCCCTTTCAATACCGAACCACCAACACATTCCCACATTAAAAGGAAAGTCGGTCGGTTCGCCGCTCTTTGTGATATTAAATATTCTCCCTTTTTGTTTCGTATCCATACATGAACAACCAGATGATAATATCCTTTCGGAATTTGCTCTCCTCTGATATGCTCTTTTCCTGTTTTTTTCGATACTTTGTGTACAAATCCCAGATTTCCATGTTACAAATCCTCATCACCAAATAAAATTTCTTATTCTCTCGACATCAATACCACGCACTCCACATGGCATGAAAGGATAGAATGAATATCATACCACCTTTTTTAACGCCTGCTCGTTCCGTTTATATCCCAAAATCTATCTGAACCAGCTTTTTTCCGTTTGGCAGAGCTTGTTCTTTTTTCGCTATAAGATGATATTGTATATTTTCCATAGAAGTAATCAGGGCATTTTCTTCCATCTGATGATGAACTTCATCAAGCCTGTCAAACGCATGGTGATATGGGGAATCCGATACCCACTGCGCTTCGTCTGTATTGATCTGGATGCCAATGCACGTTTATTCCATTTTTCTTTCCCGGTAGGAAAGCCTATGTTCAGTTTTTCTAGGGCAGCACCACCGTAACCAAGGACTACGTTTTCATATCAACAACACGTTGTGCAGTGACCATCAAAATAAACAGAATAATGAGGAGAATCAGATTAAATGCGCCGATGGAAATCGGCAAGACGACAGAGCTATACTGCGTGGTGTGAATGAGCCGATCTACGAAAACCACCAAAACAGTAACTAAATTTGAGAGCACAATTGATGGAAGCATCGTATACAGCACTTCCAATCGAATGGCCTTCACAATTTCGGACGACGGAATACCCAGCACATACATAATCCGGTATTCATGAGAATGACAGCGCATCCGAAGCGTGATGATCATACAGAGTACAGTAAAGGCAAAGAGCATCATGAACACAAAGACGATTCTTTGCAGCACTGCTTCAGCACGTTGGCATTGACGACGGCTTTCAGACTCATTGACATTAATCAGATTCAAAAAATTATAGCCCGTAAATTAGCTTGTTAATGTAAACCGGCATTATATACAATATTTGCTAGTTGCTTTTGTACAATCAGCAATGCACTCACGCGCAATACGCCACACAGCCAATGACCAATCCTGAGGGCAACACCGCACAAAGAACGCCTGACGGCTTTGTACGGTGTTGCCTTCACATCATGCGACTCTGTTCAGTGTTGGGAGAGAAATAGTGGTTTCTCATGAAACGCCATGCGTTTGGCAAGCAGGCAGCCAATACCGCCCAGCAGAATTATCCAGCCGGCAAAATAAAGATAGGAGCCGACAAGCGGCATGGCAGGTTCTGCAGCGGCATTCACAAAATGCAGTCCGAAAATCGTATGCGCCATGGGTAATCCCCACATCACCGGATGCTCCACGGAAACAAGGGTACAACCAAGCCCATTGATAGCGATCAACACAAGGAATCCGAGCATCTTCTGCTCGATTAGGTCAAAGATCAGCAGCAGTTCGCCCTGCATCACAATCGAAAGCAGCATCAATGTAATCGAATGGAGCAGCACTCGCAGCGGATAGCCCTGCATGGTCGTCGATCCCCTCAAAAGATACCCTATGGCTTCATCGTATATCTCCGGGAAACGTTCCCGAATCTCCAGCATCAGCGGATTCCAATTCAAGCCGAACGAAAACTGCATCAAAGTGGGCCAGGTGATTGCAATTGAGAATACAAGCAAAATCAAAATGTAAAGCAAGGCGGTGACCGTCACCGCAAGCATTTGCCCTGTAAACCAGCGCAGACGGGATGTCCGCACCATGACCATTCCTCGCTGCAAAATCGCAGAGGGCATTCCCGACAGGAACAGCACATACATCAACGGAATCATCAGTGCAGAGATGGGACGTGCAGAGAGTACCAGATACGGCTCAAGGGGATGAACCGGCAAATCAGTCTTGCCACTCAATTCTATCAACGATGCAAATGCCGACTCATAGGCAACAATCCGAGAGGCAATCAGAAATACCAACCGGCTGCTCAAAAACGTCGCAGTGCATTCCTGCCTTGCCAATGTCCATATCGATCGCAGTTTATGCAGCATGCGTCAGCCTCCTTTTCATTTTGAAACCACAGAGCAGACTGACCACCGTAATCAGCACGGCAAGTAACAGCAAATACAGCGGATAGGGCAGCTCCGTGGTAATTTTCCACAGTGTTTCCATAGACCAAATGGCACTTGGAAACAGAAGCGTGAGTGCTTGCAGCAGCTGATTTTCGCTATACACCGGATTGCTGAACAGGAAAGCCATATACAAGCCGCTGAGCTTGAGTGACGCATAATGCAGGAACATCGGCATACTGACCTGCAACAGCACATTTCGGACATACAGCGACAGCAGCCAAATCATTGCCAATGGCTGCAACAAGATAACGCAATCGATCTGCAGCTGTTTTGCCGTACACATCGAGGAATATGGAAAGATTGCTGTCCGTACATTGAGAAAGTGATGGAAACAGAAGCAGTACCAATCCGGCAAAGACCAGATATGCTGCAAGCACGACCAGAACAGCAACGCACATTGAAGAGATACAAACCGCTGTCACATAGCTCTTCAGCGACATGCGGGAAAGCGTAGCATAGTAATTGCCCCGATACTGGGCGGTGAATCCATAGAGAAAGGGCAGAACGTAGATAGCAGACAGCACCGATGCCGACCAGCGCACAGACTGTGTGGCTATCAGAATGCCATAAGCAGTGCTGTTGAACTCCGAGCTGCATTTCGCATAATATTTGGGCAGCAACAACTCGAAAACGGTTAGATGATCCGTTGAAAAGGTAACGGTAATGCCGTTCGATGCAAACAAAAGAACAAGCACCAGCACGCTGCCTGCAAAGACGCCCGATCCCAATGCACAAGTCAGCTGACATCTTACCATTCGCAACATTCGCTTACTCGTACCGCACCATAACTTCTCTATTCACGGTGCTGACATCCACAACAATGCGAGTATACGCAGAAGCATTTGCCGGCATCACAAACTGCCAAGACGGTTCGATGAATGTATAGAGCGGATAAACATCGTCTCTTTCGGCACGAACAGTGCCATAGGCATAGTAAAGCTGAATCTTCGTGATTTCAAAGGTTATGCCCTCTGTCAATGCACTGCTCGCCAACTGCATGACCTCCTCCATCGTCAGCAGCTCTTCGGTTTTGTATACGGTTTTTTCAGACGGTTCATCATACATAATAGAGGGCATTGATCCACATCCAGTCGATGGTATCCGGCCGCACCATCAAACATTTTGTTCGCACACAGGAGAGACGCTTATAGCCGTCTTCACAAGCCGGACTCTCGTTCGGGTTATCCGCATAATAAGAGCCGATCTGCACACCATCATAGCAGGGCATGAGATAGATGTTGTAGCCGTATTTGTCCTCGGCATATTCATAGATTTCCGCATAGTCTCGTTTGTAGGTCAGCAGTGTGGAATTGAGATAGGTCAGATCCTTGGTGTTGAAATAAACCTCTGCGAAGGCATAGGCATCCTGCAAGGAAACATCCGTACCGTTCAGCGGATGGGTGCAGTCCTCATCTGCGCCTTTTTCGCCGCAATATGTACCATTGAAGCTCGGACGCCAACTGAAGTCTCTCTCCTTAAATTCTTCCCCAAGTATTTTTTTATAAAGGATTTGTTGTAAAGCTCGAACATCAAGGTAGAGGGGCGCATGTCCATATAGCAGCGAGCGTTTTACGTGCGCAGGTATTCTGTCTTTCGGAACTGATTCGCAGGTGCATCCGGAAAGCGCACATCACAGGTTCGCCAAGCGTGTTCCCCCGAGGATGTATTCCAGCCTTTGACCACATCTTCTTCCGGAATACCGGTATAATCCCCATATGCAAGGATTTCTTCCTGTGAAACGCCTTCTCCGAACCAGAATTCATAGGTTTCCTGAAAATGCTTTTCAGCACTTTCCGGCTCAATCGGAATTTGATTGAATTCCAATCGATGATATTCATCTCTGTCAGGAATTGTGATTTTCACACGAGACAAATCCATATTTTGGGGAGTGGTATCTTCCGGTGTGCTTTCCGTCTGCGAAGCTGTATCCGTGATACTTTCGGTTTGTGAGGAAAGCTCCGAGGGCATCTCCTTGCAGCCAGTCATCGCCGGCACTGTCAAGGAAAGTGCAACTAATACAATGATACGATCTCGCTTCATGATAATCTCCTTTGGTCATCATATAGTGTGAACAAATTTCATTGAAAACAGGGGACGGACATGATCCATCCGCCCCCCGGTTTTCACAACAATGTCGATGAACATTCGCTTCGGCGTGTTGTGAAGCATATCCTTCCAAAGTTTCTTTGCCTGTGGATTTCTGCTCTTTCTTGCTGTGTTCTTAAACTGTTTCTTGATGATAGCACATTTTTATCTTGCACAATGCTTTGTACGCTGTGCAAAAATACTTCTTATTGCGAATCCCGAATCTGCGTCAATACGCCCTTGTCCATTTCGCAGACCGTATCGCAAAGACATGAGATATCCTCTGCGGAATGTGACGCAATGAGAATGGTCTTGCCCTGTGCCTTCAAGTCGAGCAAATACTTTCGCATATCGGCAACACCGTCTTTGTCCAGACCGTTCATCGGCTCATCGAGAATCAACAGGTTCGGATTTTCCATAATCGCCTGTGCCAATCCGAGCCGTTGCCGCATACCGAGCGAATACTTCTTCACATGGCGTTTCAATTCCGGATCAAGCCCAACCTGCCGCATGGCACGCTTGACCGCATCTCTGTCAATGCGCTTGTTGAGGTCGGCAAGCAGCTTGAGATTCTTGTAGCCCGAATAATACGGGATAAAGCCCGGCGTCTCGATGATCAACCCAAGCCGATCGGGGAAATCGCAGTCTTTGCCGACCTGCTTGCCTGCAACATAAATCATGCCCGAGGTCGGACGAATAAAGCCGCAAATGCACTTCATCAGCATGGTTTTGCCACTGCCGTTTCGCCCAATCAAGCCGTGAATCTGACCGGCGGCAAAGCGAATATTGATTGCTTTCAGAATTTCGGTTTTCTGAAGTGTGAGAGAAACATTCTTTACCTGAATCATAAAAACACTCCTGAATTTGTCTTTTCGATGCGAACCGGATGAGTCCATTGTTACGCTGTGTGAAATGATCCGCCGCCTCGATACATATTGGCACAACAGACAAATGCCTGTCCGCATCCTATGATCCCCGGAACACAAATCAGCCCCATGGTCGGTGTCTGTGCCAGTTTGAAAACATACAGAATCAGCGAATACGACAGCAGGGAAAGAAAGAGATATCCAAAGGTCAGGATAACCGTCTTTGTCAGCGGCATCTGATTGTATCGGACAACATCACATAATTCCCATTTACAAATTATGTAAACCATCCAAGAAGCTGAGCGCACAGAGAACTGTTCGATTTTCCATCGCAAGGGTACAGTGCATCAGATCGTCAGAGATTTTCCGACAACCGAATACAGATTCGCCAATGTGAACATGATATGCAATTTGACAGTCTCTTTTCTATTCTCTTTTATATGTCATTGTGCAATGTTGCCCTATGTAATCTTCAAAGGAACAGACTACATCGCAAACGGAACGTGTCTTCCCATTCAGCATGATGTGCGTGACATCAAAATCGATATCATATTCCGTCGTTGGGAAACCTGCAAGGATACCCGTTTGCCGATCAAATTCCGAGAAAAAAACGGTGAGAGCAATTCGCGAAATCGATTCTGCAAATCGGTAGATGCCGGCTATCCGCCATAAAATGCAGGCTTAGACAACACTACACAAAACACATCCTTCGGTTTTACACACCATCTGTTTGTGCTTTGTCGCCCTTTATCCATTCATGGTTCAACATAGTACAGTTTTTGTTCGGCAACTATAGAATCTATGTTTTGCACAAAATTTTAAGAATTATTCTTGGATATTTTTAGCGCGTATTACTTTTTTGCGAATCTTATGTACTTCTTGGTAAAGCTGCGCCGGCGTCATTCCATATTGTTTTGCCAGTTCCATGCGTGTACCATATTGTGCCTTATAATATGCTTGCAGCAACTGAAATTCTGTCTGCTCTAAAATTTGAAATGCGTGTTCTTGTTCCAGCTCTTCAAATGGAAATGTGCTCACAAGCTCCGCTTCTGCGATTGCATCGCCAATCAAGAGGGTTTTGTGTGCGGTTTTCTTGTAGTCTTTCACGATTCTGTCTGCACAAGCGTATAGCCAACCACGAATATTGTTTTCAAAATCCAATTCGGATTGTTTCTCGAGCAGCAATAAAAATACATTTTGACAGCAATCTTGTGCCGCCGGAATGTCATTCGGCAATAAGCGCAGGCAGTAGCGGTAGATTGACTGATAGTACTGTTCGATCGCTTGATGGCATGGGTTATTGGTTTGCATCCATTTTCATCCTTTTCGATCATTTTTCTCCTTTATACTACCATAAATACCAGAAAATGTCAAGCAAGGCTTTAATCATTAAAATTGCGAATGTGCAGGTTTACTATAGTGTCTGCTCAACAACTGAAAAAGCACGTAGAAGCTTTGCTTTGGAGTGCTTTTTCAGTTGTTGAATGCAAGGATTTTTGGCGTTTAAGACAAAAATCCTTGCCCTTTGCCGCCGCAAACGGGCGGCAAAGGCAGACTCTCATCAGGGAGTACGGCACAAATCTTTGATTTGTGCCGCTGAAAAGCCTGTAAAACAGGATTTTCAGCCAAT
>CALXHI010000054.1 GCA_944388075.1 uncultured Clostridia bacterium | reverse complement strand
ATCGGCGGTGAATGATATGATCACATGGTTGTCAAATTATATGGTGCGTGTTCTTTTGAAAAATGAAATAATTGAAAAAGACAAAATCGCAATATATCAGTACGGATATGAGATCATGATTTCGACGGTTATTACATTTCTTATCGTGCTGATATCTGGAATCATTCTAAACTGTCTGTCAGCTGCATTTTTATATTTTTTGATTTTTGCAGTGTTGCGACAAATATGCGGCGGCTATCACGCAAAGCACTATTGGAGTTGCAATACACTGTTTGCAGTGGTAACAATGAGCGTGCTATTATTGTTTAAGTTTTTCCCTATGGATGGTATCGGAGCAATTCACTACATTTTTCTGCTGTTTTCCGTACTGGTGATATTTGTATATGCACCAGTAGAAAATGAAAACAAGCCCATCAGTGAAAAGCGGAAAGTCCTATTTCGTAAAATCAGCAGAGGTGCCGTTGTGATAATCGCATTGGTTTCCTGCTTGGTTTATATGTTAAAAAGCCCCTACACCAAGTTGATCGACCTTGCCTTGATGGCTGTGGCTGTATCCACTCTGGTTGGTGGGGTGAAGGAAAGGAGGGTGTACCATGAAGAAGGAACTCAAAAATAGTGTTCTGAAGACTGTTGCTAAGGCAGGTCTTAAGAGCGCGGTGATCGGTGCGAATTCTGCTTCAATGCTGGGCTTTTGTCAGGCAAAGGAGCCGAAGACACTGAAAAAGTAATCGGGCTCGAGCAAACTGATTCAATTTCAATGAAAACCAAGTCTATGAAAACTAAGGCGGAACTCGTCATGAAAAGAACTTTTAAGAGAACTTTGGCATCTTTGATTGCTGCTACAACAATGGCCGTTGGTATTGGAAGTTTAAGTGTCAGCGCATCAGATTATGATAGCTACAATTACTTTGCAGAACTTGGTATACGAGTTTGGTGGAGTGGGAACAGCGAATACATCTCGTTGAATTTGGGCTATGCTAACGGTTCGAGCGCAAATCTGTGCAAGTATCGGGTTTCTGTATATCCACACGCTAACTATCCCGATCAAACACAGTATCAGTTTACCAAAATTACTGCTGCATGTAACTTCGATCGTAGCGATTCAAGCACTCCATTTTCATTTACCAAAACTGCTTCTGGAAAAACTAAGTTGACTGCTCAAACATCAGGTGATATTTATGGTTCATATGCTGAAACAGATGGCACACATACTGTAACGCTTTACAGAACAGGCTATTCATCGGCTAATGGAACAGGATCCGTCACATTAATTTCAAATTAAGCTATGGTACAGAAAGCGTATGAACATTTCATACGCTTTCTGCATATATGAGGCAGATAGCCTCGTCAGGAGGAACAAGATGAAACAGAAAGTAATCCCTTTGCTCTCTGCAATCTGCATGATACTTTGCGCAGGATGCACAGAAGATACTGCACAGAGCAAACAGGTGCCCTCTGCCAGTGATACACAGCAGACGGTCATAGATGCATCAAGCGCCGATGCACATCATGATGCGAGTACAAACTTTCTTGGAGGAAACGGAAATCTTGAAATTGTAGATACAAGAAATGCTTTGACGATGCAAGATGATGACTGGTTTTATTGTGGCTCAATGAAGATGAAAAAAGATCGTGATGCAACGCCACGGCTTGTTTCCCAGTGCCGTGAAGCAGGCTGTACGCATAATAGTTCGTCATGTATCCTGAATCGGTATTATTCCGGTAGCAATATGCTGATGTCGGACGGGAAATCACTTTATCTTGCACAGGCAAATCTTCTTTTCACGATTGATTCGCAGGGAAACACACGGGGTTTTCTGACACTTGAAACAGACGGCAACGGCGTTTCTCTGGTGTCTGATACTGTACAGATTGACTTGTTAAGATATATTGATGAGTCATATATTTATATTTCTGCTTACGGCTACAATGCGGAGGATGCATATACGGAAATGCATTTAATATATAACAGCAAGTCCAATGAGGTGCATCCGATTCAGCATGAGATCAATGCAAATTATACTTGTACTGACTCTGTTACGAATGCGTTTTATTGCATCAGCAAAGAAGGGGAAATCATTAGAATTGATCTTTCTGATATGCAGGAAGAAATTGTGACGGAAGGACTGGATGACTTCCCCACCTTTGATGGGTGGACTGTTCAGGAGGATATGCTTTACTACATCAATCAAATGGGGCAATACTGTCAGTTTGATCTGCAGACATCAGCCAAAACCTTGCTCTATGATAAATCTCCGTTTTATACATACAATGTGTATCTGGATGAAGTATATACGATTGACGAATCCCGCACAAGCATTCTGTGCGGCAATGCAGCTTGGAGTGAATCGACAAAATGCTGTACAACCGAAGCCGCTATTCAGGGAATCACTGCAATCAGTGAGGAGGTACTGTTTTTTTATTGTGAGGACGGCGGAAGAATGCTTTTTTTAGAAACCGGAGAGGTAGTGCCATATGAAAGTGCGTAAAAAGATCAGTTTGCTATTGCTGTCGTACATCATGCTCTTTGCAAATTGCGCTTGTCATGCAGATCCAAGCTTTGAACCGTTGGCAGATCCGAATCAATCACAAAGCAATTCAGAACAGAATCAAGACAATACAGTTGTTGGCATGCACCTGTTTACCTATCACACACAAAAGGTGTATGATGCTTATTCGGATAGCAATAAGGATGTGCAAATCAGCGATTTCTATCCGCTGGTGCTTACGGAAGAAGAACACAATCTTGTATACAGCGCACAGGTCAAGGAACAGTATTTTGATGATTCTCATTCGCGGATGACTTTTTTCTGCCTCGAAAATGGTCAGCTATGTAATCTGGCTTATGGCGAAAAAACGGAGATTGCCCTGTCAAGCGACTATCGTATCGGTGAAGAAATTTCCTTTGATTATACACTCGAACTGCAAAGTGGGGTTGCCCCGATTGTCAATATCACTGCCTGTACCGACCAGAACCTGCCTCAGACAGAAGAAGCATGGACCGAATGGAGTCAAAAATGCAGTTATATCCATGCAGAAATTCTGCCGAGTACAGACAATGCGGAAAAGACTGCTGCATTGCAGCGAAGCAATAGCGAAATGAATCAATTGGATGTGCAGACATATCCCACAGAGGAAAACTATAATTCGGCTATCTTGAAACTTTCTGATACTTGCACGAATGCACTGGACTTTTCGGAAACCTGGAACATTCCGGTGCTGACAGATTCTGTTCTGTATCTATATTGCCTGACGCCTTTTGATGATTGCAGCTTATTTTTGCTGATTGATGATATACCAAGTGCTGTATTCCACGGGGCATACGGTGCAGATATTGAAAAAGGCAGTCCATCCCAGTTGAATCGGATTGCTGTTTCCATACCGGAATTGAGCGCTGGTGTGCATTATGCCTATCCGCTGCTGCTTGACCGCAGTACTGCACAGG
Source organism: uncultured Clostridia bacterium (assembly GCA_944388075.1). Lineage (GTDB taxonomy): Bacteria > Bacillota > Clostridia > Oscillospirales > Ruminococcaceae > Firm-04. The sequence goes on along the minus strand of CALXHI010000054.1, from coordinate 7,854 downwards.
TATACAAGGGAACACCGATTCTCTTGACAGCGGGTGAAGCTACATGAAGCATTTTCCATTATACCGTTATGAGCTTTCAAAATTGTTTCATCAACGCTTTGCCAAAATCTCTATCATGCTTGCGTTGATTCTGACGATCGTTTCTGCGGTTTATTCCACAGGCTTCATCTATGAACTGCTACACCCAAGCATCATTTCCGATACCTACTATCAGCTTCCGAGGTGCAAGTCTAAAATATTCTACAATTACAGTGAGGTCTATTCTGATGCTTATTTTGCCAAGGTTCAGGCGGAGCAAACCCGGCTGAACGAAGAAAAATTGAATTTTACAGAAGAAACGGCAAAGCAGAAAGGAAAATACGGCCTGACAAAAGATATGGATGCCGTACTGTTTTCTGATTTGTATTCTCAGTGTATCTACATGCAGAATTGCACGCAAACACGACTTGAGATTACACAGTCTGCACAAAGCATTATAGAAAGCGAAACCGATGCGTATCTGCTTCAGCGGGCAAAACTGGCAGAGGCATCGTATCGTAAACCTCTGTATCTTGAAACCTTTTATGACGACGGTCTGGCGGGATATGTGGAGAACTATTTTTTTTTCGGGCGGAAATCCTGTACCCTGCACATTGCCGTACTGCTGATTTGTTTTTTATGTGCCGGTATTTTCTCCGCTGAACACGAAAATGGCATTTTTTCCATGCTTTATACCACAAAGAAGGGCCGATCCCGGCTGTTTTGGGCAAAGTATTTTGCAAGTGCTACGGTTGTTGTGGTTGCTGTTTTATCCGTACAGTTGATTGGTTTTCTGACATATGCGATACGGTATTATGGTATATATGGATTTGACTCATCACTACAGCTTCTTGATTTACAGATGACAGATTTATCGCTTTGTCCCTTTTCTTTATCCAATCTTCAATTTCTGTTGATTTGCTCAGGGATGCAGCTCCTGTTTTTTCTGCTGTTGCTCGCTGTCGCATTACTGGCATCAGTCGTCTTTCAGAAAACGGTTGTTGCATTTCTGGGTTCAGCACTGTTCGGCATCGGTTCGGCGGAACTGTTTTATTATTGCAAGAATAATGCAGGTGCGGGACTATTGCAGACACTCGAAAATATGCAGTTGATGCTTCCTTCGGCATTACTATTTCCCGAGTGCTATTTTAGTCAGATGAACACAGTGCGCATAGGAGAATATGCGGTATACCGCATTTATATTTTGCTCAGCATATGTTTTCTGCTGCTTGTACTGTTGTCCATGGCAGCTTATCTGGCATATACAAAAGCACTTTCACGAATGCTCAGGAAACGAAGGAGGGAACGCTGATGGAATTGCGCCTTGAAAACATCTCAAAGCACTATGGCTCAAAACGGGCATTGCAATCCGTTTCTCTGTCTGTTTCTGAGGGGATTTACGCACTGCTCGGGCCAAACGGTGCAGGAAAAACAACAATGATGCATCTGATTACAGATGTCTTGACTCCCACCGGCGGCAGAATCCTTTATAATAGTCAGCCAATTGAAACACTGGGCACTTCCTATCGGGAGAAAATAGGATTTCTTCCGCAAGAGCCGGGATTTTATCCGCATTTTTCCGGAGAGAAAATGCTGCGGTATTTCGCTTGTCTGAAAGGCGTATCGGACGAAAAAACTGTTTGTGAAGCATTGCTGCACCAGACAAACCTATGGGATTGCCGCAAACGAAAGGTGGGTGGTTATTCCGGCGGCATGAAGCGTCGGCTTGGTATTGCCATTGCACTGCTGGGAAATCCGGAAATTCTTGTGCTTGATGAACCTACAGCAGGACTTGATCCGAAAGAACGCATACGATTTCGCAATCTGATCCATCAAATCAGCAAAAATAGAATTGTGATTTATTCCACCCACATTATTTCGGATATTTCATCTATAGCCGATCGCATTATTCTGCTGAAAAACGGTATGGTGGAATGTGTGAAAACACCGGATGAACTGTGCAGTATGCTCAGCGGAAAGGTGTGGGAAGCCATCGTACCAACAGAGCAGTCAGACACACTGCTTTCCCATCACTGCGTAACTGGATTTACGACCAAAGGAAATCGTTCTTGCTTCCGGATTATTTCGGACCAGAAGCCTGTCCCGGATGCAACAGAAGTGTCAGCAAATTTAGAGGATGTATATCTGTATTATTTTGGCGGTGACAGTCATGACGCGATATGAATTCAGCAAGCTGATTTCTCCGGTTACCGTTGTTTTGTTGATGATTCTTTTTGCAGTAAGGATTTTTGTTTCCTTTTTGCCCCGCCAATATGATATTGCGTATTCAAAAGCAGTATACAAAGAATATATGAAGGTCCTGGAAGGAAAGACGGCTACAGAGGCTGCGGAATACATTGAAGCAGAAAAAGCCTGGCTTGAAACTGCGCTGAATGCCGATGTTACGGAAGATATGACCTTGCAGGAGCAGTTTGCAGTGACAGAGGATTTATCGGAAGCGCAAAGAAAAACGGATGCATTTCAAGCGGTTTACGAAAAATATCTTTATTTCTGTGAGCAGGAAGAAAAAGGGCGGCACCCTGTTTTTTTCTATGATTTAGATTGGTTACTCTACCTGGATGATGATGGGCCCGATTGGTTGCTGTTGCTGCTGCTTGCAGGTATCATAGTACCCTATTTCACAAACGATTGCGGCAAAATTCATTCCATGCTGTTCTGTACCGGCTATGGAAGAAAAAAGTTGATTACTGTCAAGCTGGCTGTAGCTGCGGCATTCGGATGTCTTATCACAATTCTTTTTAATCTGTCAGATGCATGCTGTTTTGTAGTGCAATCTGCACCAGATTATTACAATGCACCGATTTACAGCATGCAGACATTTCAGAACTGCACATGGGAATTATCCCTTACTGAATATACAATGCTAAAAGATACATTTCATGTTCTCTGGAGCATTGCAGCAATTCTGGTTTCAGCGTTGCTTTCCATCCGGTATAAAAATGCTGCATTTGCTGCATTGCTGGTTGTCGCAGTTATATTCATCCCGTTTTTGATTGGATTCATGCTCCCGACGGCGTTCAGAACTCTTTCTATTGGCGGCAGTCTAGGCGGACATACACCGTTACAGGTGACGCAGCCCCTTTTTGCTTGGTCGTGCCTGTCTTATTGCTTGCATATCGTCCTTTTATGGATTGGTTGCATCAAAAGTTGGTGTACGCGCAATTAATACGGAATTAGAATTGTCGATACCGCATTGGTTTCCTGCCCGGTTTATATGCGAAAAGCCACTGCACCAAGTTGATTGATCTTGCCTTGATGGCTGTGGCTGTATCCACTCTGGTTGGAAAGGGAGATGCTATATGTTCCGTTGAGACCATATTCTCTACTCCGCCTTCTTTTACAAATATACCAAATGGAAGAATTGCTTTTTGTGCATTCATACAAAAGTTGGATTATATGTTACCGTTCTGCGATAATTATGATTCTCCCTATTGACTTTTGAGTCGATAGGGGGTATAATTTATATGTGGAACGAAGTTCCACATGGAGAAAGGGTGATTGTATGCAGCATCAGAACAGGGAGTACTACGGGTACATACTCAACTTTATTGAAGATTACAAGAACCGGTTCGGGGAATCTCCTTCATCACGGGAAATCGGAGAAGCATTGGGAATGCCGAAATCCACTCTATCTCGGTATCTGACCACAATGCGAAAGAACGGAATGCTTGAAATCGAGAATGCCCGTAATATCACATTGACCAAGCATAAGCCGATGCAGGAGATTGTCAATGCCCCGTTTGTTGGCAAGGTTGCCTGCGGATTGCCGCAATATGCAGAGGAAAATGTTCAGGAACTGATACCACTGCCTGCTTCATATATCGGAAAAGGAACATTCTTTGTGCTTGAAGCAGACGGCGAATCCATGATTGATGCAGGCATCGCACCCGGAGATCTGATTATTGTCCGCCAACAAGCCACTGCAAATCCTGGAGATATCGTTGTAGCGTTAACAAGCACAACAGATTCAACAGCAACACTCAAACGCTATTATCCCGAGCCGAAAAGGAAAAAGATACGACTGCACCCTGAAAACAGCGCAATGGAAGATCAGTACTACGATGAGATCATAATTCAGGGCGTTGCAGTCAGAGTGCTGAAAAATGTAGAACAGTAAGAAAAGAGGCTTCAACACAATATTGATGATTGGAGTGAACCAGATGAACCAACGAATCCCTCGATTCCGTAATGCTGAGATTGATGAGATTTGTGAGACACTTATCAAACAGCATGAAGGTGCCGCATATGGAACAAGACCGATAGATATAGTGGATTTCGCAATTCGCTATTTCAAACTAAGAATCTTGTATGTATCGATTGCTGAGAACGATCCGAACAAGCTGTCGTTTCTTTCTGACGGTGTAACACCGATTACAGTATATCACGACGGCTATGTTCAAAAGGGTACATTTCCCGAAAAGATCATATTGCTGGATAAGATTCTGAAGCGCCCGACAGAGCGAAACAGACGATATTTCTGTATTGCACATGAGGTTTTCCATTACATTGAGTCCATTCTGACGAACTCGCCTGTGGTCTCAGCTTTTCATACTGAGTTTGATAACAATCAGAATTATCAGCTTGACGAGCTGGCTGCAATAATGAATATTCGAGAATGCCAAGCAGACCGAGGAGCCGCAGCATTATTGATGCCTGCAACACTTCTGAGAAATACATGTGTCCAATTCACCGGTAACAAGCCACTTCGCATTTACGGAGAGAATGTGTTTACCTCTAAGGACAAGGATATCTTGCAGGATATGGCAGAATATCTTGGGGTATCCTTTACAGCCCTTATCATCCGCATGAAACAGATGAAGCTTTTTGAAAAACATCGAATGGATGAATACATCACCACTGAAATGCATCTGAATGGTGGGAAAGCAGGTGGATGATGATAAGTTTCATGACCGATGAGGTTTTCAGAAAACTTGAATTCTCTGAAGCCGAGGTGACACAGTTGACACTGCGTGACCTGCGATGTCCGAATTGCAGATTTCTGATTGATAAGGTCTATTCAGATATAAAGGGACATATGCAGGTGAAGTGCCCGAAATGCAAGAACGCATATATCATGAATCTTGCTTATTTCAGAACATTCGGACATAGTAGAGATCAGGACTTTACTGTTTATCTTACAAAAATTGAATAACTGCTTATTACGATTTCTAACCGAGCAAGCGGAGATAGTCATATGTGACTAAGCTACCAAGCGCCGTACGAAACAGGATAGGTTATTAGTATAGCTTACGCTATAACTATGCCTATTCGTTTCTACGGTGCTTTTTTGTTGCTCGTTTGTTTCGTACAGTGTTTGAAGCCCCTTTTCCGATTGCACGGGAAAGGGGATTTTTATGTTGCTGACCTTCCCATGGCTGTGCATAACAGCGAAATATCCGTAAGCCTTCGTTTTGATTCAACCGAAAGCAAGAAATCAAAACGGAGGTATTACGAATGAAATATGTTTTTAACAAGCTCAAAATGGAGAATATTCTCAAATTTATTGAGGAAAGAGGCTATTACTACATCCAGACAGAAAAGCTGTACGACCACTTTACAGGTCCGAGATACATTGTGGTTACCACTGATCCGGATTTTGCGAAAAAGCATCCGAGATTAGCCAAGATGATCATTATGACTCCCGAAGAATTTGAACCCATGATTGAAATCTACAATGAGTGGCTCGGCAATGAGCGTCTTGCCGATGACCGTCAGCGCAGGTATCACAATGATGAAGGCTACTATGAGGACTGTGATACAGACGAGGAAGGAAATGGCGATTTTCTGAAAATCAAAGACCTTCCCTTGAATCCTGTAATGGATAAAATTGAAGAAAGAGAACTCAAAAAGATGGTTCGGGATGCCATGGCAACACTCAATGAAAAACAGTATCAAAGGATTTATTTTTACTACTTCAAGGGTATGACGTACAGGCAGATTGCAGCACTTGAGGGTGTTGCTGATATGACGATCCGTGAGTCGATTGATGGTGCGATGAAAAAAATGAAAAAGTTTTTTGAAAAATACCCCTCTCAAAACGCCTTTCAACTGCTCCTAAAGTAGAGGGGCAAATAAAAAGCTCTTCAAAGCAACTTGAAAATTGAATATACAGCATTCGGAATACGTTAATCCTGCGGCTGGTATGAAATCTCGGCAGCCACGCAAGCCATACGCCATGACCTCGAAAGAGCGAGCGACAGCAAACAGAGTTTGCGGCAACTTTGCACGATGTGCAAAGATTGCAAATATGAAGCTTGGAAATCGGGACAGCTTCCCGTGAGGCAATGAAACGCAGGAGGATAATGATACTTCCGTCCAGTCACAGCCCTGATGGGAATCGGGATCACGCAATGAGGGCGGCTCCGGGAGAACCTCGGAGGGATGAGAGTTCCATGAGATCAGTAAGCTGCTGATCGTTCCGGATGCTCCGCCGTGACGGGGATCGTGGATAAATATCACGGAAAGTCTGAAACCGAAAGGAATCAGACGAAGGCAAAACGAAATGATACGGCGGTTTGCGATTTTTCAAAAGCCGCCGTTTTACTTACAAAATATAAAAAATGGAGGAAAAACATATGAGCATCAAGAAAGCGGAAAAGCATGGAAAGTACAAGAGGGTTGGCAGTGGACGTGTTCCGATCGTTCAGGATTGTGGTGTGTCGATTCCTGTTCCGTGCGTTAAGCTTCCTAAGAGCCATCCGTGCAAAGGCTGTGTATGGTATGTGAGAGATACCGATGTCCTGTTCTGTCCGTTTTCGAACTGTATCCGCAAGAAATGAGGTGACTGCATGTTAATAAAACGAGGTGATATTTTCTATGCCGATCTGAACCCAACTTTCGGCAGTGAGCAAGGTGGTATCAGACCTGTGCTTGTGGTGCAGAATAACATCGGGAATATGCACAGCCCGACCATTGTTGTGCTGCCGATCACCAGTTCCAATAAGCCATCGCTTCCGGTCCATGCAAAGGTGGATGATGCCGACCTGCTGACCGATGGCTCGATTGTATTGGCTGAGCAGATACGTACCATTGACAAACGAAGGCTCAGAAGCTACATTGGCTCATTGGATGCAGATGTCATGAAGCGAGTAGATCAGATAATAAAAATCAGTCTGGAGGTGCCGTGATGAAGAAATACGGAACAGCTGAATACATCCTTGCGCTGATTCAGCGTTACATCGACGCAAAAGCAGAGGCATTGACGGAAGAAGAAAAGGAACAGCTGATCAGCCGATGCAGGAATGCAGTCATCGGAGAGTATCCGTCAGCTATGGATCTGGAGGTGGCGTGATGATCGGATTTATTATCGGATGTGTGGTCGGTGGCACCGTTGGCGTGGTTGCCATGTGCTGCTGTATCGCAGGCAAAGAAGCGGACAAGCATATAGATTACACAGATTCCGACGAGTAAATTTGTCCGGTTTGGTGATTCCAATTCACAGAGAAATGTGGTATTGTTGTAAGTAAAAAAACGAAAGGCAGGTGTAAGCATGGCAACGATAACCGTGATTCAACCGAGCATTATGACCGAAACAGTGAAATGGCGAGTTGCCGCTTACTGCCGAGTCAGCTCAAACAGCGAAGATCAGCTGAATTCCTATCAGGCGCAGTTGACCTACTACAGTCACAAGTTTAAAGATTCGATCACAGAAGAACTTGTAGACCTGTATGCCGATGAGGGCATCACTGGTATGGACCAATGTCAATAAAGTGGACAGAAAAAAGTAGAGAGCTAGGTAACGTGATTTTCAGCATCAATGGGCGGATGCCCATTGTTATGAGAGTGCGGGCGCATGGAATTGTAGAAACCATGAAT
>CALXHI010000053.1 GCA_944388075.1 uncultured Clostridia bacterium | reverse complement strand
GCCCGTTTGCGGCGGCAAAGGGCAAGGATTTTTGTCTTAAACGCCAAAAATCCTTGCATTCAACAACTGAAAAAGCACTCCACAGCAAAGCTTCTACGTGCTTTTTCAGTTGTTGAGCAGACACTAAATAGCAAAACGAACCCTCCCCACTCAATGCGTTGGGGAGGGTTTTTGTGTACAAGGGACTTGAAATACATGGTGTTTTATGCTATAATCAAAGTGGTTACTCATATCTATAAAATGTACATGGGAGGTCGCAAATGGCTGATATTAAACTTTTCGGAATAAAAGGGCAAGTAGAAGAACTACAATCTACACAGGTGACATTAGAAAAAGAACTGCAACAACTTCTGGAAGATAACATGTATACGTTTTTTGGAGTTACCTTTTTGAAATCCGAGTACAGGATTGCTAATGGCAGAATGGACAGTATTGGCATTGATGAAAACAATTGTCCGGTGATTTTTGAGTACAAGCGCAGTGTAAACGAAAATGTAATCAATCAAGGATTGTTCTACCTTGATTGGTTGCTTGATCATAAAGCAGATTTTAAATTATTGGTAATGGATGTTTTGGGAATAGAGAAAGCCGAAGCTATCGATTGGAGTATGCCCTGTGTTATTTGCGTTGCAAATGATTTCACCAAATTTGATGAACACGCAGTCAATCAGATGCAGCGAAATATTAAGTTGGTCAAATACAAGAAATTTGGGGATGCTCTGATCTCTCTTGAATACCTTAATGCACCGCAGGTACAACCCATTGTGCTTGATGAACCTACTGCCAAACCCATTAAGAAGAGTAATTGGAAAGACAAGGATTTCAAACAGTCTTTTTCAGAAGCTGGAGAAAAAAATCAGAATTTGTTTTACTCTGTTCGAAATTATATACTTTCTCTTGGAGATGATGTCTCTGAAAACCAGTTGAAGCTATATGTTGCATTCAAAAAAGTCCGCAATATCGTTTGTGTTGAAGTATATCAAAGCTATGTGCTTCTACACCTCAGACTGAATCCTGATTCAGTAGATTTGCAGCAAGGCTTTACAGAAGATGTACGCAATAAGGGGCATTGGGGTACGGGTGACTTGCGCATTTATTTAAAATCTCTCGAGGACTTTGAAAAAGCAAAATCATTGTTAGATCGAGCTTATAATGAAAACTGATGTGTAAAACCCTCTCCTTTCCAGATGAAATGGGGAGGGTTTTTGTATGTACAGAAAAGCCGCACTTGTGGTGGGGTGCGGCTAAGATATAGAAATTGTTCGACAAATTTAAGGTTGTCAGTTGTCTTCTCCAATCTTCATCGCTTCAGTTTCCACCCAAGCTGGCTTAAATCCACTGTTGATGGCGATATTTTGCGACTGAATATTCGCAGCTGCAGTGCCATAGAAGGGAACGTCACCCATTTCAACGATTTTGTTCTTCAGCAGCGTCACAAGATAGGAGCCAATTCCCCTTGAACGGTATTGCGGAAGTGTATCGATTCCAATCTGCTGCCAATGCGGTGCATCCTCCGAACAACCTGCCATACCCATAATGGTATCCCCATCGACCGCAATAGCAACGATTCTGTCAGGCCGCACAGGACAGGGTACCGGAAAAGCGATTGCATTCGGAAACTGCGGATTGCCGTAGAACGGGCTGATCTCGCCATCATAAAGCCACTTCACCTGATAGCGTTCTTCTGCCTCAACATTGCGGCAAGGCAAGAACATATGATGTGTCGGAGCCATCTGATAGCCGTACCGCTTTAGTTCTTCATTCAGTTCAGTGAGTTTCCCGAATTCAAAGAGGCGGTGCCCCTCTGCATCCTTGCTCCAACCATGCAGGAACTCGTGCAGGCATTCGTCCGCCATAATGACGGTGTTTCTGCCAAGCGTCACCATTTGTAAAAACGGCTTATCAGGGCTGTAGTTCCTTCTGCCCTCATGAAGTTTCGAGGCTGTGATGATATTCTCCTTCGCCTGAAGGTCTGCTGGAGTGCAGTTGAAATCAAGGGACAACTGCTGCAGGAGTTTTTCATAGTATTCTTTGAACATGCTTCTCGTCCTCGTTTTCTCTTACAAAAATTCTGATGGATTGTCCCTTTTATTATATCACACACAGATCGAAAACACAATACCCTAACTTGAGTAATCCTGAAAGGGGTGTCTGTTTTGGACACCCCTTTTGCCGATAAAGCAGCCGACAGATTTCGCCCCCGTATTGCAGTTTTCTGCCCGATATGTTATAATAATCTTAACAACTATCGTGGAAAGCAGGTGAGCAATATGCAAACGAAGGACCTTATCCAATTGATTGACAGGACGCTCGTGGACATCTGGCAGAATGAAATCAAATCCGACTACGAATGTGGCTGGCTTCTCAAAGAAGATACACTGAAAAACGCACTGTACTTTCATCTTCGCAGCAAGCTCGGAACGGTGTTTGAATACAATGATATCCGTATTTTCACAGAATTCACGGATGACAAATTCAAAGGCACAGGCTGCCGTCCAGATATGGTCATTGCCCGTGTGGACATGAATGCCTCGTCGAAATACTGGGGCAATAACGTGACCGAGTGCCTTGCCGTCATCGAGATCAAATACAAAGCGGGGTTCACACCGCATCACGATATTATTGCGGACTACGAAAAACTGAAATACTACGCGCAGAAGCTCGGCGTGACTGCCAAGCTCTACATGGCGACGATCTGGGAATATGAGGACGATCCCACCAATTGGGAACGCAAAAATGCAGCCTGGGCAAAGGGCTGGCTCACAGAGCTGAATGCTTCCTATGCCAGGGAGAGCGAGGGTGAGATGCAGTTTTATGTGTGGCGGCATGAATGAATTATCTTGATTTCGGAAGGAGAATGTGATGTCAAATCCATGGGAAGAAATCTGTCTGGATGATTACGAAAACCATATGCGTCTGGATTCTGTCCGGCAGCTTCAGACGATGAATGCCATTATGAAGATGCAGTTCGAGGTATATCCGGTCGAAACAGCAATGGTGCTCGGTGTTGCAGGCGGCAATGGACTGGAGCATATCCGGACGGAAAAGTATCGCACTGTTTATGGTGTGGATGTCAATGAAGCATACTTGCATGCAGCGTCTGAGCGATATGCCGAGCTGTCGGATGTGCTGACGCTGCTGCATCTGGATCTGGTACAGGATGCGGAACGGCTGCCGCAGTCAGAGCTTTTGATCGCCAATCTCCTGATTGAATACATCGGGTATGAGGCATTCCGGAAAGCTGTGCTGCAGTCGGCACCCGAATATGTGTCCTGTGTGATTCAGATCAATATGGATGAGAATAGCTGGGTCTCGGATTCGCCCTATCTCCATGCATTTGACGGGCTGGATGCTATTCACCATCAGGTGGAGGAAAAAGCGCTTGCTGCGGCGATGGAGGAGATTGGATACGTTGAGATTCTGCGGGAGGCTGAAAGACTGCCGAATGGGAAGGCGTTGGTGAGGGTGGATTTTCGAGGAGAGACAAATTGATTTTGAGATGTGAAAGCACCTGCTTGGGCGGGTGCTTTTTTGTTGGACAAAAACAAGAATCATTATACTACTCTTCTGCACGACCCCACCAATCACAAATTGCCCGTGACAAATTTACACTTGACAAATGTGTCGATGTATGTTATAATATAGAAAATCACAAAAAGCCCAGAACAAAAATGAGGTGTGAAATGCTATTGAAAGAGATTGCAACAGTGCGAACAGGCATTGTTGCTACAAGAAAAAAGGCCAGTATATCAGATGAAGCAATACATCCATACAAACTATTGAATTTGAAATGTGCAGCTTCAACCGGATATTTAGATACACAGTATGCAGAGGAATTCCTTGCCAGCGAAGAAGTGAAAATGGATTTCCTCACGCAATCAGGAGATATTATCGTTCGTTTGAGCACGCCCTACACAGCAATCATGATTACAAAAGAGGAATGGTGTGGATATCTAGTACCGTCTCACTTTGCAATCATTCGGGTAAATGAGGCGAAGGCCTGCCCTGAATATGTGCTATGGCTGCTGAAGCGTGATTCAACAAAACAGAAGATACTGCAGAATATCAGTGGTAACGGTGCATTCGGAACAATCAGTTCAACATTTTTCGGAAATCTGGTAATTCGCAGTCTGCCAATTGAAAAGCAGCGGATTATTGGACAGTTGCAGCTTCTGTCTGATAAAGAACAAGAACTGCTTCATGAACTGGCAGATCAAAAATCAATATACAATAAATATATGATCAACCGAATCTATGATGGTGCAAAGAGAGGTAAGTAAAATGGCAACAAAACAGAATATTGAAAAAGCACTTTGGAGTGCATGCGACAGCTTCCGTGGAAAAATCGACAGCTCTCGCTATAAAGACTACATCCTTTCCATGCTGTTTGTAAAATACCTGAGTGATGTATACGCTGAGACCAGAAAAAAATACATGCAGCAATATGCTGGTGATCTCCGACGCATAGAACGTGCAATGAGCCGTGAACGATTTGTTATGGATGAGAATTCTACATTCACTTATTTATATGAGAATCGCAATGACGCTGAAATCGGTCAGAAGATCAACGTAGCACTGGCGGCAATTGAAAACAACAATAGTGCCAAGCTTCACAATGTATTCCGTGCGATCGATTTCAATTCCACTGTCGATTTTGGCGAGCCGAAAGAGAAAAATGCCATACTGAAGAATCTGCTTGAGGATTTCAGGGATCTGGATCTCCGACCGTCACAGCTTGATTCGGTGGATATCATCGGTGATGCATATGAGTATATGATCGCAAATTTCGCATCCGATGCGGGTAAAAAAGGCGGAGAATTCTACACGCCGAGTAAAGTTTCTGAACTGGTTGCCCGATTGGTACAACCACGAGAGAATGACCGCATTTATGATGCAACCTGCGGCAGCGGCGGCTTGCTTCTGAAAGCATTCAAGCAAATCGAGAGCGGTAAAGCCCGTATTTATGGACAAGAACAGAACATGCAGACATGGGCTCTCTGCAGAATGAATATGTTCCTGCATAATGTGGATGATGCGGTCATCTGGCACGGCGATACACTTGCAAATCCCGGTAACATTGAGGATGACAAGCTGATGAAATTCCAGTGTATCGTTGCAAATCCTCCGTTCTCACTTGATAAGTGGGACAGCGGATTCCTTGGCGATGTGGAAACTGATTCCAAAGGAAAGAAGCAAAAAATGAGCGCCGAGCTTGATCCTTACCGACGTTTTGACTGGGGCATTCCGCCGACCTCCAAGGGCGACTATGCATTTGTAATGCACATGCTTCACAGCTTGGATGACAGCACCGGACGCATGGGAATCATCCTTCCCCATGGTGTATTGTTCCGTGGTGCAAGCGAAGGCAGAATCCGCAGAACGATCGTTGAGCAGTTCAACTTTCTGGACGCAGTAATCGGATTACCTGCGAATCTGTTCTACGGTGCAGGTATTCCGGCGTGCATTCTGATTTTCCGCAAAGATCGTGGTACAAATGACAAGGTGCTCTTTGTAGACGCCAGCGGCGAGGGGAATTACGAAAAGGGCAAGAACCAGAATATCCTGCGTGAATGCGATGTACAGCGGATTGTGGACACTTACAACCGATACAAGACGGACATCAGCTTTACGGGCGAGGACAAATACAGCTATGTTGCAACGCTGGAGGAGATTAAGGAAAATGACTACAACCTCAATATTCCTCGGTATGTCGATACTTTTGAGGAGGAGGAACTGATTGACATTGACGAAGTGAAGCAGAATATTGCCGATCTTGAAGCCGAGATTGCACAGGTGCAGGCACAGATGGCGAAGTATATGGAGGAGTTGGGATTATGAGTGATATTGCAGTATACAGCGAGCAGACATTTGAAAGCATTAAGCATGTGAATGAGTATGGTCAGGAATACTGGTTGGCAAGAGAATTGCAGAGTGTTCTGGAATACGCACAGTGGCGTAATTTTGTCGAAGCTATTGAGCGTGCAAAACTCGCTTGTAAAAACAGCGGGTTCGAGATCGAAGATCATTTTGCTGACGTCAGCAAAACGATCAATATGCCCAAAGGTGCACATAAAGAAGTCCCAGATTATATGCTTTCCCGATACGCATGTTATCTAATCGTAATGAATGGTGATCCCCGTAAAGAAGTAATTGCCGCCGGACAAACTTACTTTGCAATCAAAACACGACAGCAAGAGCTGAGTGACGATTATAAGGAATTAACAGAGGATCAGAAGCGTCTTGCTATCCGAAAGGAGATGAAGCGTCATAACGCATCGTTGGCAGACGCTGCACATGACGCTGGAGTTATTGAACCTCTGGACTATGCAACATTTCAGAACTTTGGATATATGGGTCTTTATGGTGGATTGAAAGCGCAAGATATCAAGCAGCGAAAAGGTCTTAAAAAGAGCCAGCAAATCCTCGACCACATGGGCAGCACCGAGCTTGCCGCTAACCTGTTCCGTGCCACACAGACTGAAGAAAAGCTCCGCAGAGAGCAGGTACAGGGAAAGACTGAAGCAAACAGAACACATTATGAAGTCGGCAAAAAGGTACGTGAAACCATTCAGGAACTCGGCGGAACAATGCCAGAGGATCTGCCAACGCCCGAGAAAAGCATCAAGCAGATTGATCGTGAGCAGGAACGCAAACAACTGAAAGAGAAGAAATAGGAGAAAGATGATATATGAAACATCAATTTCAGCAAGAAAATGAGCCGTTATTTCTCACAAAAAAGCAAGTGAAGAAGAAAATACGAACTCTCTTTCAACAGATTAATGACAACAAAGATTTTTCAGATTATGATAATATTGAGATGAAAAAGCAGGTGCTGGGCCGTTTTTATCAGGAACATCACAACCAGATCAGCCGCAGTACGATGCTGGAACTGCACAAGGGGCTGACGGCTGATAGTGATATGATTGATAACATCCTTTTGGGGGTGGCAACCGGTGTCATATCCGGTATTATTTCGGCGGGCATTATTGAAATTTCAGATGGGAATGCACTGTTTGCGATATTGACAATGATTTTAGGGACTGTCTCTGTTGTATTTGGTCTGTTATGGTTTATCAAAAATATGATCAAAACCATGCGTGGTTACGAAACGGTCTATGTAAACCCCTATCATGCCAAGCTGTTGGAACGCTATATGCATAGAAAAAAGGTAACTGTGAGAAAGAAACCGGCAGGAAGGAGTCAGCATGAATCCGGAAATCAAACAACGACTTGACCAGATCCGGCGAGGTGAAGTGCCGGAGGGGTATAAAAAGACAAAAGCTGGGATTGTACCTAATGAATGGAATGTTGAATTACTTGGAGAATATTTGCAGGAATACAGGCAGTTAACAAATGAAATCGATAAATATCAGGTCTATTCTTCTTCACGACAAGGTTTGATCCCGCAATCTCAATACTATGATAAACGTACCGCAGTTGAGACAAATCTAGGATATAAAATTGTGCCTAATAGTTTTGTCACGTATCGACACATGAGTGATGATGATGTTTTTCATTTCAATATCAACAAAACCGGATCCTCTGTTCTAGTAAGCAGTGAATACCCTGTGTTTACGGCTTCCGAAAAAGGTGATCTCGATTTTATAATTCCGATCCTGAATGGAACAGCAAGGTTTCGGTATTTTTGTAGAATGCAAAAAATGGGAGGAACACGTACAAGATTATATTACAAAAATCTTTGTGGTTACATAGCAGCAATGCCCCCACTCCCCGAACAACAAAAAATCGCAGAAATCCTCACCATGCAGGACAAGCTGATAGAATTACAGGTGCGTAAAATCGAACAGCTTCAGACGCTCAAAAAAGCGTGTCTGCAAAGGATGTTCCCGAAAAAAGGATGTGATCGACCGGAGATCAGATTTCCGGAGTTTACGGATGCTTGGGAACAGCGTAAGTTGGGTGAGGTTGTTAATGTTTGCAGCGGACGTGACTACAAACATCTTGAAGAAGGCGAAATACCTGTTTACGGAACAGGCGGATATATGCTAAGTGTTTCAGAAGCACTATCGGAAAAAGAAGATGCTATTGGCATTGGAAGAAAAGGAACAATTGACAATCCATATATTCTGAAAGCACCGTTTTGGACGGTAGATACGCTATTTTATTGCGTTCCGAAGAAAAATTATGATTTGAATTTTGTGTATGGAATATATCAGAGCATCAACTGGAAAGCTATGGACGAGTCAACAGGCGTTCCAAGTTTATCCAAAACAGCAATAAATAATGTTGATATTTCTGCTCCCTCGTTGGCTGAACAGGTAAAAATCGGAGGATATTTTTCTCAGCTCGACAACCTTATCACCCTTCATCAGCGTAAGCTCGATGAAGAAAAACAAAAGAAAAAAGCCCTGATGCAGCTTCTGCTGACGGGGATTGTGAGGGTAAAGATATGAAAAGAGACATGGAATTATGCAGAAAAATCCTTTTTGCAATTGAAGAACAGTATGTTGATACAGCGATTTTTAATTTAAAAATTGAAGACTACTCAATCGAGCAGATTGCTTATCATTGTAAGCTGCTATATGAAGCAGACCTGATATCGGATTACAAAGCACAGTATGCGGACGATCACATTTACTTATTTGCTGTTGGTTCATTAACATGGGAAGGGCACGATTTTCTGGATAAAATCCGTGAAGATACTATTTGGAACAGAACTAAAGATGTGATCGTAAAAAAGGGGTTACCTATGGTTTTGGATGTGGTAAAGGAAGTTTCTAAAAGCATTATCACATCCATGACGCAAGGTGCAATAGATTCTATTATGAATGGAGGTGCATAAGTATGGCGACCAATCCCCCAAAAGGTGACGAAAAACGAAACGGTGCTGTCAAGGGACGTTCTCAAGCATTCAATCCCAAGACGGAGCAGTGGGTAAAGCGTGATACCAGTACAGGACGTTTCATGGACGTCAAAAAGGACGGAACACCATTCAAGGGTGTTCGCAAAGAAAAGTAACAACACACGGAAAGCGAGGCGGAATAATCCGCCCCTCTGTTTCCGCATAACTATGTTTTTGCCGAAAGGAGGCATATGTATGTACGAACAGCAAATTGAAGAAATCAGAGCCAGAAAAGTAAGAATGGCAATCTGCTACGATTTTGATAAGACACTATCCCCCGATGATATGCAGACATTTACATTGATCCCCTCGTTTGGAGTTGATAAGGCCACGTTCTGGAATGAATCAAACGCGCTGGCAAAAGCAAATTTGATGGACAGCAACTTGGCATGGATGTATCAGCTATTAAACTATTCAAGAGCCAAACGGCTTCCGATCAAACGAGACTATTTCAAGAAAATCGGTGCAGATGTGCCATTGTATGAAGGTGTTGAGACATGGTTCGATAGAATCAATCAATATGCAGAAAAAAATGAAATTGAAGTAGAACACTACATCATCTCTTCGGGTCTGAAGGAGATAATCGAAGGAAGTAAAATAGCGAAGCATTTTGCTAGGGTTTACGCTTCATCCTATCTGTATTCAGCTGATGATGTGGCAGAATGGCCTGCACAAGCTGTAAATTACACAACCAAAACGCAATTCATTTTCCGTATAGCCAAAGGTTTTCTTGACGAGTTCGATGAACGAGTAAACGATAGTATGGAAGACAAGCTGTTAAGAATTCCTTACGAAAATATTGTATACATTGGTGATAGTGCAACAGACATTCCGTGTATGCGGTTGGTGAAAAGTAAGGGTGGTTACTCCATCGGTGTATATGATCCTGCAAGTGATCAACGCAAAAAAGTGTATCAGCTATTTAATGATAAACGCATCAGTTTTTATGCACCGGCAGTTTACACCGCCAGAAGTGATATGATGAAGTACATGAAGCAGATCATTAGAGAAATTGCATCCCGAGAAGCTATGAAAACAGAACAGCGAGTTCTTGAATTGCCTGCAAGCGTCTACAAAATGTACAATATGTACGAGGTGTTTGAGCAAATGATTGCCGATTCCTCAGAACCTGTTACAGCACGGGACAAGAAAAAAATTGCCGATGAACGCGCCGCTTTGAAACAAATGATAGAGGGCAACATCGATTAAAAACGAAGGTGATCATATGAGCAACATAAAGCAATCCGATCTATATTTAGAGGAAAACGCCAGTCAACGCCCTGCCATCGAACTCCTCAGCAAACTCGGCTACACCTACCTCTCCCCCGAAGAATGTCTGCGTCAGCGTGGTTCACTTCAGGAAGTGCTCTTGAAAGATATTTTGCGAAAGCAGCTCCATGCTCTGAATCAGTTTACATATGGCGGTGTTGCCTACAAATTCACAGCTGAAAATATCGAAAAAGCAGTCAAAGATCTGGATGAACCGCTAACGGATGGACTGATTCGCACCAGCGAAAAGATCTACGACGCCCTGATGCTTGGTAAAAGCTATCTGGAAACACTGATTGATGGCACAGCAAAGAGCTTTAATCTCAAATATATTGATTGGGAACACCCTGAAAACAATGTGTTTCATGTGACTGAGGAGTTTTCCTGCGATAGCTGGGACAGGCAGAAGAATGCACGCCCCGATATCGTACTGTTTGTCAACGGCATCCCTTTTGCTGTGATTGAGTGCAAAGCCCCTACGATCAGCGAGGAACAGGCTGTTGAACAGATGATCCGCAACCAAGGGAAAGATTATATTCCGCAGCTGTTCAAGTATGCTCAGATTGTCATGGCAACCAACAAGAATGCGGTGAAGTATGCCACTTGCGGTACAGGAAAGAATTTCTGGTGTGTATGGAGAGAACAATACACTGAATGGCAGGAGAAACTGATTCAGCAGCATGTTGTTGGCAGAGAGGCAACGGTTCAGGATCGCAGTATTATTTCATTGCTTGCCCCTGAAAGGCTGTTAAAGCTGACAAAGTATTTCACACTGTATGACGGAAATATCAAGAAGATCTGTCGTTATCAGCAATTCTTTGCGGTAGAGGAGATCATAAAGACAATTCATACGAGTGACCCTGCCGGGAATCGTCAAAGTGGCGTCATTTGGCATACACAGGGCAGCGGCAAATCATTGACAATGGTCATGGTGGCTAAGTATATCCTGGAGGAACTGCGTTCATGCAATCCGAGAGTGGTGATCGTGACTGACCGAAAAGAGTTGGATAAGCAGATTGCAAAAACCTTTGCACATACAAGGCTTTCTCCTGCAAGAGCAACAAGTGGAAAGCACCTGATCGAACTGATCAACAAGGGTTCTGCTGATGTGATTACTTCCATCATCAACAAGTTCAACACCGTTGAGAATAGTGGTCTGAAGAATCCATCAAGGGACATTTTCGTACTTGTGGATGAAAGTCATCGTTCTAATTATGGATCATTGGCTGCCAAAATGCGCACTGTATTTCCTAATGCTTGCTATATCGGATTTACCGGTACACCGTTGATGAAGAATGAAAAGAGCACCATGGCACGTTTCGGCAAACTGATTCACAAATACACCATTAAAGACGGTGTGGACGATAAAGCGATTGTACCACTGATCTATGAGGGGAAATTCGTGGATCAGCTCGTGGATGAAGCTAATATTGACCTGTGGTTCGATCAAGTTACCAAACGGCTGAGCGATGCACAAAAGGCAGATTTGCGTGACAAATGGAGCAGCATCAAGCGTCTTGCTTCAACAGATGCCAGAATCAAGAGAATTGCACTGGATGTCAACCAGCATTTTCTGGACGGCTATAAAAACACCGGTTTCAAGGCAATGCTTGCCTGCAATTTCAAAAAAGATGCAATCCGATATCAAAAGTGCTTTGAACTGTTCGGAGATCTGACAACTGCAGTAGTGATATCTCCTCCTGATATGCGGGAAGGAAACGATGAAGTAGATGAGAGTACGGACGATCTGGTAGTCGCTTTCTGGAATAAAATGATGGAACAGTATGGCAACGCAGATGATTATGAAGAAGCCATCAAAAACAAGTTTATTGATGGGGAAATTGATATTCTCATTGTGTGCAGTAAACTGTTGACGGGATTCGACGCGCCAAGAACACAGGTGCTTTACATCGACAAGGAGTTGAAAGATCACAGTCTGCTGCAAGCCATCGCACGAACCAATCGCTTGTTCGAAGGAAAAGATTTCGGTTTAATTGTGGATTATCGCGGTCTTATCAGCAAACTTGATTCTGCAATGGAGGTTTACAGCGGATCCGGACTGGAAGAATTCGATAGTGAGGACATCAAAGGTGTCATTGTAGATGTTATGGTCTATGTCAGCCGACTGCGTGAAGCCTATTCCCACATCTGTGATTTGTTTGCAATAGTCAAGAATAAGGATGATGCGGAAGAATACGAAGTCTACCTGTCCGACGATACCATTCGAGGCAAATTCTATGATGCGTTATGTGTATTTGGCCGGGCACTTAATATGGTTCTCAATTCTGAAAAAGCATACGCAGCATTTGATAAGGCAGAGATTGGAAAATACAAATCTGCATTTGTTTTCTATTCCAAGCTCCGAAGAAGTGTGAAAGTCCGCTATGCCGATGTAATTGATAATCGAGAATACGAAAAACAAATGCAAAACCTGCTAGACACGCACATGTCAGTTGTTGGCATAAAGCAGATTACCAACCCAGTTGATATTCTGAACAAAGAAGATCTGGAGAAGGAATTAGAGGAACTGGGATCATTGCGTTCAAAAGCGGATGCAATTATGTCGCATATGTCCAAAAGCATCAAGGTAAATCGGGATGAGAATCCGGCATATTATGACAGTTTCTCCAAACGAATCAAGGATGCACTTGAAGATTACAAGAACAGAGTTATTTCTGAAGCGGAGTACCTTGACAAAATGAAAGCAATCATGATGGACTATCGCAAGGGAACAACTACAATCACTTATCCTGAAAAAATCAAGGGGAATGTTCATGCACAGGCATTCTACGGTGTTATCAGTGCCATTCTTGATGATGAAGTGGATTTAGGATCGAATATTGATACAATATCCAACATTTCTCTTGAAGTCACTGCAATCGTCCAGAAACACGATACAGTGGACTGGCAGACAAATAAAGCAATTCATAATAAAATTGCACAGGATATTGATGACATGTTCTACAGGCTAGAAAAGGAACAAGGCTTTGTGGTTGATTTTGATACGATTGACAAAATCATTGAGAATGTAATAACTGTAGCACTTAGGAGATTCAGATGATCAGAGAAATTGTATTAAATGGACGAAAAGTCTGTTACCAGCTGGAACGTAAAGAAGTCAAAAACATCAATCTTCGAATTAAGGCCGATCAAAGCATCTATATGTCAGCCAATAATTGTGTTCCAGATGCAGTTCTTGATGAGTTTTTATTGTCGAAAGCCGATTATATACTGAAAGCACTGGACTATTATGCAGAGATGGCAAAATATACTCCTAAGCCGAAACAGTATGTAGATGGTGAATCCTTCCGTATACTTGGGCACGACCGGCGATTGAAAGTTGTGCAGGGCAAGAAAAATACTGTTGAAAGTGATGAATCGTATATTATACTGACTGTTCGAGACATAACAGATATCGCACAAAAAAAGCGAACAATGGATAAATGGATGAAAAACTATTGTAAGGATGTACTGCAAGCTGTCTGCGAATCCGTATATCCAAAGTTTCAAAAATATGGGGTAGCATTTCCTGCATTAAGATTCAGAAACATGGTTTCCCGTTGGGGCAGCTGTCAGCCTAAACGAGGCACTCTAACATTTAACATAGCTTTGATAGAAGCACCTTTGTCTTGCATTGAATATGTGGTGACACATGAATTTACACATTTCTTGCATCCGAATCACTCAAAGAAATTCTATCAGCAATTGGCGATGTTTATGCCGGACTGGAAAGAAAGAAAACTGATCCTGGAGAAAAATTGTTTTTGGAATGAATTGTAAAGATGCTTCAGCGTGAAATTACAGACGATTCACCTTCCCTATTGCCAAACCCCTCAAACTATGCTATAATAAATAACAAAGCCACAAGCGTTGTGTGGCGAGGAAAAACATTCATTTGCTCTGCCATCCGGCAGAGCATTTTCTTAAGGAGGCACACCATGCTGCATCACGGCCTATATGAACAAGTCATCAATCATCAGCTAAACAGCGAGCTTGCGGAGATTCCGGAGGCCCGTAAGGCTGTTGCGCCCATTGATAAGGCCGAAGCCTCCAAGGTTCTGGCACAGTATCTGGCAGATGTGGTGCAGAAAGGTCTTGACAACGTAACAGATAATGGCGGAGATCTCTCTGCCCAGATTGCGCTGACCAATCAGATTGTTGATTTGATCCAAAATACCACAAAAGAAGCTGACTTTGCTGCGCTGGGTGTTGACCAGCGTGCAGAGCAGCTTCTTGCGCTTTTACGGGAACAGGATCCACGTCTTGCCGTGGGGAAAACTGCTGCCGATCTCAATCGTCCTGAAACCTCCATCGCACAAAGTTCCCTGTTTACAGGTGCCATTCATGAGCCTCAGATGTATACCGAGCTGAAGAAAGAAATCGTTTCGGCTGATCGCATTGATATGCTGGTTTCCTTCATCAAATGGACTGGTTTGCGTCTGCTGATGGACGAACTGCGAGAATTTACGCAAAATGGCGGAGAACTTCGCATTATTACGACCTCCTACATGGGTGCTACCGATGTCAAAGCCATCGAGGAACTGCGCCGGCTGCCCAATACGAGAATCAAGGTGAGCTACGATACTAAGCGTACACGTCTGCACGCAAAGACCTATGTGTTTTATCGCAGCACAGGTTTTACCACGGCTTATGTCGGTTCCTCCAATCTGTCCAATGCCGCTATTTCCAGTGGCTTGGAATGGAATGTGAAGGTCACAATGAAGGATCTGCCCGAGACCATCGACAAGATTTCAGCAACTTTTGAGAGCTACTGGAATTCTAACGAGTTTGAGTATTATTCCGAGGAGCAGAAAGAACGTCTTGCACGGGCATTGCAAGCAGAACGCTATGCCGATGGAACCACTCCTGAAGTCTATACCATGGATATCATGCCCTATTCCTATCAGCAGGAAATTCTGGACAAGCTGGAAGCAGAGCGCAAGGTGCGAGGGTATTATCGTAATCTGGTTGTGGCGGCAACGGGAACGGGTAAAACAGTCATTTCTGCACTAGATTACAAACGCTTCCGAAAGCAGAACCCTGACAAGCCTTGTCGCTTGCTATTTGTGGCACACCGTGAGGAGATCCTGAAGCAGAGCTTATACACCTTCCGTGCAGTTTTGAAGGATGCGAACTTTGGCGAGATGTTCGTCGGCAGCCACAAGCCTGATAGCATTGACAATCTGTTCATTTCCATCCAGACCTTCAATTCGCAGGATTTCACCGCAAAAACAGCACAGGATTTCTACGATTATATTATCGTGGATGAATTCCATCACGCAGCAGCCCCTACCTATCAAAAGCTGTTGGCATACTATCAACCGCAGATTTTGCTGGGACTGACGGCTACACCGGAGCGTATGGATGGCAAAAATATACTGTCCTACTTTAATAACCGCATTGCCGCAGAAATTCGTCTGCCGGAAGCCATTGACCGTAAGCTGCTGTGTCCCTTCCAGTATTTTGGTGTGACTGATACGGTTGACCTGAGCGAGCTGAAATGGTCTGCCGGTGGCTATGATAAAGGTGAGCTTTCACATGTGTATACATTCAGCGGTATGGCAGCCAATCGCCGTGCCGATCTTGTGGTGAACTCCCTCTTGAAATATGTTACGGATATTCGTGATGTAAAAGGCCTTGGATTCTGTGTTTCTGTGGAACACGCCGAGTTCATGAGCCGCTATTTCAACGAGCGTGGGATTCCTTCCATGTTTCTGACCGGCATGTCACCGGATGAAGAAAGAAAATCTGCCAAGCAGCGTTTGGTGGCAGGTGCGGTGCGTTTCATTTTCGTTGTGGATATCTACAATGAGGGTGTCGATATTCCCGAAGTCAACACAGTTCTATTTCTGCGTCCAACCGAGTCGCTGACCGTCTTTCTGCAGCAGCTTGGACGTGGTCTGCGTTTGGCAGAGGATAAGGAATGCCTGACCGTTCTGGATTTCATCGGCCAGGCGCTTTCTGAAACGGCGTTTCAAAATCCGCATACACAAAATCCAGAATGCCCTCGCCATAACGCAAATCAATGACCTCGCCGCTCAGCACATTGTTGAGCGGCATTTCTTTGCCATCATCATCACAGTACGAACCTGTGAACTCATCATCTGCCGATACACGAATGCGATAGCGGCTTTGCAGCTGTGCGGCATATCTGCGATTGCGCTCCAACTTTTCTATCCGACGTTCTTCATCAAACGCAAGCTCTTCCGCAGACGGAATATGCTTGGGGATGCCACGTTTTTCCTGATCCAGCTGATCTAAGATCTGCAAAGCATCTTCCATTGCATACTCTTCCATGCCGCTATCCACACGGAGTACAATGGTTTTCTCTGCTGGCGACAGACTCACATGGTTGTGAAATGTTGCAAGATGCAACTCTTTTCCGCCTCTGCGCTGTGCAGCGTACAATTCCTGTGAATTGGGCTTGTACTCCGAATAATCCTTCTTCATATTCTCCCTCCGTTTTGGATAATGTAGATTTCTTTGTTTTTAGACAATTAACATCACTACAAAGAATATTATACAAAACTATTGCAATTCTGTCAAGCATGAATTATAATCAAAACATAGATTGATCCGGAACAATCAAAAACCGAAAGGAACGATGCCATGAAAAACTTCACCCGCATCCCCAACAGCGCATTTGATCTTCATCTCTCATCCATCGAGTTTCATGTGCTGTGCTATCTCCTTAAGTGCAGAAACAGCGTGACAGGCAAATGCTTTCCCAGCTACAGCAGAATCGAAAGGGATTGTCACATCTCACGCAGTTCCGTTGTGAAAGCAGTCAAGCAGTTAGAGGAGAAAGGTGTCATCACCGTGACACGAAACTACCGCAAGAAAGTCATGCGCAGCAACAGCTATGAAATCAATCTGCCGTAGTGTAAATGACGACACAGCTTGTGTTGTCAGATGCACCCTAACAAGATGAATGGAACAAGACGAAGGGATAGTTATTTATCTGCAGAAAGAGAAAAAGATATAGGTGATCGCCGCTTTTTCTCTTCTGCCAATGATGAAAGGATGTTTTATGCTGACGAATTATGAAAGAGAAACCATCATCACCTTCAACGAGGCGGAATCTGATTGCGAAGTCTACACCTACAATCAGAAACTGCTCCACAAACTCACCGAACGTTGTGAAAGTCATTCGAATCTCTATCAGAAAGTGTCGGAAGATCAGTTCGGAGGATACACATTCCGATTCCCGAAAACACTTCTGACAATCAGTCCGAGAGTTCCAATGAGCAAAGATTTGCGTGAAATGCACCGCAGAATGGCAGTCGAAAACGGACTTGGCAGAAATGTGAGCAAATCATAAGATAACTGTCGGGGCTGAACGCTCTGCAAACTATTCAGGGTATCCCACGCCCTATGAATAAACAGAGAGTCACGAAGCCCGATGGTTATCGTGGTGAAATGGGTAAAAATCGCAAGAATGGGTAGCTGTCTCAATTGAGAGTACGAGCAGCCCCACGAAAGCGGTATTGATTTTTGGTTTGAGAAGATTGCAGGTTAAAGCGTCGGGGTTGTAGCCCCCCGACGCAATCACATCGACGAGCAAAGCTCGCCGAAGATACGGACAATTCGGGAAGTTCGCAAACAGGGTCGTAAAATCGGCAGGTGTTACGATTATGGTGTTGCAGTTTCCCGTAAGCACGAAAACTACGGAAAAACAAACAAGCCGTGAGGTGTTACGACTGAAAGAGAGGGAATATGGAGAACAAAGAAAAATACGCATTCTGGCTGTATCCAAAGACCAAAAAGCTTGTGGAATCTCACATAAAAGACACAGCATGTCGTTCACAAAGCGAATTTGTGGAGGAAGCAATCCGCTTTTACTGTGGGCATCTTGACGTAAACACAGGCGAAGCAATCGGTTATCTTGCGCCAGTTCTGAACGGAATGATCAAGGCTGAGATAGCCGGAACAGAGCAAAGACTTGCACGATTGCTCTTCAAGATTGCCGTGGAGCTTGGAGCAGTTACGCACTTGACAGCAGCGTCAAATGATGTTGATGCCGAAGTAATTGACAAGCTTCGGGCGATGTGTGTGGATGAAGTCCGCAGAATCAATGGCACAATCAGTTTTGAAAAAGCGATAGCCTATCAGAAAGGGTGATGCGGTTGGATCAAAAAATCAGAACAGGCATCTGTATTTCAAAATCACTTTTGCAAGAGTGCGATGCCTATATCAAAAGCGGAAAAGCTGAGAACAGGTCTGCTCTGATAGAAGATGCACTCAGACTTTTTCTTGCAAGCCGTGAGCTTAAGGACAAGCAGGAACTTCTTGTGCCTGAGCTTGCAGAGTGCATTGCCGAGGCATCGGATGAGGGCTTCACAAAAATATCAAAAGGGCTGTTCCGATATGCTGTGGAGGTTGAAATGATTATCATGATACTTTCAAATCTGTCTGACATTCCCGAAAAAATTCTGAAAGAGTACAGAAAAGAGGCTGTTCGGAATGTTCGTCGGACTAAAGGCAAGCTGAATCTGGAGGAACTGATACAGCGTGATAACTTCGGGATTGCAGAGAAAAATCTCGAAAGACCTGAACCTCAGGAGGATCCACCGCCCGACGACAGCTGGATGTATGAAGCCTAATATATGCATGGTATGCGTGTTTCACGCACCCCTTTGCAAATGACGTCATGAAGCGTTTCTTCCCTGCGTAGGAGATGGGGTAACGAATCGTGACTCCATAAAAGGGTATCGTGTTTCACGATATCCTTTTCAGGAAAGGGTGACGGGGTAACGAAACGTGACTCCGTCTCATGGAACAGCTGACCCGGCGAATCTCCGACTCAGCTACCGTTTCGGTAGTCGAGGTATCATGCAGGAGGAGTTGATTCACCGCCCCCTTGCTCAAGCTGACGGAACGAAATGTTCGGGCAGGAGACCACCTCGTGAAATGCGAGGTGGTCTAAGGATAATAACAAATCCACCCGCACTGTTTCGGTGCAGGTGGCATGACGGTGAACAATCCGTTCACCGTGACGGGACGAAACATCCCGTCATAAAAGAGACCACGTCGTGAAACACGACGTAGTCTACCAAAAGCAAACGGTGGGGTCGTGTTTCACGACCCCCTCGGAAGCAAAACCACTGCCCTGATTCGGGGCGGCGGTTGCAGAGACGACACTTGACGCAATCAACTTGAATCAAACGGTCGGGCGTAGAACACGCCCCACCCCAAAACAAAAGCTGCCGTCAGTCCGACTGACAGCAGCATGCATTTCAGGAGGAAAAATATGAATCAGAACACAAATCACAAGCCCGAAATCATGAATCTCCCCGATGCCATTGCCGCAAAGCTGGCGGCTGAAGAACTGCGTAAACGCAGCGACCTGATGCTGAAAGCACAGATCGAGCAGCTGCTTTGTCCGAAGCAGTTGAAGAACAAGGGATGATCGGGCGGCACTACTGTGCGTCACTTCGTGTGTAGAAGGTGCTGCGTCCTGAACCTTGCTTCACAAGCTGTCCTGCATCCACAAGCTGCTTGATGGCACTTTCTACGGAAGCCTTGCTCAGTGTGGGGCACAGCTCCATGATCTCACGCTTGGTGAATCTGCCGATCCTGCTTTCTGCTGCACGGCGAACCGTTTCGAGGGCTGAGGTTTTCTCACCCACCATATCCACACGTTCTTCAAAGTCACGATAGGCGGAGAGAATGGTCTGCAGCAGGTAGCGGATGAACGGTGTGGGGTCATCCGTCCCCGTATCCCAGCCATTCTGGCAAGCCTGCAGCACATCGTAGTAGGTGTCCTTCGTCTTGGCGATCTTGCTTTCCAGCGAAATATATCTGCCGATCTGATAGCCGGCACGATACAGAAGCAGCGTGGTCAGCAGTCTGCTCATGCGTCCGTTGCCGTCATTGAACGGATGAATGCAGAGAAAATCATGAATGAAAACAGGAATGAGAATGAGAGGATCGACCTCCTGTGAAGCAAGCATCCGGTTGAAGCTCTCGCAGATTGCCTCAACTGCCGCAGGGGTTTCATAGGGGGCAATGGGTGTGAACAACACAAACTCCCGTCCGTCCGCATCCACCGCACTGATATAATTCTGTGTGTTCTTAAAGCTGCCGCCGATGTTCTTGTGCGAATATTGGTACAGATCACGGTGCAGCTGCAAGAGATAGTTTGGGCGCATGGGGATGTATTCATAGTTCTCATGAATGGTGTTCAGCACATCACGGTAGCCCATGATTTCTTCTTCATCACGGCTGCGTGGCGTGGTTTTATCCGCAATGAGCTGCTGCAAACGGGTATTCGTGGTACGGATTCCCTCGATGGCATTGGACGCTTCGGTGCTCTGGATTCTGGCGATTTCCACCAGACGTTCCAGCTGTACAGGCTTCTGCCGCAGATACAGCTCCTGCCGTCCCTTGTATTCGTGGATCTGTGCCACCAGCCCCAGAATCGTATTGTCCCACTGTTTGTCCTTCAGGACGCTGTAATCAAATGACCGCATCGCTTCTCCTGCCTTCCCTTGTTTTATCCTAATTATAATCAATTTTAGGAGAAAAGTCAAGGTGTTATGCGAAGTTTCTCCTAAAAACAGTTTGTATCAGGAGAAACTCGAATATACAGCAGGCGAACGCATTCATTGCTATTGCACAAACCCGACGACAAATTGTCGTTGAGTCTGATGATTCCATTTTCCGAACGAGAATAGTATAATTGACTTGGGAGGGATGCACATGAAAATCGAAACCGAATATGCCGTGCAGATGCTGATTGAGATTCTGTTTGAAAAAGGACTGCTCAATCAGGAAACCTACCTCAACGTGATGAAAGAAATGAATCGGAACGAGCAGCAAAAAGCTGCCTAAGAAATGGAGGAATGCTATGTACACAACAACAAAACCCGACCGCAACCGTGCGAGAAATGTGGTGTTCTACGGACGAGTTTTCACCGAGCATGAAGCACAGATCTCCGCACTGGAGAACCAGCTCCAGTGGTATGACGATCAGGCAAGATACCACCCCAACTGGAACATCATCGGCAAGTATATTGATATGTAGACATAGGATTTGATACAAATGCGGCGGCTCGAAAATGGAGAAAACAGGGGCTTTTCTGAACTATGATACTCAGAGAAGCCCCTGCTTATTTGTTTTATTGAGTTGTCTGGAGAGGGTGATATACCTTAGAAACAAACCCACCTTGACGGAAATGAAACCAGTTGAGAAGTATCTATGGTATGTAAAGAAACGGATCAGTCACTTTTTGATGATCTCATAGCCCAGCTTGGTAATCAGTTTGAGCGTTTCCATTGCTGTATTCCGGTCATACTCTTTTTCGGATTCAGGCAGTTCGTCATACGGTACAAGGCAAGGAGTGGTTTTCTTTTCAGTATCCTTAACCTCTCCATAAGTCCATCCCTCTTTAATACGCCCAGCAGCCCACACATCATGGACATTGGCTGCAATCAGCTCAGTAAGGGCTAAAAGGTCATCTGAAAGCGTGATATCGTCTGTCTGCATAGGATTAGGTGTGTACTTCATTTTTACTCCTCCATTTATATACCCACGCCCTCTTGCTTATTACAAGAGGGCATAGTATTTGATTTAAGCGTTTGATTTTTTCTTTCTGAACAGCCAAATGCCGACTCCTACGAGGGCAGCGATAATGACGCCCAAAAGGATTCTAAACCAAAGGCAATAGAAAAGTCCTACCTGAATAAAGGATACTTCCTGTACAGTATAAGAATTTCCGGCTTCATCGACTAAAACAAAACTAAGATCGTGTCTTCCCTTATCCAACGTGTATGACAAAGATTTATCCGCTTCAGAATAAGTGAAATTGGTCATTAGCTTTCCGTTGTCATATACTTTACACTCTTCGGGATTAAGTGATTCACTGATATCGGTAATAGTATAAGTCTTAGAATTTTTGATAAATGCCTTTCCTTTTCTCAGATCACTTGGCACTTTACATGAGGGCGCAAGTGCATCAATCCTTATCCATGCAAGAGATATATATGAAGTTTCTCCTTTATACGTGTTCTCAGCTCTTAAATAAATGTCCTTGTTCGTTCCTTCAGGATAATTATCTATGAAGAACTGACCTGGTAATGTATAATTATAAACACCTACTGCATACATATCTTCGCTGTCATCTGCTGTCAGTCCAGTATCATCAGTTTTACCATTTTGATCTCGTAATACAATATTGGTTTTAGAATCTGTAGGAGCGAACACAGTGATCATTAGATCCTTAAAATCATCAGGTCGTTTGCTAATTGGTGTCTTCTCATCTTTCTGCAGCGAATACCATCCTGTAGAATCCTTAATGTTATCAGCCTTTTTACTTTCCGTAATATAAGCAAGTACATCGGAATTCATCATTAAAACCGAGGTGTTTCGGCACAGAACACTTTTATTTCCCGCTTTATCAACAGCCGTTAAATCAAACGAGTAAATACCGTCCTTTTTGAACTCCGGTAATGCGAACACTGCTTCCTTCATCTTATTTTCGGTACTCGTCTCAACAATCTGCGTAATATTTCCGTTTTTAGAGATTGAAGGAGCAATTGTTTCGATTTCTTTTCCGCTTGTGTATTCCGGTGTGTAAACAGTCAATGCATATTCTATGTGATCAAGGTTTTTATCGTTCATTGCAACAGAGGGAATAAAGCCGTCATCAACACCTGTATTATCAGTGAATATTTCTAAGTTTGTATAGGCCTTATCAGTATCACTTACAGACTGTCCATTTCTTTGCGATATAACTGGATTTGTGAAGTCGATTTCAAATATTACAGATTCTTGTGATGGTGCTGAATTGGATGCCATGTCAAATGGAGTAACACTTACAACATAAATACCATCATATGTATCATATTTACCGTCTTCTTTCTTGTTTGAGAACGGTATGGTAAATGTGTGTTTGTCTTTATCCTTCTCATCAGTACTCCAAGAACCTCTTGAAACAATTTCCATTCCGGTCTTATCATGGGTTTCACCTGGATTTTTTCGTTTTATTTCAACGTGTGCCAGTGAAGCTTTACTTTTTCGTCGGTTTCATCAGAAAAGCCACACCCAGCCATCTGACCATTAATAAAAGCGACCCGAGAATTTGATATAACTTCAGCTAATTGCTCATTGACTTCAATCATAATTTTATCTCCTAAAATTTATCGATGACTTATATTTTTTTCGCATTCATTAAACCATTCTTCGACTAACTCAATTACATCCTTATCATAAACATCGGTTGCATTTTCATAATTGTAATTTGAGTCAAATGACTTAGAGTTAACATTGTATACTAATTTGAATTCGTGTGGACACTTTGCATCATAGGTATCACAAAGCTCAACAATGCTTTCTATATCTTCTATTCCACAATGAAAGAATTCCTTAATTTGAGCATCTGAGCACCAATCATTGGTTGTGAACAACTTGCCATCTTTCTCAAAAAATGCGTCAATATACTCTTCGTCATCATTTTGTAATATGTATACATATATAACGTCTGCACTCTTTTCAGAATTCTTAAGTAATTCAAGGCAAAGCGAAATAACATTAGCTTGTGCATCAACAAATGCATCTTCAAAACCTTTTAACATAACAGATCTCCTTATTGTTAGATTTTAATTATTTGTTTTTATTATTAGTTTTTAAAATGTCGATTGAATAATTTTCCATCGATTTTGTACGAAACATCAAATGCTGACGGACGTGACGAACCATTTTTATATGAAAGGTTTATATCAATATCCGTTACTTTTTGACCATTCTTTAATGCAGTAGACCATTGTTTTTCCATATTTCTATATGTCTTAGAATTCCCGTTTATACCTCGGTTTAATCCGCTTTTCTGTGATACAAGGTTATCCAATTCTGGTGAACCACCGAATTGATCAGCAAACAAATGGCCTGCGTCATCACCAGGTAATTTACCGGCTGTGTTTGAATTATGGTTCAATCTTCCGTCATGGGTTTTGAATTTCAATTCGTCCGCATGAGCAGAACTTATATTACCATTTGCATCGGTTTTGTATGTGTAGCCGTTTTCTCCGGCTTTATACTCTTGATTTGGTTTTAATGTGCCATCTTCATTCATGTGTGGGGGACATGTTTTATTATGTACCCACGCTAAAAGATTACCAACAAAATAAGTATGGAAATCTTCAACTTGAAAATTGTGTACATCAATAAGTGTATCAAGCTCTTCGGTTTTGACATATTCAACGAATAGGTCATCACCATTAACACTTACAAGCTTATCATCTACAAGAAGCCTACCCGCTTCAATAAAACCTCTATCTTGTACATAGAATGGGTGATTGTCTGTAGTAACGATTTCTTCACCGTTGATAACAAGATGAACAAGCCTGTCCACCTTACGGATATATGTTTCAAGAACAGTTTTTTCACTTGTTTCGAGCGTATCAGGATCAGTTGAAATAACCTTATCACCAGGATTTAGCTTTTCAATAGCAAGCAGACCAGCAGTTGTAAGCACCAATGTACCAGCAATAAAACAAGCCATATTGTCCGCTGCAGCACCGGAGAAAGCTGATAATAAGCTTACACCCATCTGGAAATTGTTGTATACATCGCTCTGATGCATTTTGTTGTTCAGTTCTGTGATTGGGTTATTCGGATCTACCATTCCAAGTCCCAAAGAAACCATGTCAAAACCATCCATACTATTGGAAATGGCTCCGCTGATTTTAGAAGTTGTCTGGATTGCGTTTCCTAATTTAGTGTATCCTCAAACCATAAATATTGACAGAAATATCGACAAAAACGTCCTAATGTGATATAATAGAAGTGCAAGGAAAAGTGTTAAAAACGAGAAAAAAGCTTGCACTTCGGAGGATGTCATG
>CALXHI010000052.1 GCA_944388075.1 uncultured Clostridia bacterium | reverse complement strand
CGTCGAAATCATGATCTCATATCCGTACTGATATATTGCGATTTTGTCTTTTTCAATTATTTCATTTTTCAAAAGAACACGCACCATATAATTTGACAACCATGTGATCATATCATTCACCGCCGATTATTTCTCTCTGATCAATTCTATTATACAAATTTTGGGATGAAAGTCAATGGCTATGACGCAATCGGTAGTTTTCATGACGTAATTGGTCATTTTTCAGCAAAAAGCTGGTCCATCACGATAAAGCAATGAACCAGCTTGTACTTATTTATAATTCAATTTCAGCATAACATCTGCAACAAACCAACAGCCTTCTTCATAAAAATCCATCATTCCGTCATGTTTCTGCACCGTGTCGGTTACACTCTGGATTCCAAAACCGTGAAGTTTTGCGTTTGATTTTGATGTCTTTAATGTTTTGTTATTCTGCAGCACAGATTCAGAAATCATATTCTGTATGGTGATGTGCAGATAGTTCCCGACGATCGAAATGGATAAGCGTATTTCTTTTTTCTGCTCCTTTTTTTCAGCTTCAATGGCATTATCCAGAAGATTGGAGAGAACGACACACAGATCGACTTCGTTAAAATCAGGCATTTTCTCCATAATGAAGCATTTCAAATGAATCAGGTGTTCCTCGCACTCCATTCGTTTCAGATCGAGGATGGCATTCACTGCAGGATGGTCTGTAAGGATATGATGCGGAATATCTTTTTGGAGTTTTCCGGTGATTTGCTCAATATAATGCAAAGCCTCCTGTTGCTTTTGTGACTTGATATATTCTGAAATACAGAACAGGTGATTTTTCAGATCATGCCGGAGTGTTTCTACTTCCATGCTCCAACGCACAGAATCCTGTAATTTCTTTTGTTCATTTTCCATCTGCACCTTCAGTATGGCATGATTCATTTTCATCCTATTTTGTGTGGCAAATTGAAATAGGATAAAGAAAAGCAAACAATTGATGGAAATCAAGCAGATTACAATCGCCGTACTTTCCCAGCTCGCAATATTATTTTCAACCTGAATTCTTTGCAATACAACCCCGACGATGAATGTGATTAAAAATATGAATGCCATTGAAATGCATTGTACCGGGTGAAACAGCAACTTCTTCTTACGAAAAAATGAAGAAAATAAAGAAAGAGCAAAGACAAACATCACTTTTGTGATGAATAGTAGAAAAATACGCACCGGATTTCGTAATGCAAATACTTCTGTCGAAGTGAGTCCGGTAACTGAACTTGCTGAAACAGCAACCGCACTATTAATACAAAAAAGACATGAAAAAGCTAAAAGCACAACAATGCATTGATACCAAAAGTTTTGCCGCAAGAATATGTAACAAAACGCAATGTAAATTAATACATTAAGAACGATCAACACGCCTTCAAATAGGTAAAAATAGTTAAATATAAAAACTACAGTACACTGAACGATACAAAACAGGATTGTTCCCATTATTCTTAAGCTTGGTGCCTCGATCTTATATGATAGGGTTGCAGCAAGAAAGACAAACAGGATAACACTTTCTGATATAGTTGCAACCCATTCTGCAATGGTATAAATCATAGTATGGGCCTCCTTGAAAGCTGTAGGAATTGTTCTTTTACAGTTTTGATCCTTCTTCGACTGATATATAGAATCTCCTGGTTCACCAAAATCACGGTATCTTTTTCAATTGAAAATATGTGGGTATGATTTAGAATGCAACTGGAACTAATTTGGATAAAGCCATCAAAAGCATTCTTCGAAAGATAAGAACTTAACGGTTCTCTTGTTATGATAGAAGTATTGTTTATCAAGTGAACTGTTGTGTGATGATCCAGACTTTCCACATACAAAACATCCGAAACAGCAACTTCATATTTTGTTTTTTTATTTTTCTGCGCCGAAATTAGGGTAATCCGTTTGGCCGTTTTACGAATTTCTTGAACCACGCATTTTACAGCAAATGGAAGTTCGTCCGCAAGATGATTTTTTCTGACAAAACCAAGCACCTTATACTGAAACGCCTGCTGCATTAAATCATCACGGTTCGTAATATACACAATAGGAATATTGTTGTTGCTTTCACGCAGAAATTTAGAAACATCAAACCCAGAATCTTGTGGCATATCAATATCCAAGAAAAGCGCCTCATATTGCACAACATGAAGTGAATCTATTAACTCTTTACCAGATGTGAATTTGCTGATTTGAAATGTTACATTCAAATCGTTTTGAATCTGTTCAAAATATTCAGTTATTACTTTAATCGCTGTCGGCTCATCATCCACAACTGCTATCCTTATCATCACACGATCACCGTCCAGTTTAAATGTAATATAATTATATCACATTTCCTTCCATTTTTCAAGCCAAATAACGTATTATCAACAAGATACACTGCATTTAGGTGGGTGTATTGATCAGAGCACGAGCATATTCCATCAAAATTGTATATAATAGTAATAGTGACGCTGACCTTTCGCAAATTTAGG
This sequence comes from uncultured Clostridia bacterium, assembly GCA_944388075.1. GTDB lineage: Bacteria > Bacillota > Clostridia > Oscillospirales > Ruminococcaceae > Firm-04. The sequence goes on along the minus strand of CALXHI010000052.1, from coordinate 10,589 downwards.
CCATTTGCGGTGATGTGCAATTCTATGTAATCATATTAAGTATACAATAATTAGACAGAAAAGTCAAGATGTAATTGTCGGAAATCACAACGATGAAAAGAAAATCGTCGGCTTAAACAATTCTTGAAACCCATTTTCGTTCGATTTTCAATAAAATAAATCACATAGCCCGTCGGAATGATGGTCTGCAGAAGGGAGAGTAATCTATGGCTCGCAGAGGAGAAAATATTTATAAGCGTAAGGACGGCCGTTGGGAAGGTCGTTATAAGGCAGGTTATGACGCAAACGGCAAGGCAAAATATCGCTCTGTATATGCAAAAAGCTATCAGGTCGTTAAAGAAAAACTTATGTCATTGAAATCAGCACCTGTAAAGCATGAGTACTCAGGTCGATTGACGGTAAAAGAGCTTTTTGAGGAGTGGATGTCCGCAGTGAAACTGAAGGTAAAGATTTCGACCTATGCCAACTACAGAATGAAAGTGGACAAGCATATTCTACCTGCTTTTGGCGGTATTTGCTATGAAAAGCTGACCACAAAAATGCTTCATACCTTTATTGAGGATAAGCTGAGATCAGGTCTTTCAGCAAAATATGTGTCCGATATTGTTATTGTATTCAAGTCAATGGCGAAATACACAGCTATTACACACAATTTCCAGAATCCGCTTGCAAATGTAGTCCTGCCAAAAGCAGAGAAAAAAGAACTGCATCTATTGACCGAATCACAGCAACAGCAGCTTTGCCATACTCTTATGGAGGAAAACAGTAAAACTTCGCTTTGCGTACTACTCAGTATGTATACAGGGCTTCGTGTGGGAGAGATATGTGCTTTAAAATGGTCGGATATTGACTTGGAGAAAAGCATCTTGACCGTCAATCGTACCGTGCAGCAAATTAGAACTACGGGTTCAGCTTGTGCTACAACAATTTCTATTGGTAAGCCTAAAAGTAGAAGTTCTTTGCGTCAGATTCCTTTGCCGAAATTTCTTGTTGATATGCTCAATTATTTCAATCAGAAGAATAACAGCTATGTTCTTTCTGGTAGTGAAAGAGTTATTGAACCTCGCACTATGCAGTATCGTTTCAAATCACTTTTGCAAAAAGCAAATCTGCCGTCAATCAATTACCACGCATTGCGACATATGTTTGCGACTAATTGCGTGAAGGTAGGCTTTGATGTGAAAACTCTGTCAGAACTTTTAGGGCATTGTTCTGTAGAAACGACATTGAACCGCTATGTTCATTCTTCGATGGAACGCAAGGCGGAGTGCATGAATCTGCTGAAATTTGCGGCATGAAGTTAATTTGCCGTCAGGAGTCTTGTCTTTGAAAACAGTAAATTCTACGGAAATACGATGCTTTTTAAGTGAATCGCAGGAATGGCCTAAATTTGCGAAAAAAATAAAAGGCATGGAATTGTCAAGAAATGTGCAGTCAGAGAATACCCAAAATCTGTAATAGACAGGTATCAGGCGGCATGGTGAGCCGGCCCGGTTGAAGACCTTAGTGCCACAGGTGGGAGGCCATCCTTGTTGAAGCTGTTGATTCTCTGGGTGTTGTAGTAACCAAAGATGTATCTGAAGACGGCTGTTTTGACATCTTCACGCTTCATTCTGTAGGTCGGGAGCTGATACAGCTTCTCCTTTTTCAGAGTGGCGAAAAAGCTCTCCATACGGGCATTGTCGTAACAATGTGCTGTGCCGCTGAGACTCTGGATCATCCCGGCTGATACGAGCGTTCTGCGGAAAGCATAGCTGGTATACTGGCAGCCGCGATCGCTGTGAAGGATCGTTCCTTCGAGCCGTCCGTACTTCTGTCGAAGCTGTCTGACGGTGTCTATGCAGAGTTCCTTCTTCATGTTATCACGCATTTCAAGAGCAACGATCTCGCCGTTATAGCAGTCAAGAACCGGCGAGACATAGAGTTTTCCGTCTGCGCACTGGACTTCAGTGATATCCGTCAAGAGCTTCTTCAGCGGTGCAGCAGCAGTAAAATCTCTCTTGATCAGATTCTCTTTGTCCTGTGTTGCCGTATCAGCCTTGGTGATTCCGTGCGGTCTGCGATGCCTGTGGATTAGTCCGGCTTCGCTCATGGTGCGGTACACGGTACGGATGCTGACATGTGTCCCGTGCTGTGCAAGCGCCGTCTGCATTCTGCGAACACCGTAATTCCGGTTATCCGGATGCTCAGCCAATATGCCCTGTATCTTGACCAGAAGAATCTTTCTCGCGCCGGGCTTGCTCTGATTCCTGAGCCAGCGATAATAACCGGATTCGCTGATTTTCAGGAATTTGCAGATTGCCTTTGCGCCGTACTTGCTGCGGAACTCATTGACGAACAGGTGCCGCTCGCTTGTCTTTACTTCTTCCGGTCTCTTGCGAAAAAACCGAGTGCGTCCTTGAGAATATCGTTCGCTTTACGCAGCTCGGCATTTTCGCGTTCCAGCTCCAGATTTCGCTGCTTGAGTTCTTCATCAGACATCTGATTCTTTTTAGCCTTTGCAGCAGCATTCCGCTTTGAACGCCAGTCTGACAGCGTGTAATACTGAATTCCCAACTGCTGAGCAGCCTTTTTCACTCCGATTTCATCGGAGAGCTTTAACGCTTCTTCTTTGAATTCTTTGCTGTACTTCATTACATTTACCCCCTCTGGTTTGATCATTTCTATTATACCAGATCTTTGGATGTTTGTCGACTGCTCTGTCAGTATAACATATCATACCTTTGGTGATTCTTGTTATATGTGTAGTGGGGCTTCTATTTGCTCTTTTGGCTATGAGACGTCATAATTATATAAAACGAAATCAGATTAACAATACCACATTATCAGATTTGGAAGCCAACATGGATGACATAATGGGGACAAACTGTCATTTTGAGAAAATTGACAAAATAGAATATGGTGGTCAAATATCCTGTAATATCTATTATCTTTATTTTACATGCACCTCTCCAAACACAAGCATACCAAAGGATTCAGGAGGATATAATGTAGGATATTATGTAGAAAAAGATTATACTGTTTTAAGAATTCCTGAGCGCGATTATACAGAGTATCAGTTAAACTGCGCAAAATCGTTATGTGCGATAATAGACCTGTCAAAAAAAATATATCCTGCATAGATTTCATTACAAGTTTCCCAGTCCGTCGGACTATATAAATGGATGCAATAACGCACATTTTCGCTCATCCTTGTAGGGTGAGCATTCTTTTTCGCACACGCGCACTATTTACAGCAGTTTTCTGGTAACCGTCAAATCCCCCGTGCCTACCCTCCCAGTGTCTAAAAAGGTATAATGTACACTAAGCAGATCCAAAGACTGTTTGGGAGATTCTAAATCAGTCCATGGAGTAAGTTAGGGCAAAACAGACACAGGAGGCATCAGCATGGAACCGAAAACAACAGCAATCAGAGCGATTAAGCAGGAGGTACGCCTGCAGGAATGGTCAGCGCAAATCGCAGTACAGCAGGCAAGCGGAATGAGTGTCCGCCAATGGTGTGCCGAGAACGGAATCAAACCTGCCACATATTACTACCATCGGCGGCTTCTTCATGAGCATCTGTTACCCTGACAAAATAGGTGGGCGTCCTGACAAAATAGACTGCCTCCACTTTGACAGATCCTGTGCCTGCGTGACAAATTACATTCACTTTTGGATGACAAATTAGGTGGGCGCTATGCTCGATAATAATGAGATACTTGCCGTCAGCAAAATACTGCTTGCAAGCAGAGCCTTCACAAAATCGGAAATATCCTCAATCCTCGATAAAATTATTTCCGGCTGTGTACCGCAGAAGAATATGAAATTAGTATCCGACCTTGTGTCCAATGAGAAATATCATTATGTTCAGCCAAAACACAGCACCAAAGTGATGCAGAAGCTGTGGGAGCTGGGCGAGCATATCAAAAACAGGGAGTACATAGAGATCTGTTATTTCAGACAAGGTGAAAGCAGCAAAAATGCGGTTTCACGCATTGTAGAGCCGTTGGCTGTTATTTTCTCCGAGTATTATTTTTATCTGCTGACCTTTACAGTGAAGCAAGATGAAAATGGGAAGTACGAGCGCACACATGACTTCCCGACAACTTTTCGACTTGACCGCATCACAAAATACAGGGCGGTTGGCGTGAATTTCAATGTCAGCTATGCAAATCGCTTTGAAGAAGGCGTTTTTCGGAAGCGTGTGCAGTTTATGTATGCAGGCGAGTTGATGCATCTGAAACTCAAATATACCGGTAAGAGCGTTGATGCAATCTTAGACAGGCTTACATGAAAGTGATTACACTGTTACACACGAAGAAAAGAAATATAGGCTAGATATGCACATCAAATACGGCAACCGTGCCGCTAATTTGATTCGGATTTACTTTTGCCGCGATGTAGATACAGGAAAAATCATAGTTGGATCTATGCCTGAACATCTTGCAACGGCTTCGCAAAGTACCTGAGCGCGATTAAATCTTCTACCAATACATATACGGAGCTACTGCAATTTGCACCCCCACCAACAATCAATCATCAACGATAGCTTTTACCCCAACAAAAAATGCACCATCCGAAATAACAGAGAGTGCATTTTTGTTATGGGAAAGTAATCGTTTTCTTTTTGACGATGCAGTTGAGATACGATCATGCTGTGATGGAATGCTTTTTCAAATATCTCAAGCATGAGGAGACGAACCGCCGCGCCTATGGCTCATTTTCTGAGCTTCAGGATGCATTGTTCCGTTACATCCATGGTTTCTACAATTCCATGCGCCCGCACTCTCATAACAATGGGCACCCGCCCATTGATGCTGAAAACCACGTTACCTAGTTCTCTACTTTTTTTGTCCACTTTATCGACGTTGGTCCAATACTCAACTGCCTTCTCACCCACGCACTCTCCAGCACATCATAGATATACTGATTCGGCGTACCCTCTTCAAAATATTTGCTATTGTCGCCACCAAGCATCTCAACCGCAAATGCTCCGACAGCTCTGGATTTTGACTGTCCGGCATAGCAGTGAACCAATAGCGTATCAACTGACTTCCTGTGCTTCTCGATAAAGTCGATAATCTGATCCGCCATCTCATCATCAAACAGGACTGCACCGTCCACATCTGTAACAATATCATCGAAAATCAGTGTCAAAACGCCCTTGCAGAACTGGTTCTCGGTAAACTGCACACCGAAGCCTCCTGTGTGGCTGTCCTGAATTGAGATGACAGAATAAGTATCGGTTAATGCTCCCTGCTCTGCGGCTTCATCAGCCATGCCAAAGGGATAGTAATGTTCCATGACATAGCTGAATGCTCCGTGGACGGATTTTACGAATACACGTTTCAATGTCATCACACCTTTCTGAAGATCCTTGTGACATTGCATATACATCTTGCAACGCAACATCACACACTTGACTTTTACTCAGCATTATACTTTATCCACATTGCAGGGCGAATGCCAATCTCATCATTATCGGAAGTTTTGTCGACAATATCTCCATACTCATTCACACATCTCACCTTATATCCCTCATTGGATACGGTTCTTGTCCAATAAATTTCAGGGTATATATTTATCACACTGTTTTCCTTATTATGTTCATAATCGGGATCAGCAATAAGTGAAACGGCTGTTGCATCTTCTGGTGTCTCAAAATACTTTTTCACTTCCTCTGCGCTGAGGAGAAAAAGCAAATCTGTGGTTGTATTGGAAGTGTTATAGGGAATAATTAGCTTCTTTTCGTTTTCTGAGAACCATTCATCATAATACTCCTGTCCGAGCATTTCCCTTATCGCTGATTTATCCCAACTTGTCATTGGCTGTGAACAGAAAAATGAATAACCACCTTCAAAGAATTCCCAATCAAGACAGTTTTTGCTTAAAAGAAGCATCCTTTCATTATCTTCATCAATTTCGAGGACCAACCACTCTATATCGATTTTTATAATTATGCTATTTGGTTTTGCGCCATTTGGGATTGTGTACTTTCCTAGAAATACTGAGTGATGCTTATCCGGACGTATCAGTTTCATATTCATATTATTCCCTTTCTGGAGCCGCAATTGTCAGTCGCACACCCTGAATTAATAGACTTATCGCTTTATGAGCGTTCACCATATCGTGCGGCATGGATATTGTTCAATTATTTGCGTGTCAAAGCTGTGCACATTGTAGCCTTCACTACTTTGTTATTTTCTGTCTTTGATGGCTTTTCCTACACACTCTCTATCAGCGCCGGTCTGCGCATCTCACCGACCATGATGTCAAATTCATCTCCGGATGGCTCACCGTACATGAGATTATCCGCATCGGCGGTTTTGAGCCATTGGAGGGCTTTGTTCAAGCCTTCGGTCGTGTATACGTCAAAGCCCTTTGAAGAGATGAATGTCAGATTTATATCTCGCTGTGTGTTTTGCATATAGCTCTCCTTTCACATCGTCTTCAGCATATCTGCAAATTCATCAATCGTATAAGCATCCTGAATTGGCTTGCCCTTGAACACCATAAAATAGCGATATTTTGTTCCGGTTTCAGAGGCACTTGAAGCCCATTTCTCGCCAAGTTTCAGTTTTGCTTCACTGTTATCATTACCAAGGTGGTCACCTTTGAATTCTACCACGAGGAATTGACCCGATTTCATTTTTACGATAAAATCAGGGTAATGGTTGATGAACGCATTGATTTTAAAGCCTTTTCGCTTAATGATTCTGTGCCACCATTCAACGCTTTCAGTGCTTGCGAAAACATCTCTAAGCCTTGCCTCGTCATCATTAAGGTCATCGCATTCAGACTCATACAGAGAAAGCGGTATCGCAGAAGTAGCGTCCGATGGTGTGATGATGTCCGGGAACGCATACTCCTCCTGACAGCAGATTTTTCCGCTGTCAAGCCATTTATAAAACATTTTCTCTCTGTACGCTTCCTGCAATTTCTCAATTTTATCCTTGATCCGTAGCGCATAGGTCTGGAACGATGTCTCAATGACAGATAGCTCATCTTCAGTCATATTTGCTACGACTCTGTGGACATAGGCTTCAATATCAGATGCAGCAAAGGCATTGTTTTTATTGATGATATGACAGATGTTACGTACACAGCTTGCAATTTTCTCCTCCGGTGTCATTCTCGCAAGCATCTCTCTGAGATAGTCGCTTTGAAGCTGGGACGCACGCTTATACTTCGGAACTGCATCACCATGCTCTGCAACATCGAATTCGTACATTTCTCCTGCCGACAGCGTGAAGTTCACCTCAGCATCCTGTCCGCTGAGCGTGAAGCCGTCAAGGAGCGCATCTTTTTCCAGCCGAACAGTATCACCAAAGAAAACGCACTGTGCAGACTGGATAAAGAACTGCGGAATGCGGAGAGCCTTGACTTGTTCCACATACTGCGGCTGAATATGGTATTGTTTCATCATGTTTCCTAATTCGCCTCCGATAAACCCGGAGGATTCGCTTTGTGTTGCTTCTTCCTCATACTCCTCCGACTGCTTTTCAGCATGAGAGATCATATCAGCGATTTCGGGAGGAGCAGATGTTGCGGTTGTAGGTGTGAATGTGAGTGATTGTTTATCGGTGTCAGTGGGGGCAATATCGGAGAAGTCATCAACATCGCTCTGCACAGGTTCTTCGGTGGCAGGAGGTGTAAAAGGAATGGTTGGCTGTTCTGTTAGAGTCACTTCTGTTGTTTCAGTCGTAGGAAGTTCCTCCTCACCGATACGATAATCCTTACTGCTGAAACCGGCGCTGTTCAGTCCCTTGACGATATTGTTCAAGGTATCTCTGAAATCGTTGGAACTGGTCAGCGCAAATGACATATTCAGCAACTTTGACTCGTGCTTTCTTGCATACGGCTGGCGCAGGATTCTACCGAGAATCTGCTCAACATCGACCTTTGAGGTTTTATTGGCGAGCGATGCAAGGATATATGCAAACGGGCAGTCCCAGCCTTCTTTCAGCGCATTGACGGTAATGATATAGCGAATGGGGCAATCGCGGCTCATGAGATCAGTTTTTCCGAGATCGTCAACCTTTGATGTTTTGATTGCAATCTGTTCTTCGGGAATATCATACTCCATCAGCATTTGCTTGACTTTTTCAAAGGTCTCGCTGTCGCTGCTTGTATTCGGCTGTGCTTGGAAAAGAACGATAGGACGGATATACTGTCCTCCTGCCTGCTCCTCTGTGATAGCCTGCTGTTCGAGCGTGTTTCGGAGCTGAATAGCATCCATAATCACACTTTTTCGGGAAGTGCGGTTATACACGATTACAGGGAGCTTGACCATGTTTTCTTTTTTCAGCTCTCTTGCATTCACATAGGAGATAATATTGCTGTTCTTGCGCGGAGTAGCGGTAAGGTCAAGCACAAAGGACGGGTTCAGGTTATTCAGCATCTCAACGCTGAGATCAGAGCCGGCATTGTGGCTCTCATCCACGATGACAACAGGCTGCAAATGACGCAGAACCTGAATCAGCGCAGTATCCGGTGTGTCTGCCAACAGTGCAGAGTCATCCTTGAAATACTCGGCAAAGCGCAGGAGATTGCCGTTTTCCTGATACACCTTGCGAACATCCTTTTTCTTGCTGTCAATACGCAAAGAGCCATAGCTGAGAATGCAGACAGTGAGCTGTTCTCTCACAGTGTCGGGGCTGAAGTTCTGCCCAGTCAGCAGCATTTCTTTGGTATACACACCGACACGTCCTGCAAAATCGGCATTCAACCGCTGACGATATGGATGGTTAATGTCCATGAGGTTCTTGGTGGTCTGAACAAGGATAGGATCGGACGGCACAAGCCACACGACCATTTTCGGTTTGCCCTGCGGCATCTCGTCAAAGATGCGCTTGACAGCAGAGCAAGCCATAAATGTCTTGCCTCCACCAGTTGGCACTTTCATGCAAACGTGCGGAACACCTGCTATCGCATTCTGATATGCAGGAACGCCGCCGAGTCCGACAGCAATATCCTGCTCCCGCCAATAGTGCCGCCATGCTTTGTTGAGGTCGTTGTCATCGTTCAGGATGGAAATATATGTAGAGAGGTCACGCATGACCGACTTCTGGTAATTTTTCAGTTCCATGCTGTACCTCCTTACAGTCTTGTGATGTCGCGCGGGATTTTCTTGAATGTAATATGATAACGCTCCAGTTCTTCTTCGCTGAGAATGCAGCGGTCAGCGTAGATCACATAGCTTTCTGCCTTTGTTTTTACAGTTGTTAAGAAAGAATGGTCGAGTGTAGTGGCAGCATCTTTATCGTAGTAGAAGTAGTACGCAGTATCGAGATAGGAGCCGAGATAATGTGGCTCGTCCTCTTTATCTGTCACCGACTGTTTAGTTTCGGTGAAATAGACATAGCTGCGGATTTTATCAAGCGGTACATTTTCATTGAGGTATTCGCCGTTCAAAAGTGGTTCACCCAGCTCATAGAATGTGAATCCGCCGCCTGTGCCTTCAACTGCCTTCTTGCTGTCACCATAGCCGTTGATAACACGGCGCACACGTTCAGCGGTAATCGTTTCAGCATAGTCGCACATTTCAATAAGAATGAATTTTCTGTTGCCGCCGTCTGCTTTGTTCATGTTGAGGACGGCATGGGCTGTTGTTCCAGAACCCGCAAAAGAGTCAAGAACGATAAGGTTTTCACTATTAAACATCTGTAATATCTTCTCGATAAATTTTGTTGGCTTAGGTGTTTTAAATACTTCAGAACTATGCATTCCTGGGAAAAGTTTTAACAATTCATATTTAGCGTTGCGATTATGACCTGTATCCTCTACATCCCACCATATATTTGATGGGACAATACCTTGCTGATCTTTCAGAAATGTTTTTTTAATAATTCTTGTTTGATCATCAGAAAATACAATTGTATCATCTTCTATCCAACCAAGCATTTTTTCCTGGCTCCATCTCCAACCGTTTTTGGGAGCTTTAATGATGTTCCCGTTTGGAGCAATAATATCAAACTGCAGGTTAGCCCGATAGTTAGGTGATTGCAAATTACTTTGAAACCAAGGACCACGTGGGTCATTATCCGGGTTTTTGTAATGCTGATTATTTTCGGCACGACGTGCAAATCTGAGTGGCTGCCAGCCTACAGTTTTTGAGTACACTAAAGTGTGATTATAGTCGACAGAAAACTGCTTTGAATCATTATTCGAGGAATCCGCCGATCTCCATATTAAATCAGTAATGAAATTTTGAATTCCAAAAATCTCATCACATATCAATTTCAAATTTGCTTGCTCATTATCATCAATTGAGATAAAAATCACGCCGTCTTCAGAAAGAAGTCGTTGCAATAGCTTCAATCGTGGATACATCATGCAAAGCCATTTATCATGGCGTGAGAGATCTTCGCTTTCCGAACCGACAACCTTTCCCAGCCAGCTGCGAATTCTAGGGTCGTTGACATTATCATTGTACACCCAGCCCTCATTGCCGGTATTATACGGCGGATCGATATAGATACAGCGAATCTTGCCTTCGTATTGCGGAAGAAGGCTTTTCAGTGCTTCGAGGTTATCGCCGTGAATAATCATGTTGCCGGTGTCCTCACCGTAGGTATATTGCGGCTCTAACACACGGTATGGCACGT
>CALXHI010000051.1 GCA_944388075.1 uncultured Clostridia bacterium | reverse complement strand
GAAGAAAAATGGGGCTTAAACAGCACGAAAAGCATATTCATTTACCATTTTTGAACTGTTTTTGAGATAGCTGCCTATTTCTGGGCAGCTTTTTTGTTGGAAAGAGAGGTTTTTAGAGGTGTCCATTAGTAAGTGGATACGACCTGACGGGAATCCGAAGGAGATAGCTGAGAAAGGCTTGACGGAGATGTGTTTTGATAAGGCGCAATGAAGAAAAACTTTGATAGGCAAGAAAAAGGAAAATCAGGTATTGAAAAAGACAGGATCGTATGGTATAATAGAAATATTAGCATTATCAGGGAGTGAACACAATGCAAAAACCACTGACATGTGTTGAAATATGCGCCGGAGCAGGTGGACAGGCGCTCGGTTTGGCGATGGCCGGATTTGTCCATGTAGCTTTGGTTGAATATGAAGAAGAGTATTGCCAAACACTGAGGGACAATCGTCCTGAATGGAATGTGATATGTGCAGATGTACATGATTTTGATGGACGCCCATACAAGGGTGTAGACCTTTTAGCAGGCGGAGTTCCATGTCCCCCATTTTCGGTAGCAGGAAAGCAGCTTGGTGCTGATGATGAGAGGGATCTGTTTCCAGAAGCGATTCGGTTAATTGGAGAGATACGGCCCCGCGCTGTTATGCTTGAAAATGTGCGCGGTTTTCTCAGTCCTGAATTTGACGAATACCGAGAGCGTATATTCAATGAGATCCGTGCATTGGGATATGATCCGCAGATCAAGTTGCTTAATGCATCTGATTTTGGTGTACCGCAGCTTCGTCCAAGAATCGTCATAATTGCGATTCGTAACGATCAAAACAGATCCTTTTCTTATCCGGAATCATTCACAGAGCCTGCACCTACTGTCGGTGACACATTATATGATCTAATGAAGGCAAATGGGTGGATCGGTGCAAAAAAATGGGCAAAAGGTGCAAACCGTATCGCCCCCACGCTTGTAGGCGGCTCCAAGAAACACGGTGGTCCGGACTTAGGTCCCACAAGAGCTAGAAAAGCGTGGGCTGAGCTTGGTGTAGATGGCTGTGGTATTGCCAATGAAGCACCTGCAGAGGATTTTGAAGGCATGCCTCGTCTCACTAGCAGAATGATGGCAAGACTTCAAGGATTCCCGGATACATGGACATTCGGAAAGAAAAAAACGTGCGCTTGCCGTATGATTGGTAATGCTTTCCCGCCACCCGTTGCGCGAGCAGTAGGAATTAAACTTAAGGAGTGTTTACAAAATGAACGCACTGATCTCGGATGCCAGATTCAGCTTTCACAAGAAGCTATTTGAATCAAACACACTGGCACTAACGACGGCAGGTGTCGCATCGAATGCAGATACCAGCAGCAAAGCTTCCAAGGCTATCTCAGGTCGAATCATAGAAATCCTCGTCGAGGAGCAGGGACATTCTGCAAATGCAGTTGATAAGATCTCAGGTCAGACGCTCGGAAAACTGTTTGAAACGCTTACTATGGAATTTCTGCGAGACACCTTTCCGAGACTGCAAAACCTCCGTCCTGGTACATGGACGATTCTTCAGCTTGGAAACAATAATAAGCTCAAGACTAGTGATTTCGCACAGTATGAACATCTTGCATATTTGAGCACGATGACATCTCAGAATGCACAGCTTGCTGCTGCTCTTGGAAATGATTATCTTGTTGCTCCTGATGTTGTAATCTATCGGGATACATATGAGGATGATGAAATTAACACAAATGAGCTTGTTGTAAATGATGATGTTTGCCGTATGACAGATATTCGTAAGTCAAATGGCGGAAAACCAATTCTCCATGCGAGTGTCTCTGCAAAGTTTACGATGAGAAGTGATCGTGCGCAAAACAGTCGTACTGAGGCACTGAATCTTATCAGAAATCGAAAGGGACATCTCCCACATATTGTAGTGGTGACTGCTGAACCAATGCCGAATCGAATTGCTTCTCTTGCATTGGGGACTGGTGACATCGACTGTGTATATCACTTTGCTCTCTACGAGCTAATCCGAGCTGTTAAGGAAGTCGGCTCTGAAGATGCTGTTGAAACGCTCGAAACATTGGTACAGGGTAAACGGCTAAAAGATATCTCTGATCTTCCACTTGATTTGACAGTATAAAACAAAAGTGTTCGGCTCGACTGCTTATATCATGTAGATATTAGGAGTCTGAGCCGAACACTATATATCAACATATGCTTACGGGGGTGAAGTAATGCCAAAAGAACCCATGATCGACCGCGATACCTACCGCACCATAAAGAAGATGTCCCGTGAGGAACTTCAAGCGTTCCTTGTGCGTTATGCTGACGAACTGCAAAAGGATGCTCCTACCATTGACCTCCGAGCTGTAGAAGCTGATATCAAGGCTATCAAAGGAATCGGCGATAAACGAGCCGAGGAGATAATGACGATCTTTGAGAAACATCTGGGTGTGTCATAGTCTGAAAAATAAATGGTTTTAATCGAATGGGAGGATAACATGATAGACATAATAAAAGAGATACTATCGAAAGCGAAAGGGAAGCCTCTTCCAAGTTACATCACCTTATTAACTGGATTACCATTATTCATATGGTTGCTAAATGAATTCGGAAATATAAATGTAAAAACAGATTTTCTTGATTTCTTTGTCTTTGATGGTGATTCGACTCCTAAACCTTTTATAATTGTAATGTTGGTCGTAATTATTGCACACTTGCTGATTAATCTTTTAGGTCACAAGATAATTTGCAAATGCTTAGATGAAAATACAGGAAAAATAAGGAATAGAAGGCGACTTTTATTTTATTTCACGATTGAAAATGTGCTCGATGTTTTATCAGCCACTGCCACTCTGTTGCTAGCAATTATTCTTCAGAACGATGGCATAAAAATTGATTGTTTAAAATATATAGTAGCCCTATTAATCATCTTCAAATTTTTACATTGTATCTATAATCATTATTATACCCAAAATCAGAAAATGGCAAATGAATACTTGAAGGAGTAACTCTGTTTATTTCATATACTAAATGTAAAATTCTGAAAAACAGAAGTGATTCGTAGATATTCTCAGGAGGGGCAGCTTGCCCCTCCATTTTCATACCTATTTCACAGTTCGTCTATTGAAAACGGGGAGCAGATATGCTATAATAAGAATATCACAATTATGCTGCCGCATTCTTTCCACAGAAACGGAGGTGTTCCGAATATGCAGTCAAACCGTAATGTAACAGTAGATACCAAGGAGCTCGTAACTACAATAGCGTACCTGATCGGAGTGAAAAAGCATATTGTAGAAAAATGCTTTGATGCAGAGTGCCATGAGCTGTTACAGTCTCTGTATGCATCGCAACCTGCCACAATTATTCGCTATCTCTGTAAGATGCGAACGACTCTGTTTCTGAAATACAAGAAAACAGATATAGAAATGCGGAATAATCTGAAGAATCTGCATACACTCGAATGGTACGATCATGAGAATATAAAGCAGCTCGAAGATTGGGGCATCCCGGTTATTAAAGCAAACTATCGCTTCGAGAAGTATATGCTTGACATCAATAAGCCGATAGCTAACCACATAGATGCTGTAGCTTCACTCTTTCCCGACTGGATAGAGTGGTCATATATCCGGAAACTGTTCGTCATACCGCATTATAATAACCCTGTCGCTCTGAAGCGTGAGTTTGAGAAATACATGAAGAGTAAGGAGTTCTATCCGTTTCAGTGCTATATCTACTGGACACCATATGATTGCGGCTCTATGCTGATGTCAGACCGGAAGTTTCTGCAAATCATCTACGGACTGCACCACGATTCTTTTGAAGATCCCAGTAAATACAGAGATGCAGCAGAAGAAACTAAGAACAGTATTTACAGCTTCCTGCGGGATAGCTTCAGAACAGTCATCGCTGTGGACTGCGAGAATTCTGATGTATATAAGCTGTATGCTACGTTAGTGTATCCTCAACAACCAGTCATTTTTAAAACGTCCCTATTTTCAACATCAAAAAAGAAAAAGGACAAGACAAATTCAAAGAGGTGCAAAAGCATCGCCGCAAGGCGGTCGATGTTCATTGCAATTATGCTGAGAACGATCGATGCTTTTGTTGTATCTTCCCTTTTTGTGAGTAGCAGACCAAGACCGAATTTACGTTTTGCGAGACTGAACTTTCGCTCCACTTCTATTCGGTCGGTGTTATCCTGATATATAGTCTTACTCTCAGCCTTCGTATCAGTATCTTTCTTAGGTCTGCCAAGTTTCTTGCCTGAAATCCGGATGCCAAGACTGCTGCAAAAAGAGATGTTTTCACGATTGCGGTAGATCTGATCTACAAGAACACGCTCAGGATAATGCCCTGTACGCTGCTTGTAATTCTCTATTGCAGTTTTCAGAACTGCACTTTCATTGTAGGCATCAAAAGACAGCTTTTCGATCCTGCAAATCCCTGTTTCGTCAACAGACAGATCAAGCTTG
>CALXHI010000050.1 GCA_944388075.1 uncultured Clostridia bacterium | reverse complement strand
TGCAATGAACATCGACCGCCTTGCGGCGATGCTTTTGCACCTCTTTGAATTTGTCTTGTCCTTTTTCTTTTTTGATGTTGAAAATAGGGACGTTTTAAAAATGACTGGTTGTTGAGGATACACTAATATAGAAGAACAGAGTGTTCTGTATCATACATATTATACTCTTTTCTGAGTTGAAAGTCGATAGGAGGGCTTAATTGTATGCTGAAAAAAATCAAAGATTTTCTTTCGGGTGTTCCCGCAACCATTGTAGCAGGTATCTTTCTGCTGCTGGACTTAGTTCCGCATCTGATGGAGGAGTTTGGTGGAACAGCTATCACATTTCGTTTTCTGCCATTTGATCCGGTGTGGGTAACAATCATCATCAGCGGTATTCCAATGCTGTATCTTGCTGTGTGGCGTGTGATTTACAACCCCGGCATCAGCAAGATTTCTTCCGCACTGCTGATTTCCATTGCTATGGTTGCCGCCATTGCTATTGGTGACTTATTCGCTGCCGGTGAGGTCGCATGGATTATGGCTATTGGTGAAATTCTGGAAGAAAAGACAACTGAGCGGGCCAAGAAAGGTCTGAAAAAGCTCATTAGTCTTGCTCCAACCCAAGGCAGACGCATTGTAAACGGCAAGGAAGAAATGATTTCCTCTGACGAAATCAAACAGGGTGATACGCTCCGTGTTTTGCCCGGTGAGACTATTCCCGTGGACGGCACAATCATCAATGGTGAAACTTCTGTTGACCAGTCCATTATGACAGGCGAATCTCTGCCGGTGGATAAGGTACAAGGCGATGAAGTGTTCTGCGGAACGATTAACCGATTCGGTGCGATTGACATTACCGCAACAAAAGTTGGACAGGATAGCTCTCTGCAAAAGCTGATTCGTTTGGTGCAGGATGCCGAAGATAAGAAAGCACCTATGGCGAGAACTGCAGACAAGGCGGCAAGCTGGCTCGTTCCCGTTGCGCTGTTGATTGCCATTATCGCAGGACTTATGACAAAGGATATTGTTCGTGCTGTTACTGTTCTCGTTGTGTTCTGTCCTTGTGCATTGGTGCTTGCCACACCTACCGCTATTATGGCGGCTATTGGTCAAGCTACAAAGCATGGTGTTATCATCAAGTCCGGCGAGGCTCTGGAAAAGATGGGCAAGGTCAATACCATTGCTTTTGACAAGACCGGCACTCTGACTTATGGGCGTTTGGAAGTCAGCGACATTATCCCCTTTAGTAGTATCAGCGAAATTGAATTATTGTCCCTCGCTGCTTCTGCCGAAGCAAAGAGTGAACATCCCCTGGGTAAGGCCATTGTTGCCTGTGCAAAAGAAAAGGATTTGAAGATTATCGAATCTGATGTGTTCCAAATGACTACCGGCAAGGGCATCTACGCTGAGGTCGGAGGTAAAAAAATGCTGTGTGGTAATGAAAAGTATTTGCTTGATAATGATGTTTCCATCAGCACAGAAGTTGAACAAGAGCTTGAACGGCTTCGCTCACAAGGTAAGGCTTCTATTCTTGTGGCAGAGGGAATGATTTGCATCGGCGTGATTGCAATGTCCGATGTGCTTCGTCCCGAAGCAAAGGGTATGGTTGACCGTTTGCATAGTATGAATACGAACATCGTTCTGCTGACAGGCGATAATCAAAAAACAGCCGATTACTTTGCATCCCAAGTAGGCATTCGTCAAGTCCGTGCCCAGCTTCTCCCCGAAGAAAAGGTACAGAATATTACCGCCATTCAGAATGAGGGCAAAGAGGTCTGCATGATTGGCGATGGTGTCAACGATGCTCCGGCTCTTAAAACCGCCAGCGTCGGCATTGCTATGGGCGGCTTGGGAAGCGATATTGCCGTGGAAGCTGCTGACATCGTTCTGATGAGCGATGATATTTCCAAACTACCTTACTTGAAACGGCTCTCCAATGCCACTATCAAGACCATCAAGTTCAGCATCGGACTCTCGATGGGTATTAACTTCTTCGCTGTTGCCTGTTCTGTGCTGGGAATCCTCAATCCCACAACAGGTGCATTGGTACATAATGCCGGCTCTTGCTTTGTGGTGTTGATTGCGGCATTGCTGTACGACAGAAAATTTGAATAAAACGCAGAAAGCGGCGGCAAGGAGATTTTCGTTCTCCCTGCTGCCGCTTGGCATATCTGTCAAGTTTCAAAGGGCTTATGCACAGTCACCGTTTTCAGATTTTTTACCGGATTGCCGTTCAGTATCAAGTCCGCAGGTTCAAACGATGTATTGTATCCGCATAAGCTATACCGATGGCACAACAGCCACGCAATTCATCGCCACCGATATCCCCATCTGCCCGGCAGAAACCGATTTTACCTATGTCAATTACTTTGACCGGACGCAATCTGCAGGTTTGGCCGTTTACTGCAAGGATACGGCTTTCCTGACCGATGAATACGACATCGACTGCACAGCCTACGCCGAGCGGCTCGGATACTATCAAAACCTCGGCGCATGTTACGAAAGCTATGTGATTGCCGATATCACCCTGCCCGAGGCGTATCAGGGCAGGCAGGAAAATGTGTATTTTATTGCTATCCCCGAAGAAGCACTCACCAAGCTGATTACCGATGATCATTGGCATTGCAAAAATGGTAGATTTGCGTGTGGCAGGCGTCTATGATGAGTGCGCAAATCTCCTGCTCTTGAATGCTGCGGCAGCCGATGTAGACATTGAGGATTACCGTATCATTGAAATCAGCGATGGGTTGATGGTCTGATCCGGACGTACGCAATCCCATAGAAACAAAAAGTGCCGTAATGGGGCAGAGAATTAGTGTATCCTCAAACCATAAATATTGACAGAAATATCGACAAAAACGTCCTAATGTGATATAACAGAAGTGCAAGGAAAAGTGTTAAAAACGAGAAAAAAGCTTGCACTTCGGAGGATGTCATGTATAGATTTGAGGAAAAGCAGTTGTCATTTACAGATTTTAATCAGCCGCAGGGACTA
>CALXHI010000049.1 GCA_944388075.1 uncultured Clostridia bacterium | reverse complement strand
AAATGGCACGCCGTAAGGAAATCGGCCGCAGTTACAGCGGTAATGCCTTATTCTCGGCAAAAATCGTTTGTGCCGAATGCGGTCATTATTTCGGTGCAAAGGTATGGCACAGCACCAGTAAATACCGGCGTGTGATATGGCAGTGCAACGGGAAATTTAAATATGATACCCATTGCAACACACCTCATTTTTACGAGGACGAGATAAAAGAGCGATTTATCGCCGTTTTCAATCAGTTTTTTCAGAACAAGGAGCTTGTACTGGAGGCTTGCCAAGCGGCAATTACACAGCTTAGTAATACTGATTCTATTGAGGAAAAAGTGAACATACTTACTGAAGAACTGGAAATGATTCTGTTAGAAAAGCGGGATTATGTTCTGAACCATATTCGTGATGAAATTAATCAGTCCGAATTTGACAGAAAATGTACAGAATTGATGAACGATACAATGAAAAAGCAGAAACCTACAACCGATTGCAGGAAAAGCTTATGCAGCGTCAATCGAGGGCGGAATTCCTGCAAAAATTCTACAGCAGAGTTGAGGCATTACCTGGAGCAATCGACTTCTTCGACGCGGCACTTTGGCGGACGCTAATTGACAAAGCCACAGTCCACAGTGATGGAAAAATCATATTTACGTTCCTTGACGGAACAGAAATTGAAGCGTAAGACCAACGACACTTAATATGGAGATCTTTGTTGAAACTTATACGAAAAATAAACCAGGTGTGTAACGAATTTATGTGTTACGCACCTGGTTTTCATTATTTGTAAGTGTTTTACGAAAAATCTCTTAGCAACATGTCAGTTACAAATTTCGTAATATATTCATCTTTAACATTGCCTTGAACATTTGAATATACACCATTGGAATACCGTTCTAGAGCTTCTCTCAGAAATTCAGGCTCATATTTTAAAAGATATTCATACGAATATTCCAGAAAATCAAAATATCCCAAACAGATCAGCTTTTTTATAGATTCTGATAATTTTTGAGATTCCTCTTGCGAATGGATTTTTTCTGCTACTACAACAATCGGTTTATTATTTTCTAGATACATTATCGCATGCGTATTATAAATATAGATATTTTCATCTATTTTTATAATATCATCTGATTCATCTTGAGTGTCTCTTTGGAATTCAGCAACTACTTGATTTCCATAAAATAAATTAACAACATATTTATTATATATACATTCTTCGATACCTGCATTATTTATCCTGTATACTTTAATGTCATCGTGTTCTGCATGAAAATCTTTATTTTCATTATAGTATACTGTATTGCTGCTGTCTATTGTAACTTTACTTAAAAGTCCAGATGGAAACAGTAGAGCCTTACACACATAAAATAATATACAAAATATAACAATGACAAGACATTGTGCCACCTTTGTGGAGATGGTTATCTTTAAGTTATTCTTCGATTCGCAGGATATGGAATTTGAAACAGAGCAAAACAAGTACATCAAAGTTTTTATAATGCAATTATACAATAATATTAGTAGCGAATTTTGAAATAAATATGTATTAGCTTGATGTAACGCAAAATCAAGTGCATACTTGCTTGTCAAATTTTGATTTTGATAGTATACCGTTTGGTTATAAAGTAGTGAGAGAATGATATATAATATTACTGCTATAATAATCATCGTTCCACATACTATTTTTTTCCTTTCCCAGCGAACGATATTTGACGATGTTCTTTTGTAACATTTCCTGAAAATAAATGCACTCAGTAAAGTATCGAGCATCACTTGAAACATTATAACATGTTCAATTGGAATCACAAAAGAGATTGCATCGAAGACAAGTCTCAAGATTACACCAAAAGTAATTATTTTGCCAATACCATTGCAAATGATTTTGATACTATTATTTCTATCATTCAATTGATTGTAATTCAATGCCAAAAATATCGAGAAAATTTCAATAGAAAAGAGGAGGACTTTTGTTAAAATTAATTCGAACACATTTACATCATCAGATAACAGCGATAAATTTAAAAGATTCTTAGGGTACTCCGCACATATAAAATACAATACTTCCAAGAGCATCAAAGAGAATATGGGTACAACATGTATCTTTTGCTTAATCATATTAATTTTTCTCATATATTTTATTAAACATGTCAACAAAAGTGCATTCTAAATTTATATTATCTGATAATTGCAAATTTAATAAGGTATCATACCCAAACAGATAAAACCAACTTGATCTACTAACAAGTTTCACAGAATCTTCTGAGTATAGTTTCTGTGCAGCAACAACGTTTCCGGTGTCATCTATCCACAATTCAGCAAAACATCCACTACCTTTATGTCGCTCATCAACACGCATAACTAAATCATAATATCTTGAGTTATCAGGATTTATTCCAGTAAGTTCTGTATACAAATCTCTACAAGCATTCGAAATCATAATTTGCACCAAAGGGGAACCGCTATTGTTAATAAAAGCACTATACTCCATTCCTGTTGCATATGCATCATACATTCTTTCAGCGTCAGTAGAATAGGCATGTATGATTACTTTTCGTGCATCATTATTTTTTGTTTTGTAGAAACTGAATTTTACGCCTTTGCGAGAATAACTACCGTTTACCATTTCAAGTGTATTGCTGATTAAAATTATTCCAGAACTCGCTAACATATAATTTTTTTCATTTCTAAAGGTATCTTTAATATACCCATATTTATTTGTGAATGTATATCCAGTTATCTCCTGTGAGCCATCATGCAAATCATCAGTTACTGCCGTTTTTCTACCGGTAATAAAGCCAAACATATCAAATTCTGTTTTTTCATCTGGAGTAAATGTTTCAGCCAGTTCGTATACTGGTTCATAATAGTACTGATCCGATCTGTTTTTTAATGTAGGAACATCTATTTTATAAACTTCACCTTTATATTCAATTTGCCCATAAGGATTTAAATCTGTTGTTGCCGTTGGATCTGTTGGCGTGGTTATACCCGTTTTTGCATTCCCCTCATTTAAATTATCTTCTAATAATTCCTTATCTATGATTATTTCTTCACCATCTGACAAATCATCATCATCTGAGTTTGAATCACCTTTATCGGTATTTAACAACTCACCATTTGGACGTAATCCGTATTCTTCAATAACATCTGGAACTCCATCTCCGTCTGAATCCATTTCCATAATTAGACTAAAATCTGGATTAGATTCGATTTCTGTATATGTAGCCGTGCTTATTACTCTAGGTAAATCATCTGCATATATCACTTTGTAAAATTGTCCATTAGTTTTTTCTGACATATCCGTTAAGATTGAATCTCCTGAAGAAGAACCTAACCCGAATGTGATAATTTGAATACCATTGTTTGCTGCATAAGCAACAGCACTATTTATATTTTCTAAAGTGTCATTATCTGGCTCACCATCAGAAAGAAATACGATGCGATTAATAACATCATCTCTACCTATTTCCTCGGAAGACAGCAAAAGTTCAACTGCTTGATCAAGTGCGTATGAAAAGCAAGTTCCGCCAACATCTGAGAAGTTTTGCAAAGAGTCTTTTAACACGGTTTTATTACTGGTTAAACTTGAAAGTATTTTGGTATATGAAGAATTTCCATATGAGAACGAAATGATTGCTGCCTGGTCATTGCTATACATCTTATCTATTACATTTTCGCAAGCAGTAATTCTTTTACAAGTATTTTTTTCATAATTAGCTAACCAATACGCCTCCATCGCAGCATCAGTAATTGGTGGTCGTGGTGGTGCATCATCTCTTAATACACGAACAAGTGGATCATAGCCAATCCACCCACCATTAGGATCATCGGACATACTACCCGAAGTGTCAATGACGAATACTGTATTATAATGATCGATTAATACTTGGGTTGTGCTCCCTGTACTAGTAGTCGGTGTTGCAGCAGAAATTTTTCTATAGCTTTCTTCCCACACATCATACCAGGCTTTACTGTCAACAAGCATATACTTTGAAAAATGTGTGGTATCTACTGAAATTGTAGATGTATATGTATGCAATGTTGTTTTAAAACCATTTTCTGCTGTACACTCAACATATTTCTGATTTTCCTCATCATACCAGAGTACAATCAGATTGCTGAAATTACTAGTACCAAGATTTCTTTGATCAACTGTAAAGGTAATAGTTGCAGAATCGAATGTGTTATTCGTTTCAAATGAAAAAGGATCTCCAACCAAGCCGACAATATTTGTAGACCTCAAATCAATATCATACACACTTTCAATCAAAAGGTCTCGTTCAAGATTTCCATTTGCTTCCATTACAACTGCAATGCTAGTAATAGCATCATCATGCGTATCAACCACCTGTGAATGTTCTTGTTTGAATTGTATTTCACCGTCTAATAAGTTTGCATCAATTGTGTGGGGATTAACAGGATCAAATAGGATGCCATATTTTTCATAGAGTAAGCCATATGTTCCTTCTTCGTTATCATATAAACCATCTTCATCAGTATCCTCACTTGATGGATTCGTTCCATATAAGTATATTTCTTCACCGTCCTCAAGTCCATCATCATCAGAATCGGGATTATACGGCTTCGTTCCATTCAGATATTCTTCTAAATTAGTTAGTGTCTGCTCAACAACTGAAAAAGCACGTAGAAGCTTTGCTTTGGAGTGCTTTTTCAGTTGTTGAATGCAAGGATTTTTGGCGTTTAAGACAAAAATCCTTGCCCTTTGCCGCCGCAAACGGGC
>CALXHI010000048.1 GCA_944388075.1 uncultured Clostridia bacterium | reverse complement strand
TTTTTTCGTCAGATGAAACAAAAAGCGCAGGAAATACTCTGTGTATTTCCGAGCATTTTTGTGAAATATGGCGGAAAAAGCACAAGCAGATGGCGTGCAAAGCCGTCAGGCGGTCTTTGTGCGGTGTTGCCTTAAATCGCAGGCATGACTCGTCCGCCAGAAACCGGAATATAGGCACCGGTTGTGAACGATGCCAAGGGAGATGCCAGAAATGCACACATTTGCGCAATTTCCATGTCTGTCCCTCTGCGACCGAGCGGTACGGAACGTTCATAGTCAGGCTGCTGCTCCGTATGCTGCATACGGTCTTGCTCGGTAATCGTCCAACCGGGAGCCACCTGATTGACCGTAATCTGATGAGAGCCTAGCTCCTTTGCCAGACAGCGCACCAAGCCGTCCAGACCGCGCTTTGCCGAGGTATAGGCAGCACAGTTTGCTTCTGCTAAGGCTGCGCATTCGGTATTGATGACCACAATGCGTCCACCCTGGTTTTGAGCGATGATATCCGGTACGAACGCCTTTGCCATATGCACCGTCTGCATCACACAGGACTGATATTGGCTGTCAAAATCCGTCAACGGCTGCTCGAGTACCGATTTCCACGCATACTGAATCACCGCATTGTGTACGAGAATATCCGCAACACCCATCTGCGCCTTCACCTGCGCCTGCATTCGCTGCACGGATTCGGGATTTGTGATATCCGCCTGCACAGTCATGATACGTCTGCCGGTTGATTGCAACGATTCCGCCAAAGCGTTGACAGCGGCTTCTCCGTGAAAATAATGCAGCACCAAATCCGCACCGCAATCGGCAAATACTTTCGCCATCACTCGTCCGAGCATCCCCGATGCGCCGGTAATCACGGCAGTATGTCCTCGCAAATCAATTTGCAGCATAGCTTCTCCTTTCGAGTCGATAAACGGTTCCGCAATCGCAAGATACTTCCAATGTTTCGCTGTATCCCGTGCAAATCGAGAGAATCAACGGCTTATTTACGCCCAATACCGCTCTGTCCAAACAAATCTGCACGCATTCCATGTCTGCCGCTTCCGGTTGTGGAAAGAGAATCGTCTGCGGCTCTATACGGAAATCCAAGGTAGAAAAATCCAGCCGAATGCCTTCTCCGGTATATTTTGCATATGCCTCCTTCAGCGTCCAAAACTGCGTAAACAGGTATATTTCATCTTCCGAATCGGACAGTGCCTGCCGTTCCCATGCCGAGCAGACCTTTTGATAGACCAAAGAATTGACTCGGCGAGGGGTTTCCACATCAATACCCACCGCTGTGGAATTTCCCGTACCGGATGCAATCGCACAGACAACCGCCTGCCTGCAATGCGACAGATTCATCTGCCAATACGGATGCAGCAGAATGGGCTTGCCGTTAGCATCCCGCTCACAGCGTAAATGCCGCAAACCGTCCTGTGCATACAATGCAGAGCCGAGCAAGTCCCACACAAGCAAATGCGTGAGTTTTGTGCGTTTGCGTATGGGGAATTGCGACAAATCCGGCAAGGCTCTCGCATACACATAGACAATGCCGTTTTTGGTTTGCAATCGAGCGATTGACTGCATACTCATGTCTCGTCAAACAAAATCGATGCCGCACTCGTACCGAGACGGTCGCAGCCTGCTTCCAGAAAAGCAATCATATCCTCTCTGGTACGGATGCCACCTGCCGCCTTCATTTTGACATGGCTACCGATATGCGCACGAAACAGCGCAATATCCTCCAATTTTGCACCGGCAGAACCAAAGCCTGTGGAAGTCTTGATATAATCCGCACCGCCCTCTGTCACGAGCTTGCAGGCACGGATTTTCTCATCCTCCGTCAGATTGCAGGTTTCGATGATCACCTTCAGCACTTGTCCGGCACATGCCCGGCGCACCTGCTGAATTTCCTCCAAGACAATCGCATCTTCATGATTTTTCATAGCTGTTTGATTGATCACCATGTCAATTTCCTCTGCACCATCAGCAATGGCTTCCGCCGTTTCCACCTGCTTGACAAATGCCGATTGATAGCCAAGCGGAAAGCCGATTACCGTACAAATCCGCAAGGTCGGGAAAGCTACCTTCGCTCTCCTTACATAGCAAGACGGAATACAGACCGATGCGGTACGATGTTCCACTGCTTCCTTGCAAAGCTGTGCAATCGTTTCCCATGTCACATCCACTTTCAGGGCAGTATGGTCGATGCGTGCGAGGATCTCCTGATTGGTCATAGGGTTGTTTCCTTTCTGTGAAAAACAACGTATAGGGACGCAAATACGCCCCTATACGATTTATGTTTCGGATCGATTTTTGAGATAGATGCCGTCTGCCAAGGCAAACAGCAGCAATATCACACCATTGATGGTCAATCGAGTGGCATACAGCGCAATCAATTCCACCATCGGTGAAACGCCGTCTGCTTCCGCATTGTACAGCGTCAAATTCGGGTTGTCGAAAAACAGATAGACCGTCCCCACAACACCCAAAATAAATGGCACGAGAATTGCAGCGAAAAACACGGTTCTACGCCGCAATCCGATATTTTCCTCCAGCTGAATGCCGTGATAGAGCAAGGCACTGATGAGCGCAGAACTTGCCGAAAACATCGCACCGACATTCAAATGACTGTAAATTGCCCAAATGGTAATTTGTACAAACAGACTCGCAACCACAACCAGAGCGAAACGCTTCACATAATCCAAGCCGGTCAGCCATTGTTTTTCCTGTTCCATGGCAGCCTCCTCATTTGGCAGAGTATCCGATAATGCTTTCGCTTCCGATGACATTATGCCTCCTCATCCGCTGCGTCGACTTCATCCTCCGGCTCTACCGCTTCTTCCGGCATGGCAGCCTCTGCGGATTCCGCTTCCTGTGCAGCTTTTTCCTGCTCTGCCAATTCTGCTGCGGACAGCTGCTCGACCTCTTCGATTTCAGCGGTTTCATCATGTTCCGCACGGCTGAATGCAACCACACGTCCGTTTTCCGATACACGCATCAGACGCACACCCTTTGCGATTCTGCCGAAAATGCGAATATCGCTGATACGAATACGAATGATAATACCATCGCTCGAAATCATCATCAGGTCTTCCTCTTCGTCTACCACCTTGATGCCGCAGACACAACCACGTTCCTCGTCAATCTTGTAATTGCAAAGACCATAACCGCCACGATTCTGAATGCGATAGCTTTCAATTTCTGAACGCTTGCCATAACCCTTATCGGTAACTGTCAACAGCGTTGCGCCCTCACGCACTCTCGCCATCGACACCACTTCATCGCCCTTACGCAGCTTAATCGCACGCACACCATGCGCACTTCTGCCCTGCGGACGAATACAGGTTTCCTCCATACGAATTGCCATGCCATTTTTGGTTGCTACGAAAATCTGGTCATGACCATTGGTCATGCGAACGCCTGCAATCTCGTCACCCTCATCGAGTTTAATTGCAATCAAGCCGTTTTTGCGTACATTTCGATATGCCGGCAAACTGGTGCGCTTAATTTTTCCGTTCTTCGTGCCAATGATGATATAGCTCTCATCATTGAATTCGCTCACTTTCATCATCGCTGCAACCTTTTCATTTTCGGCAAGCGGCAGCAGATTGACGATATTCGTACCCTTGGAATCTTTACCGCCCATCGGAATTTCATAGCATTTCAGGTCAAACATGATGCCACGATTCGTAAAGAACAGCACATGGTCATGACTGGAGGCCACGAATAGCTCGGAGGCAAAATCCTCCTCTCGCTGCTTCATGCCGGTCACACCCTTACCACCACGCTTTTGTGTCTTGTACACCGCCATCGGCACACGCTTGATGTAACCGAAATTGGTATAGGTCACAACGCAGTCCTCAACCGGAATCAGATCCTCGATATCCATTTCACCGCTGACATTTTCAATTTCGGTACGACGTTCATCGCCATATTGCCCACGGATCTTCTCAAGATCGTCGTGAATGATGCCGAGCACTCGTTCCCGATGTGTCAGAATATCCCGTAAATCGTTGATTTTCTCGCAGAGCGATAGTACTTCCTGAAAAATTTTGTCCCGCTCCATACCGACCAACTGACCAAATCGCATGGCAACAATTGCATCCGCTTGCGCCTCAGAAAGACCAATTGTCGGATATGCCATCTCAGAGGGATCGACCGCAGCACCCATTGCTTTGTGATACACCTCGTCCTCCATCAGTCCGGACAAATCCACCTTGGCAAATCGTTCCATCAAACGCTGCTTGCCTTCGGGAATAGTTTTGGACGAACGCAGAATCTCAATTGTCTCATCAATAAAGTCAAGTGCTATCAAAAATCCCTGTAAGATATGCGCACGCTCTCTTGCTTTCCGCAGGTCAAACCGGCAGCCTCGCTCGATAACCTCGATCTGAAACTTGAGATACTCCTCCAGAATTTCCTTCAGCGTGAGAATTTTCGGTACGCCATTGACCAACACCAGCATATTGACGCCGACCGTATCCTGCATTTTGGTATAACGAAACAACTGATTGAGCACCAGATTGGCATTGGCATCCTTTTTCAGCTCAATACAGATTCGCAAACCTTGACGGTCAGATTCATCACGGATATCGTGAATGCCGTCGATACGCTTTGCCTTCGCCAAATCGGCAATGCTCTCGATGAGTTTTGCCTTATTGACCATGTAGGGAATTTCGGTAACCAAAATGCACTGGCGATTCTTGATTTCAGTGATTTCTGTTTTGGAACGCAGCGTAATCTTTGCTTTACCGGTTGCATAGGCAGCACGAATACCCGCACGACCCATAATAATACCGCCGGTCGGGAAATCCGGACCTTTGATGAAAGTCATCAATTCTTCGAGTGTGGCATCAGGATTCTGAATCAGGTAGTTTAAGCCGTCAATGATTTCGCCGAGATTATGCGGCGGAACATTGGTTGCCATGCCAACCGCAATTCCCACCGAACCATTGACCAGCAGGCAGGGAAATCTTGATGGCAGTACAACCGGCTCTTTCAGACGATCGTCATAGTTGGAAACAAAGTCAACGGTTTCCTTTTGGATATCCGTCAGCATATTGACGGAAATTTTAGACATTTTCGCCTCGGTATAACGATAGGCGGCAGGCGGGTCACCGTCGATGGAACCAAAGTTGCCGTGACCGTCTACCAGCGGATAGCGCAGAGAAAAGCTCTGTGCCAAACGAACAAGCGCATCATATACCGATGCGTCACCATGCGGATGGTATTCACCAAGCACCGAACCAACAATATCGGCGCATTTACGATAAGGCTTGTCCGGTGTCAGGCTTTTCTCGTGCAAAGTGTACAGGATACGGCGGTGTACCGGCTTTAAGCCATCCCGCACATCCGGCAGCGCACGAGAGGTAATCACGGACATCGAATACTGCATGAAGGATTGGCGCATTTCCTTTTCGATGTCACGTTGAATCAAAATCGAATTACTGGTATCGTACAAACAATCAAGTCCTTTACATCAAGTTTCGGGGTTGGCGTTTCGTTTCTGTCGATTCACAAACAGTGTTTGCAAACGCTCTGTGAACAATGTACGCATTTGCTGACATTCCGCATCATCAAACGCTGCTTTCGGCAACAGATAAAATACCCGTTTTTCCTGTACAATCATGAAAAATTCGTCATATTCCCAAATCAGAATCCCACTGTCAAACCGCAATTCACTCGGTTCGGGTAAATCAGATTCCGTTATTGCCGCATCGGGTTCGGTATGTTCGGTATCATCCTCCGAAGCGTCCTCTGCTGCGGCATCCGGTTTCGGCTGCGGTTGTTCGATCTGCTCCAGCTGTTGCAGCACAATGCCGGCATCATACAACTGCATCCGAAACGGCTGATGTTCCATATCCATCTCCCGAATCGCATTGAGCAGAGAACGGCGAAATTTCAGCGTATTATACCACATCAGCATCGGCATTGCCAAAAAGAGAATTGCCAAAATGCGTGACAGCGAATCGGAATCCGATACACTTTTGTAGATATACAGCACAGCCAATATCAGGAAAATAACCGTAAATACGGTATTTCGCAGATACACAAAATGCCGCTGAAACGCATGGATGGTTGTAAAGTAATGGGAAAACGGTATCTGATATTCTCGTTCCAGCAAGCAGTTCTCACGGGGAATCGGTCTGATGGGATTGTTCTGTGTTTTCATCCGTTTCTCCTTTTTCTGCCGAAGCATCCAAATCCTCTGTCTCAAACGAAGTCACACGGCGGCCTTGTTCATCACGAACATTGACATTTTTCAGGCTGTAAAATTCATCGTAAATCGAGCCTTTGGCGGCATTTGTATCTGCAAAGTTCTCGGTTTCCTCGGTCTGCTCGGATTTGGTCAGAATGGACTGCATCTCGAGAATCAGATATCCACCCGAACAACGTTCCTTGGCATAGGTTTTCAGCTGCTCAATTTCTTCCGGTGTACGGTCACGCTTTGGGACATAGAAGAAAAAGTTATAGATTTTTCTATCTGCAAACAAGAATCCTTGCTCATTCTCATAAGCCTTCAACGAGCTTGTTTTCGCAACGGAAAATGCCGGTTCGTCTGCTTCCTCTGCCTCCGATTCGGTTGTTTCGCTATCCGCAGCCGCTTCCTCCTCGTCATAAATTTCGATGGATTCCAGTGTATATGGATAGAAATCCAGCTGCTGATGCGTACCCATCAAGGCACGATTGGTTGCAATAAAATGCCGATTCGGCTTTGCATTACCCATATAGGAAATCAGAAATGCAACCGCTGCATAGACTAAATAAATAAAATTTAATTGCCAAATAGTTATGGCAACAAAAAAGATCATTGCAAGAATACCGGTGATCCATGCTGTTTTTTTATCAGATTTGTGTTCGGTTTCGAGATAGATTTGAAATACATTCTCGTAGTCCTGATCATTAAGCTGACATTCCAGTGTGAACAGCTTTTCCTTATTGTCCATAGCAATACCTATCAAATATCCAAATTGCTGACATATTTTGCATTTTTCTCGATAAATTCTCGTCTGGGCTGGACATTGTCACCCATCAAAATTGAGAAAATCTCATCGGCACGCAGCGCATCCTTCATCTGCACCTGGATCATCGTACGGGTTTCGGGATTCATCGTAGTTTCCCAAAGCTGCTCCGGATCCATCTCACCGAGACCCTTGTAGCGCTGTACCTCGACTTTTCCGCCATTGGCAGACAATTCTGCAATCTGACGGTCACGCTCCTCATCGCTGAACGCATAAAGATGTTTTTTGCCTTTGGTTACACGGAAGAGCGGCGGCTGTGCGATATAGACATTGCCGTTTTCAATCAGCGGACGCATGAAACGGAAGAAAAATGTCAGCAGCAGCGTGCGAATATGGCAGCCGTCCACATCGGCATCAGCCATAATGATAACTTTGCCGTAGCGCAATTTGGTGAGATCGAAATCAGGACCAACCGATGTACCCAATGCGGTGACAACTGGCTGCAGTTTTTCATTGCCGTAAACCTTGTCAAGGCGTGCTTTTTCGACATTCAGCATCTTGCCCCAAAGCGGTAAAATTGCTTGATAGCGGCGATCTCTGCCTTCTTTCGCAGAGCCGCCTGCGGAATCACCCTCAACGATATAGATTTCGGTATACTGGGTATCCCGTTCGGAGCAGTCTGCCAATTTGCCCGGCAGCGATGCCGATTCCATCGCAGACTTGCGTCTTGCAGTTTCACGAGCTTTTTTGGCAGCCTCACGAGCTTTTTGTGCTTGCTGGCTTTTCTCGAAAATGGCAGCAGCAATTGTTGGATTTTCTTGCAGAAAATCCATCAGCTTTTCCATAACGATCTGCTCAACAAACGGCTTGATTTCGGGATTACCGAGCTTGACCTTTGTCTGGCTCTCAAACTGACAGTCTGTCAGCTTGACTGAAATAATCGCCGTCAAACCTTCACGCACGTCTTCGCCCATCAGCTTGTTATCATCTTTCAGCAAACCGAATTTTTTTCCGTATTCATTGATGGTTTTGGTCAACGCATTGCGGAAACCAACCTCGTGCATACCGCCGTCAATCGTATGCACATTGTTGGCAAACGACATGATCAGCTCGTTATAGCTGTCATTATACTGCATGGCGATTTCGACAGCATTGTCACCCTTCACACCGGAGAAATAAATGACCTGCTCCGACAGCGGCTCTAATCCTCTGACCTTGTGCAGGTGCTCGATAAACTGCCGAATACCGCCCTCATAGCACATAACTTCATGCTGAACATCTTCCGGATCTCTGGTATCGCTCAGCTCGATGGTCAGACCGGCATTCAAGAATGCCTGTTCCCGCATCCGCTTTTCCAGTATCGAGTAATCAAAAACCGTCGTTTCTTCAAAGATTTCCGCATCCGGTTTAAAGGTAACGGACGTACCATGGTGATCGGTATCGCCGATACATTTCAGCTGTTCGTCATAATATCCCCGCTCAAAACGTTGGAAGTAGGTGTGTTCGCCGTCCCAGACAGTCAGCTCGAGCCATTCCGACAACGCATTGACAACCGATGCACCCACACCATGCAGACCACCGGCAACTTTATAGCCACCGCCGCCGAACTTACCGCCTGCATGGAGTACGGTATACACAACCGTAGCAGCGGAAATTCCCTCCTTTGGATGGATACCGACCGGAATACCGCGGCCGTTATCGGTGACACGAATGATATCACCGGGCAAAATTTCCACGATAATATGCGTGCAATAGCCTGCTAACGCCTCGTCAATCGAATTATCAACAATCTCATAGACCAGATGGTGCAGACCACCGGAACCGGTCGTGCCGATATACATACCCGGACGCTTCCGAACAGCCTCCAGACCTTCCAGCACTTGGATTTGGCTTTCATCATACTGCTCCGTGACCGGAGTCAAGTTTACATTTTCTTCTTGCTGCATAGCCATACGACAATCGCAAACCGATTGTCATTCTCCTTTCTCTCTGAATCAAACCATCGCACGTTTTTTCAGTGTAGAAACCGAAATCGACGAAATATAAGCAAATTCCGTTTCCTGCTTCATGCAGACGATAAAGCTTTTCGGCATTTCCGAGGAAACATTGATCACATGACCGTCCTGTTCCAAGCGATTCAAATACGCACGGGTGTCCGAACCAATGGTCGTATTTTCGAGATCAAAAATTCCGACAATCGTGCTTTTATGAATCGAAACCCGATCTCCCAAATGCAGATACATAACCGTACTCCTTACTGTGGCATCGGATGCAATACACCCTGCTGCATGGAAAATACCGAACAATCGGCATCGGAACGGGTTTCCCGTCCGACTGATTCGGCATGGCATGCCGTCAAAAATACCTGCATATCCCGAATGATATGGTAAACCAGCCTCTGCCGATCGGCATCCAGCTCTCCCATCACATCATCAAGCAAAATAATCGGCGTTTCTTCACGCTGTGCGTAAAACACCGATGCCTGTGCCAGCTTCAGCACCAAAGCTGTAGTTTTCTGCTGACCCTGCGATCCAAAATCCCGCACAGTCATGCCATTGATTTTACAGAAAAAATCATCCCGTCCGGCACCTTTTGTCGAAAAACCCTGCCGAATATCATCATCAACCGCCGCTGTCAGCTGCTCGAGATACGATTGCTGCATTTCTGCAGTCGGGCGTGACGGAATTTCCGTATTGGAAAATAAATTGGAATGATATCGAATTTCCAGCTGTTCGCTTTGGCGTGTGACTTCCGAATAAAGTGCTGCACATTGCTGTGCCAATTGTTGGATATAGCTGTACCGCATACAGGTCAACATCGCTCCATACTGTGCCAATTGGATATCCCAGACGCTCAAATCCGATTTTGCCGCACGACCCAGCGCAATCTGTTTCAGCATCGCATTGCGCTGTGCAGTCAGCTGATCAAATCGTTTGATACAGGCGAGCATGGCAGGATTGAGCTGCGAACCACATAAATCCATGAAGGCACGTCGTTTTTCCGGCCCTCCCCGTACAATTTCCCGATCATCCGGCGAAAACACCACACACTGAAATTGCGCAAACAATCGACTGCCGCCTTGCAACGACACCTGATTGAGCAAAATTTTCTTCTGCCTGCCATCTGCACGCTGCATATGGTACTGAATTTCCTGCTTACGCTTGCTATCCTCGAATTGGAGCTTGATGTGCATGGCAGGCTTTTTGACATGAATCCAATCTCGTTCTTTAGAACCACGAAAGCTTTTACAGCCTGTACAAGTCCAGATAGCTTCCAGCAGATTGGTTTTTCCCTGTGCATTGTTTCCGAGAATGAGGTTCAAGGAAGGATGCGGCTGCATGACGACCTGCTCGAGATTTTTGTATCCATCGGCTTCCAGCGACAGAATGCGCATTTAGCTTGTTTCCTCAACCGGTGCAATGACCGTAACTTCGTAGTTTTCGACGGTTACGACATCGCCATTGCGGATTTTTTTCCCTCGCATCGTACAGACCTCGCCATTGACCTTGACCAAGCCATCTTGAATAATGGCTTTCGCAAGTCCGCCGCTATCGACCAAATTGGTCAGCTTCATCAGCTGTTCCAGCTTGATAAAGGGCGTGCGAATTTCAACGGTTATGGATTCCATATTCTTTTCCATCCCAATTCTCCTATGGTCAGCGAACCTGTACCGGCATGACGATAGCAATACTGCTTTCGCCCTCTGCTTCCATAAGTTTGACCGCACGGTCACCGGCTGTCAGCAGCATCCGCACACGATCTCCCTGAATCGCACGCACAGCATCAAGCAGATAGCGATTATTGAAGCCAATCATCATTTTTTCACCGGAAATATCGCCAGCAATCTGATCGTCTACACAGCCAATCACATTTTCGCAGCTAATTTTGATGCGATCCGCTTCAATGAGGAACTTCACAGGCGTTTTATTCTTTTCGCTGATCAATAATCCGCAGCGTTCCAAGCTGTCAATCAACTCTCTACAGTTGAGGCAGACCTCTGTTTTGTAGGTTGTGGGGATGCTGCGACGGTAGTTGATAAATTCACCCGCAAGCAAACGGGTATAGACCAAATAGTTTTTGATTTCAAAAATCGCATGATGCTGGTCAAGACGAATAATGCAGGGTAATTGATTGTCATCATCATTTTCCAGCAAATGCTGTATTTCCCGCAATGCCTTTGCCGGTACGACAAACTTGACCGGCTCTTGATTGGGCAACGGCTCGGTACGCAGTGCCATACGGTAGTTGTCGAGTGCTACAATATTCAGCGATTCGCCATCCATCTCGATCAGCTCGCCGGTGAAAATCGGTTTGGTTTCATCAATCGAAACCGCATAAATGGTCTGCTCAATCATATTTTTCAGCAGATTCTGCGGAATGACCGCACCCTGCTGTTGCTCGATATCGGGCAGATCCGGATATTCATCCGCAGACATCCCTGCAAGCTGACAAGAGGTATCACCACCGTTGATGGTAATTTTTCGGCTGTCATCGGTGTAGAACGTGATGATACCATCGGGCATTCTGCGGACAATTTCCGAAAACAGACGGCTGTCTACCAGTAGTGAACCTTCTTCCTCAACTATCGCAGGAATTTGTGTCCGGATACCCAGTTCAAGATCATTGCCTGTTAGCACAAGCTGCTGTTCTGTTGCATGAAGGTGAATGGCTGCTAGAACTTCCATTGGAGTTTTCGTACTGGTTGCTTTGCCGACATTCGGCAGTACACCGTAAATGTCATTCTTTTGGCAAGTAAATTTCATAAGATACAGATCCTTTCAAAAATTGATTGCGTATGCAAAAGCCAAAGCGTTTCGCAGTTTTACGCAACGGGAGAATAGTAAAGAAGAAAGAAAAATAGTAGTAGTAGTAGGGGCTGTGGAAATGTTGACGACATGTCAGACATATCCGCAGAAATTCGCAGATGCGGAAAAAATCCAATGAAAAATCAGCCGGATTTTTTCAACGAAGCATTTGGGAAACATTGGGGAGAAGTTGAAGCTGTTTTTTACAGGGATGATTGGTGTGAAGAAAGTGGAAATGTGGGTAAAGAATGTTGAAAAAACGGTTGAAACTGTGAATACTTGGAGTATATTTTGCAGTTTTCCACATCCGGAGGATTCCAAATGCGAAAAACAAATGGAAAGAAGGGAAATTTCCTGAAAATACGTCTCAAGATTTCAACTTAGTTTTCAACAGGTGTTGAAAACAGACGTAGAAACCTCGTTTTTCTGTACGGAGAATCCTGTCAAAATTTCCTGTGAGTTGATACGTCGAATTTTTGTCAAACATGATTTTTGGACGTATTGCGGGAAGCATTTGTGAGCAGTATCAAAACAAAACCTCGGATATTCCGAATTTTTATGATATTGGTACAAGCATGCAGAAGAAATGCAAGCACAAAAACCCGATGTGGAATTTCATGTGGATTATTTTCCGACACCATCTCGTATGGTTTTCATGATCGATTGCACAGCATCTCTCAAATCCGGATCCTTTGCAATCATTTGAGAAACCGTCTTGACGGAATAAACAATGGTCGAGTGGTCACGATTGCCGAATTCCTCACCGATCGAGGTCAGTGGAAGCTGTGTAATCTCACGTACCAAATAAATGGCAACCTTGCGGGCATTGGAAATTTGAGAAGAACGCTTTGATGACCGCATATCTTCCACGGAAATCCCGTAGAGTGCAGAAACCTCTGCCATAATTTTCTCGACTGTTACCGGAATGGGCTGATCATCGGTCAAAATATCTCGAATGACGCTCTGGACGATGGAAATCGAAGGGGGAGAACCTGCCAGCTGTTTGAGTGCATTGAGCTTTTTGACAGCACCTTCCAGCTGACGAATGTTGCACTTCAAGCGGTTTGCAATGAATTCCACCACATCATCCGGAATGTACAGATCGAGCATTTCAGCTTTACGGCGGATGATGGCAATCCGGGTTTCGACATCGGGTGCGGAAACATCGGCGATCAATCCGGACTCAAAACGGGTACGGATACGGTCGTCGAGAATTTTAATATCCTTCGGCGGACGGTCAGAGGTCAGCACAATCTGTTTTCCGTCACTGTGCAGATTATTGAAGGTATGGAAAAACTCCTCCTGCGTCGATTCTCTACCGCTGATGAACTGGACGTCATCAACGAGAAGAACGTCAGCACCACGGTATTTCTCGTGAAACTTGGAGGTATCCTTCTTCTGATGAATGGCTTCGATCAGCTCGTTGGCAAAGGTTTCACCATTGACATAGATAATTTTGAGGCTGGGATCGGATTCATGCATGGCGTGCATGATGGCATTGAGCAGATGTGTCTTGCCCAAACCCGATGGTCCATAGATAAACAGCGGGTTATAGGGGCTGTTGCCCTTTGCTACACTCGTGCAAGCTGCATAGGCAAATTCGTTGGAGCGACCGACGATGAATGTTTCAAAGGTATCGAGTGCTTCCGCTTTTTTATCGGTGCTTTCATCATCCTGTATGTCCGGCTGTATGGTTGGCTCGTACTGTTCTGTCATTTCTTCCTCGGATTCCGCTACGATCAGGCGGATGTTGACCGGAAAACCGATGACCTGCTCGAAAGCAGTCGTTATCAAGTCCTTGTATTTCGTTTCAATCAAGGATTTCTGAAACTCGGAGTTACAGTAGAATATTGCATCATTGCCGTTGAGCGAAACCGGTTTGATGTGATCGAGCCAGATCTTTTTAGCAACTTCACTGAGATTGAGCTCATCCATGCAGTATTGCTTGACCGCTTCAAATACTTCCGCAAAAGAATTCATGCGTTTCCCCACTTCCTTTTCTTTCAATAAATATATAAATCAACTACCTTGCATAAAAAATACAATTTTGCGAGAAAAAACCTGTCCAATGTTTTGGACATCTTGTTGATGGTTTCAATCCTTTTATGCAAGCCGATACATTATATAGTATACCACATTTATAGAAAAAACGCAAGTCGTTATGAAAGAAACGGGATTTGTAACAAAATCGGTGTTGAAATTTCGGTATTTCTCTCCACAGCTTTTCTGACTTTGACACAGCATAGGTAATTGTGCACAAAGATGATATATTAAAATTGTATGGGGTGACTGAATTTGATTTCTGATGATATCCATATCAGGCATATGCAGCGTTGTCATTTATAAAAAGATGCAAAAAATGAAAAAAAGACTTGTTTTCATACTGAAAATCATGTATAATAAAGACGTCTGCAATCTGTGGGATTATATGCCAAGCCCGCAGAAAAGAACAAAGGAGGTAACCCCATGGCAACAACCAAATCTAAAGCCGCACCGGCGACGGATCCGATTCAGCCGAAGGGCTTTGCGGCCGTACAGGCATGGTGTGGGCGCAACTGGTCTTACTTTTTGGCGTTTTTCATACCGGTTGTGCTAATCTACATCGCATATGCGATTTTCGGTATCTATCCGTTTGGCGAACGTTCTGTTTTGTGTCTGGACTTGAACGGACAGTATGTCTACTATTTCGAGGCACTTTATGATGCGTTTCACGGAGATGGCAGTGCTCTGTATAACTGGTCACGCAATCTTTCCGGCGGTTATATGGGTGTCATCGGATATTATCTGGCGAGTCCCTTTACGCTGATTGTCATGCTGCTGCCACGCACCATGCTGTTGGGCAGTCTGCTGATCATGATTCTCTGCAAGCTGGGTGCGGCATCGCTGACCTTCTGCTACTACTTGCAGAAATCCAAGGGCCTCAAGCCCCTGCCGGCTGTGATGTTCGGCATCATGTTCGGCATGTGTGCGTATGGCATTATTCAGACCATTGACCCGATGTGGCTGGACGGCTTGGTATTCCTGCCGTTGATTTGTCTGGGCGTGGAGTATCTGGTCGATGATGGCAGAAAGATCAATTATATCATCCCACTTGCCATCATGATGTTTGCCAACTTCTACATTGGCTACATGTGCTGTATCTTTACGGCGTTCTATTTCCTTTACTATATCTGCTTTGGCTCGGACAAGATGAAGTATACGGCTTCCTCTATTGCCAAAACCATTGGCAGAATGGCATTGGCAACGGGCGTTGCGCTCTGCTGTGCAGCTTTCATGATTCTTCCGGTGTACAATGCGCTGTCACTCGGTAAGTTTGACTTCACAACACCCGATTACACCTTCAAAACGCAGTTTGAACCGCTCGAATTTCTCGCACAGTTCTGCGTCAACCAGTACGACACGGTTGATGTGATGGGTGAGCCTGAGGTTTACTGCGGCGTACTAGCTTTGGTATTCCTGCCGCTGTTTTATTGCAACAATCGCATTCCGCTCCGCAAGAAAATCGGTTATTCGTTCCTGCTGGCTGTGATGTGCCTGAGCATGTATATTCGTCCGATTGATATGCTCTGGCATGGCGGACAGATGCCGAACTGGCTGCCGTACCGCTATTCGTTCATTCTCTCGTTCGTGGTTCTGTGTATGGCGGCAATGACCTTCCGCTATATGACGAATATCAAAAAAATCGCCTTACCGATCACCTTTGGTGCGATTTTGGTTCTGATGCTGCTGATCGACTCAAAGGACTATGTCAACAAGAAGGGCGTTGTCTATCTCGATACCTTCGGTTCGATTTGGCTGACGATTATCTTTGCAGGCATTTATCTGCTGTTTATCTATGCGATGAGCAAGAAAAATGTCTCGAAAAAAACTGCCACTTGGCTGATGATCGGATTGCTGGCATGTGTCTGCGGCGAGGAAACCTACAATGCCGTCTGTGAATTCAAGGATATTCACACGGATGTTGTGTACTCGACCAGAAAGTCCTACCGTATGTATGTACAAAGCGGACGTGAATTGGTTGACCGCCTCTATGAGGAAGATCCGAGTCTCTATCGCTGCGAAAAAACCTATGTCCGTACGGTCAATGACAATGCCGGTTTTGGTCTGCGTGGTTTGACGCATTCCAGTTCCGTGATGAACACCAAAACGTTGAAATTCATTGAGGCGATGGGCTATTCCTGCCGCAGCTATTACTCTCGCTATGACGGTAATACGCCGCTTGCCGACAGCTTGCTTGGCATTAAGTATGTATTGGATAAGGGCGACAATCATACCAATCTTCAGAAGAATGGTGTCGATGGTGTAGATTCGGTGGTGGCATATAATCTCAAGTTCTCGGATACCTGCTATTCACAGAGCGAGACAGAGATCAATGTCGGTGTCTATGAGAATCCCAATGCGTTGTCGATGGGCTATATGGTCGATGACGATATCCTTCGTATCAACGCATTCGGCAACGACAACCCGTTCAACAGTCAGAATTTGCTGATGAGTACGATTACCGGTAATACCACCTTCACTGAGGGCGGCGGTTTTGAGGATTGGTCGGAGTACTATTATCCGATTCCCTTAACGCAGGAGCTGCGTTTGAATAATGTCAAGGCAGATCCCTACGGCAATCAGACCAACTATCATGTCATCGATCGAGCCAATCAAGCAAATCTCGATGCAACGGTTGACATTTTCTTTGAGGCAACTTCCTCCGATCCGATCTATCTCTTCTTCAAGACTGAAAATGAGAGCCGTGTCAACCTGTGGCTGGCGGATCAGTGGAATCTGGATGAGCCGACCTGCAAGAACGTAGACGGCAGCGATGCGAAGTCCCTCGGTTCTTACTTTGAAACGGATCAGTACCATATTCTTTATGTTGGCCGTTTTGAGAAGGGTCAGCAGCTCCAGCTTCGTATGACGCTGCTTTCCGATGCCAATAACAGCAAAGAAAAGTATGCGATCGTCAAAAACTTC
The DNA here is from genome assembly GCA_944388075.1 of uncultured Clostridia bacterium. GTDB lineage: Bacteria > Bacillota > Clostridia > Oscillospirales > Ruminococcaceae > Firm-04. The sequence goes on along the minus strand of CALXHI010000048.1, from coordinate 133,876 downwards.
TTCTTCTATCATTTCGATGAAACGCTGTTCCAACAGGATATCAATACGCTGAAAGATCAGCAGTGGGAATTGACCTCTTACAGCGGCAGAACACTGGAGGGCAAGATTACGGCAAAGGAAGGTCAGATCATGATGACCTCGATTCCGTATGAGCCGGGCTGGACGGTCTGGGTTGATGGTCAGAAGGTTGAGCATCGAGAGCTGTTCCAAGCGATGATCGGCGTGGAGCTGAGTGCCGGTGAGCATACGGTCAAAATGTCCTACACACCACCGGGGCTGAATGTTGGTCTGTTCCTGTTGGTATGCGGCATTGCCTGCATTGTCATGTTCTACTTCTATGACCGCAAGCACAATGAAATGCTGATTCTGATTCATGAAAATCGCAAGAAGGGTATCTATTCCATTCCGGTACCGGAAGATCCGGAACCTGTGGAAACACCCAAGGTCGTGAAAGTGGGCGGTACTTCCGACAGCAGTGAAACCGGCGAAAAGAGCGTCGTTTCCGTGGCAGATGAGATTCTCAAGCTGAAGAAGCTCGCTGATGAAGGTATCATCACACAAGAGGAATTTGAAGCACAGAAAAAGAAGCTGTTAGACCGATAATTCCATATCAATAGCCGTATCCGTTTGGATACGGCTATTTTCTATATCCTGCAATATTTTCGCAAAGAATGCCGCACTCGATTGATTGCCGGCACGGTTATAGCGTCCCAAGCCATAGAGCGAATCGGAGTCGGATGTTATGATATTGCAATACTCATAGCAGGTCAAGGTCATGAGAAAGCCCAGCTCCTTCAGCACAGGAATGCTTTCCTGACAGTCAAAGCCATACGGATAGGCGAATACGATGGGTGTGATATGCAATTGTTGTGTTAAGAATGCTTGCAGATAGGATAAATCGGCATAGAGGCGATCGTGATAGAGAGATTCTGTTTCCTCCGGCAAAATGCGGCAGCCTTGGCGTGGGGATTGATGGTGCATGGCATTTGTGTGATTGCCAAGCGTAATGCGGCGGCTGGCAAGCAATTCGGACAGATCGTCAACAGTTAGATAAGAATATGCCGGAATATGACTGTCCTGCACGGCATTGTACTGCGTAAATGTACCGACAACATTGATGGTTGCACACATATCATATCGTTCGAGGAGCGGCAAGGCATAGGATAGATTGTTGTAGAAGCCATCGTCAAATGTCAGCAGAATCGGATGTTCGGGCAGTGCAGCATTGGTTTGCACATAGGCTATGATCTCTTCGGGCGATACGCTTTGGTAGCCATGTGCTTTGAGGTATTGCAAATCCGATTCCAGTGTTTCCGGCGTGATGGCATAGTCCGATTCCGGGCCTGTGCGAATACTGTGGTACATCACAATTGGCAATACAACGGATTGTGATGCTTTCACATCGGCATTGGCAGCTTGATTGGGTGCTTCCGGTATGCTGCATCCCATAATGCCCATCAGCAGACGCAGAAGAAGAATACAAATGCCATCGATGATCAATAGCCGTAAAAATCGCCGAAACGAGGGCTGATTCTGTTTCATACCTATCTCCCCCAATCATATATTACCGAAGCATATGCAAAGCGGATTGTCCAACATCACATATTTTTTTCGGCTGTTGCATATCGTAAAGCAAAACGGGCATATTGGGAGGGAGAACGATGCGGCGAAAGCATGGATTGCGTAGATTGGGGATTTTCTCTGCTGTGGCAGGCATTGTTATGTTGGCATGGTATGGTATACCCTATTTGCAATCGGTTGAAATCGGGTTTTCAACAGATTCCGAATTTACTGTGGAAACACAGCCCGCACAGACAGAACATTTTGATATCATACCATGGGCAGATGGGATTGGCGATACCGAATTACAATTTTCAGAGGAATCCGTGACGCCGAGCAAGGTCATTTCATGGGAATCCGACGGCTCAAAAGCGATGTGGAATGCCAACCCTTATCCCAAAATGGGCGAAACGAAATCCGGCGAAATCATCGCAAAGCAATTCGGGAAACAGAGCGGTTCGCTGTTCTTTTCGCTTGCGAAGGGCGGACAGGTTCGGAATTCCACATCGATACCGAACAGTGAGTTGAAAAACGAGAGCGAACAGCTTCCAGCCTTGCCGCTCAAACTGGACGGTACACCAATGGTACTGCTGTATCATACACATACTACCGAAAGCTATGTCGAGACGGAGCGAGGAACGTACAGTGCCGAGTTCAGCTTTCGGACCTCAGAGCCGGACAAAAATATGGTGATGGTTGGCGATGCAATTGCCGCAGAATTGGAAAAGGCGGGTATCGGCGTCATTCATGCGCAGGAAATACATGATTATCCGGTCTGGAGTGGCAGTTATTCTCGCAGTGAAAAGACCGTGCAGGCGATTCTTGAAGCCTATCCGAGCATTTGTATTGCTTTGGATATTCACCGAGATGCCATTTCACAGCAAAATGATATCATTGCACCTGTTGTAACGGTCAATGGCAAGCAGTCTGCACAGATCATGATTATCTCCGGTTGTGATGACGGTACGATGGGGATGCCCAATTTCCGACAGAATTTTCATCTGGCATGTCAGTTGCAGCAGACCGCAGAAACGCTCTATCCTGGTTTTACCCGTCCGATTCTATTCGATTACCGCAAGTACAATCAACATCTGACAACGGGCAGTCTGTTGATCGAGGTCGGCTCTCAGGGCAATACCATGGAGGAGGCTCGCTATGCCGGGGAATTGTTCGGCAAGAGCCTTGTAGAAACCATTCGCAATTTGGCAAATACAACACAGTCATAGCAGGAGGAATCCATGAAAAAGCGGCATAAGACAATAAAAAAAGCCACATGCTATGTGGCTTTGTGTTATTTGGCGGTATGGGGACTGCTGTATGGGATATGGTATGCGGCATACCAAACACGCAGCACACTCTATGGCGATACGCAGGTTTTGGCACAGGTATCGGAAACCGCAGCATCACAAACCAAAATCATTACCGCAGGCGGCGGTGAATGGGAATATCAGCTGGAACTGCCGCCATGGGAGCAGAATCTTTCCACAATGCCGCCTTGTTTTCTAACTTGCGTGTGGAAAATATATGAATGGTTGCAAGCGTATGCGGTTCAGCTGACCGAATAACCAACCGAAAGCAGCCTTGCAAAATTATGCTCCTGATAATATTGGTTCAGTTCCCCACGGTAGATGAGCTTTGCATTTGGGATATGACGCAGATCATCAGGGGAATAAAGGCTTGCCGGTTTGTCGAGCGGCACACCGCAGGCATCGAGCATATAGGCAACGAATTGCGAGCAGACAAAGCGATAATGCAGCTCACGGACAATTTGCAACCGTACCCAAAGCAGATTGAGCAGGCTGTACGAATAGCGGCGGCGGCGTTGATAGAAGGTTGTAAGATTGTGTTGAAATTGTTGATATTGTTCCGTTGTGACGGGTATTTCGTAGATTTCGCAGGGAATATTTGGAAATTGTCCGAACAGGCCTTGACCAATTCGCTCTTCATTGAAGTTTGCCGGTAACGGGAATGCACGGTAGGTTCTGCAAAAGCTGTAGAGGATTTGCAAGGACGCATCCGGTGCCAACGACGCATGTGAATAGGGCATCTTCGTCAGCTTCCGAATGGCACGTGCAACGTGAGTACCGGTTGAGGTTACCACGACATAAACCGCATCATGTTGTTCAGAAACACGCATCTGATGGATTCCTTTCTTTCGTGAAACGACAAATCCAAGTCATAACACATTTTTTTGAAATAGGGCTTGCATATTTCGGAAAAATCTGGTATAATATAGAAAGTGCATCAATGCTATGCGCCTGTAGCTCAGCTGGATAGAGTGTCAGACTCCGACTCTGAAGGTCGTGCGTTCGAATCGCATCAGGCGTACCAGTGGTTCCATGGATTTTTTCCGTGGAACCTTTTTTTGCGAATGATACAAGCGGATGATATGCCAAAGTAATTTTAGGATTCCTTTGGCATATCGTTGTTTCAGTCGAGATCGTCCTCTGCCGCTGCAAATTGGCTCTCGTGACGGGTGAAGAAATCCGTACGAGGTGGCAGGAACTTCAGCTTGTGATGGCTGCCGACAAAGTAGGTGAGCGGCTCAAAGATCGTATCCCAAGACCAGATACGATCGTCTACCTGTAAATATTCCCGCAGCTTTTCCGTACCAATCGGTGCCATCGGGTGCAGCAGCACGGCAGCAACACGGATCATATAGAACAGGTTTGCGAGAATCTGTGCCAGCTCTTCCTTCGGCTGACCCTCCTTGCGGATGGCTTTTGCCATATACTTGCTGGCGTTGCGGATATAGCCATCGAGCACATAGGTACACTGATGGAATGCAAATGCGTACATATGCCGCTCATAGTCGAGGATTGCCTTTTTGGCATCGGCGAGGAATTTCTGCTCGGGCTGCAAGTCGGGTAGAATACCGTCAAACTCACGCTGTGTCGCATAGAATACTGTGCGAATGATGCGGTTGTAGACATTCGAGAGGAGTAGACCGTCCTTGACAACCGGATCGGTGTCTTCCGGCTTGGCATCGGGATTGAACGGTTTCGGCATAAAGCTGACCGAACGCTGACCGAGTCCCAGTCCGAGCCAGTGCATACGCAGCTGTTCGGGTGTGTAGAAATTGAGTAGGTCATCTGCCATCGGCGGCTTTACGGCACCGGAACTCGAGGCTTTTTTATCGAGAAAGAGGATATGGTGGTTGGCAACGATCACCGGCAGCTGCAAATCACCCTCCGGCGGATTGGCGGATTTTTCCGCAGCCGACTGCTGTGCCATCCACATAGCAGGCTCTGCAACACCATAGAAATAGATGTTGTCTTGCCCGATGAACTGATAGACCGTGGACTCCTTGCTGCACCAGTAATCCTTCCATTCGTCACGGCTGTGTCCGATACGCTCCAGATACGCCTGTGTGAACGAAATCGGTGCCCAGAGGGACTCCGGCCATACCCATACCGTCAAGCCCTCTGCGCCTTCCAAAACGGGTGCAGGCACGCCCCATTCGATATTGCCGGTCAAACGGAACGGTACGAGTGTCTTGCCGGTACGGTAGCGGATATTGTGTTTCGTGAGGATATGGCAAGCCGTATCACAGTCGGTCAGTGTCCGGAACTCGATGGTAAACGAGGGCTTTTTCTTTTCCTCGTAGTAGGTGTGTGCGGGCATTTCGGCTTTGAGCATTTGATAGGTTTCCTCAAATTCCCGCTTGATATAGATGACCGGCGGCTTGAGAAATTCCGAAATCGTCTTGATGACAACCGGTCGCACATCCTTGCGTTTCCGCAGCTGTTCGACCCATTCCTTCAGCAGATTCTCATAATCCCGCAGGTTGAAATACCAGTTTGTGACCGGCCGCATGGTCGGTGTTTTACCGGTGAGTGTGCTGACGGGATTGATGAGGTTTTCGGGCATATACTGATGTCCGAGGTCGCATTCATCGGCATAACCTTTCTCGGAGGTACAGCCTTCGACAGGGCATTTTCCGACAACTTGACGGCCGTTCAGAAACACACCTGCCTGCTCATCGAAAAACTGCATGGTTGTAATTTGGTGAAGCTGTCCTTTTTCGTAGAGGGAATTGATAAATGCGAGGGTATATTCCGCATGCACCTCTTTGGTATGATCTAACCCTGATGCACCGAAGAGATTCGGTTCGATGGCATAGGCGGCAAGAGTATGCGCCTGTTTTTCATGATTTCGGCGGACAAAGTCTTCGAGCGAGCCTTCAAACAAACCATTTGCAACCTTTTGTCGCCATCCTTCCGCAATCGGAGATCCGTAGCAGTCCGTACCGGTAACAAAGATGACATTTTCTTTGCCGATGCGGTCACGCAGGAATCGAGCATAGGTATCGGCGAATACCAGCATACCGCCGACATGACCAAAGTGCAGTTCCTTGTTGCCATAGGGCATGCCACCCGTAATGACGGCACGCTTTGGGAATGCGGGGCGCGGTATTTCAAAGGATTTCTGCTGCTTGTGATCGGCATGATCGGCAGCGTTTCGATTTGACATGTGACACAGTCCTTTCCAATGCAAATGGTTCAGATATGATAGGCTTATTATAGTGTCTGCTCAACAACTGAAAAAGCACGTAAAAGCTTTGCTTTGGAATGCTTATTCAGTTGTTGAATGCAAGAATTTTTGGCGTTTAAGACAAAAATCCTTGCACGTTGCCGCCGCTAACGGGCGGCAAAGGCAGACTTTCATCAGGGAGTACGGCACAAATCTTTGATTTGTACCGCTGAAAAGCCTGTAAAACAGGATTTTCAGCCAATCACTGCCTCTTCGGGCAGTGATTGAGTACGTACTATTATAACACAAAACTGCTCAGAATGCAAGGCTGTAGACAAAAAACAGGAACCGCCCGCAAATTGGGCAGTTCCTGATAACAAGCGGGATCAGTTGATGATGGTCTTCTCGGTTTCCTTGTCGAAGAGGTGAATCTTCTCGGGATCGAATACCACCTGAATCTCATCTTGCGGACGAGCAGTAGACTTCGGAGAAACACGAGCAGTCAGCTTGATGCCCTGGCAATCGAGGTAGAGATAGGTTTCTGCACCCATCAGCTCGGTGATCTCAACATCGCAGGTGACGATACCGGTTTTTGCGGTTGCGAGGTAATGCGGCTCATCATGAACATTTTCCGGACGGATGCCCATAATGACTTCCTTGTCAATATAATGCTCAAGATCATCAGTAACCTTGCTCTGCGGCAGGACGACCTCAAACTTGACGCCTCTGGTGGACTTGGTATCTTCCGAACCAAAGACAACGACATACTGACCATCACGATAGGTCAGGGTTGCATCAATGAAGTTCATCTGCGGAGAGCCCAAGAATCCGGCTACGAACTTGTTGCACGGAGTCTCGTAGAGGTTCTGCGGCGTATCGATTTGTTGGATATAGCCGCCCTTCATAACCACGATACGGTCGCCCATGGTCATAGCCTCGGTCTGGTCGTGGGTAACGTAGATGAAGGTAGTACCCAGACGCTTGTGCAGCAAAGAAATCTCGGTTCTCATCTGTGCACGGAGCTTTGCGTCGAGGTTCGACAGCGGCTCGTCGAGCAAGAATACTTGCGGATTACGCACGATTGCACGACCGAGAGCCACACGCTGACGCTGACCACCGGACATTGCCTTCGGCTTTCTGTTAAGCAGCGGGGTGAGATCCAGAATACGAGCAGCCTCCTCGACCTTGCGAGCGATCTCGTCCTTCGGCACCTTACGCAGCTTCAGACCGAATGCCATGTTATCGAATACCGTCATATGGGGATACAGAGCATAGTTCTGGAACACCATTGCGATATCACGATCCTTCGGAGCGATATCATTGACCAGACGGTCGCCGATATACAGTTCGCCTTCGGAGATTTCCTCCAGACCGGCGATCATACGGAGAGTGGTCGACTTTCCGCAACCGGAAGGTCCAACCAAAACGATAAATTCCTTGTCACGGATTTCCAGATTGACATCGGAAACCGCAACCACGCCACCGGGGTATTTCTTGTAGATGCCCCGCAGAGATAAGCTTGCCATGCTCCTGTCCTCCTAAAGTAATTCAAAATTTATCCATGCACATGAGCCGTTGGCTTACGGCTGTATGCAAGTATGCGCCTGACCGCATACATAATGAAACGATTGCTTTCAGTCTACATAAGACTACTATAATTCTACCAGATTTTTGCCGTTTGGTCAAGCAGAGAATTGCCCAAAGATAATCATGCTACTTTATCCAATATGACGAATATTCCGCTTTGGAAAGCGCACAAACAGCTTCAAAATCAGAGAAATTCAACATTTTTTCAACATCATTGTGTAAAATGGAAAAATACGATCCGACCGGCAAATCGACCGGCAGAGAGAGATTTCCAATCCGAATGCGCATTAACTGTTCCACATGATTGCCGACAGCTGCCAGCATACGCTTGACCTGATGATATTTGCCCTCGTGGAGACAAATCAAAGCTGTATGCGTGTGCATGGCGGCGATTTCGGCAGGCAGGCATTGAAACTCTTTATCCTTCTCACCGAGGGTTATACCTGCCCGAAACCATGCGACATACTGCGGATTAAATGGGTCACGCAGCGTGGCGAGATAGTATTTCGGAACATGATGCTTCGGGGAAAGCATGCGGTGTGCAAGGTCGCCGTCATCGGTGATCAGCAGCAGACCGGTGGTGTCGATATCGAGCCGTCCGCAGGGAAATAGCTTCGGAAAGCAATCCTCCGGTTTCAGCAGATCGAGTACGGTTTTCTGCTTGGGATCATCGGATGCAGAGATCACACCCGCAGGTTTATGCATCAGGAAGTAATGGTGTGCCTGATAGGAAATCTGCTTTCCGTTCCAAAGTATGCAATCGTATTCCGGCGAAACGGCAGCATCGGGCTTCCGCAGCACTGTTCCGTTGACGGTAACCTGACCGGCACGAATGGCGATCTGCGCATTCGTTCGGGACAGCGTGGTCTGATTGGACAGAAACCGATCGAGTCGCATAGAGGAAGCATTCCTTTCCTTGTGATGCATATTTGTATGTTTTCCGCAATAGAATGTGGAAAAGACACAAATACGAATCATAAGAGGTGTAGTATGAAAAAGGGATTGATTTGTGCAGGTGCTGTCTGTTTACTTTGGGCGGCATGGATGATTTGGTCGGAAACAAGTCGGCAGCCCCAAAGCGATTGCATCTGTCTGCCCGATGCTGCTGCTCGGGAAGGATGGCTCAATCTGAGGGGTTGGCAGGTGAAAGAGCCGATTATCAGCCCGGTACGCATGCCACAGGATTGGGTGACATCAGCCGGACAGGACTGGCTTTGCTTGCAGCATCGTCAGGGGCTGTATCCGGACGATTATCCGGGTGCAGAGGCTATTTGTTATCGCTATCCGATTTGCGATGCCGGCGCACAATATGCAGAGCTTTATCTTTGCGGTGATATTTTGATTGCGGCGCAGGTCTATGATCCGGAAACCGGCATTATGCAGTCGGTTCAACTGTTATAGTATCCGAATCCTGCATTTCACTGATGATACGAATGAAGTCTGCGGCATCCGAAAATGCGAGATAAACCGATGCAAAGCGTACATATGCAACCGAATCAATTCGGCGCAGACGCTCCATTACCATGCTGCCGATACGGTCGGGCGAAACGATAGTCGCCATCTCATTTGCGAGCTCTGCCTCGATTTCATCGACGATCGTGTTAACATCCTCCATCTTGACAGGACGCTTTTTGATGGCGGAATAGATGCCGCTGATCAACTTATTGCGATTGAATGGCTCAAAGGAACCGTCCCGCTTTGCCACCATGAGCAGCGGCCGCTCGACAGATTCAAAGGTCGTAAACCGTTTTCCGCATGCGAGACAATGCCGGCGGCGTTTTTTTCTGCCGTCAATCGAGCGAGAATCTACGACTTTGGTATCGTCTTCTCCACAGAACGGACAACGCATAGGAATCTTCCTTTCGATGGATTATGTGGCTTTGGGCGAAATTGCTTGTATCATACGCTGCAAGCGGGCATAATCTTCCGCAAGCTCCTGCACATCCGTAAACGCTTCTCGATACAGCTCCAGCGTGACTGTTTGGTCAAAGCCATGGGATGCCAAATCCCGCAGAAAATCGGGAATTGCAAACTTGCCCTTTCCAATCCGCAGGCAGTCACCAAGCGGTCCGTGATCGCTGATATGCACATGCACAATATGATTTCCCAGTACTCGTACGGCTTCTGAAATGCTCATGCCTGACCGCACGGCTTGTTTGGTGTCGAGGGTCAGCTTGGCATCTTCACCGAGCAGTCGGCAGAATGCACGCAAAAACTTGAGATTTTGGCTTTCATAGCGATACACATTTTCCTGCGTGACCGTAATGCCGAACGGCTTTGCGGCTTCGACCAGCAATCGAAAGCGTTCGCAGTAGAACTCCACTTGTTTACAAGTATTGACCGGTGCACCGTGCAATACATAATAGGTTGCACCAATCGCATTCATGAAGGCGAAAATTTGCTTTGCTTCTTCGATAAAGTCCGGACAGCGTCTGTGGTAGCGGGAGAACAGCATAAATCCCTCCTGGGGTGCTGTCCACGGGTGTACTGTCGTACAAACCGTACCGAAACGGTCACACAGCAGCCGTATATCGTTTGCGTATACGCTGCGGGATTCCGAGGGCGCATTCAGGAAAATTTCTACTGCTTGCACGCCTTGCAGACAAAGCTCATAGAGGGCTTCTTCCGTCGGCAATGGAAAGAGACATGCTGTGGAAACGGCTGCCTGCATGGTAACACATCCCTTCATATCTCACAAATTCCCGAACTACACACAATATACTATAACACAAAATGCTATGAAAACGCAAGGTAATTACTATAATTTCATGATATTTCACAATGAAAAGACAATCGTTCTTGTTTTTTTCTGGCAGTTTAGGCAAGTGTTTTTTGTGCTGCAAACGAAAACCCCCGTTTCTCATCCAGAGAAATGGGGGTGATTGCATGCGATTATGCGGATTTCTTACGAGTTTTCCAAGATACCCAAAGCATCGGTGCAAAGCAGACCGAAGAATAGCAGCCGGAAATCATACCGACCATCAGCGGAATGCTGAAGCGCAGGACGGAATCCATGTGGTTGACAGCTGCCAGAATGGTAACGATGACCATAGATGCCGTTGCGGTGGTTGCGGTACGGAGCGTTCTGCGCATAGTCTGCGTGAGCGAAACGTTGACCAGTGTAGCCAAAGAGGTGTTCTTTTGCATGAGATCTTGATTCTCACGGATACGGTCATAGATCACGATCGTATCGTTGACGGAATAGCCGAGGATGGTTAAGATAACAGCGATGAAGTTTGCGTCAATCTCATAGCCGCAGATGACGAATGTGCCGTAGACAACAATCAAGTCGTGCAGCAAAGCAACGATGGCGAATACACCGGCACTCCAACCGGAAATGCGCTTGAATCGCCATGCGATATAACAGATCAGGACGACAACGGCAAAGATTGCAGCAACCAAGCATTTCATCAGGAATTGTTTTCCGGAGGTCGGAGCGACATCGTTGGATTCCAAAGCGGCGATATTTTGTTCCGGAAACGCTTCTTGGAATTTCGTCAGCAGTTCTTCCTGCAATTCTGCGGAGAACGGCTCATCCATGGTAAAAGACAGCGTGAAATTATTGGAATAGTCACCGGCAAATGCCTCACCGGTCTGTATGCGCACCGAGGTTTCGAGCACTTCATCGGCAATCTTTGCAATGTCGGTATCGGTCAGCGTGCCGTTGTAGCCATAGGTCGCCATCGTACCGCCTTTGAACTCGATCGAGGCATCTACACCGAAAATGAATGTCGCCAACAGGATTACGACCATGATAATGGCAGAGATGACATAGAAAATCTTGCGGCAGCCATAGAAGTCAAAGACCTTTTCCGGCATAAGCGTTGAAGGCTGCTGCTGTGTCTTTGTTGCTTTCTTACTCATGTTTTGCACCTCCGTAAAGTACAGGATTCTGGAAGCATTTGAACTTCGCCAGGGAAGTCAACATCAGACGAGATGCCAAAACACCCATAATAAAGTTGAACATCACACCGGACAAGAGCGTAAAGCCGAAAGAGTACATGGTACCTTCCGTCGATACACCGAACCAGCGGAACAGCGGGCTTAACAACTTTGCAAAGAAGCTGTCCGAAACACCGAATGCCCCCATCAAAATGATGGAAACGATGATCACGGTCATGTTGCCATCGAGAATCGAGGAGAAGGAACGATGATAGCCTGCCTTAAGCGCAGCTTCGAGCGACTTGCCGCTGCGAATTTCCTCACGGATACGCTCAGAGGTAATGATGTTACAGTCAACGCCCATACCAATCGAGAGGATAATACCGGCGATACCGGGAATGGTCAGCGTACTGGAATCATAGAAGCCGAACCAACCGGATACAACCGCCAGCATACCGGCGACCTGTCCGATCAGGGCAATGGCTGCAACCAGACCGGGAATGCGGTACAGCACGATCATGTAGATGATGATGAATACCAGAGCGATGACACCGGATTGCAGCATGACTTTCAGTGCGCCTTCGCCCATGCTCGGAGAGATGGTTTTGAAGGTTTCGGTCTTGAGGTTGAAGGGCAGCGCACCGCCGTTGATTTTATCGGCAAGTGCCTTGGCTTCATCATAGTCAAAATCACCGGTGATGACAGCCTGACCATCCGAAATGGTCGCACTGACTGTTGGTGCGGAAATGCAGGTATCGTCCATCCAGATAGAGATGACATAGCGTGCCGAGGAGGACGATGTCATATCCAGATATTCTGCATTCTTTGCGACGGCAGCAGCAGTCGCCTCCTTGAATGCCTCCTTGCCCTCGTCATTGAGTTCGAGCGCAACGCAGTATCCGCCGGTGGTATTGCCGCTCGAATCATAATCGAGGCTGACATATGCCTCGGAAATATCAGAGCCTTCCAGAACGATATCACCGCCGGGCGTAATGGTCACCGTGCCGTCCTCGGCGGTTTCCGAGGTGTAGTTATAGCCCTTACGGAAGGTCAGCTTTGCGGTTTCGCCCAGTTCCTGCACGGCGGTTTTCGGATCAAATTCCGTTTCACCGCTCTGCCACGGGAATCGCACAATGACCTTATCGTTGGTTTCATCGATATAGGTTTCATAGTCATTGATGCCCAGAGAAATCATACGCATCTTCATGACTTCCTGTACAGCTTGCAGCTGTTCCGCAGTCGGGTCAATCTCATCCTCTGCTGGTGCAAAGGTCACATCCACGCCGCCTTGAATATCAATGCCCAGACGGATTTCGTCCAGACCGTTGATATATACCGTGGTGAGGTCACCGTACTGATTTTTGACACCGAATACAGTTGAAGCTGCAAATGCGATAATCAAAACGAATACGATGAAAAAGACGGATTTGTTGTTCTTCACGGCCAAGCCTCCTTGTTTTTGCAATACGGTGCATTGACGCAAAAAATCGTATTACAGCAGATAAATTCTATTATATGGCAGTTTGATGAAAATGTCAAGCGATATCAGACGGATTTCATCATTTTGTCATAATCGGACGAAAATTTTGTTCAAACCGTCAATTCCACATCGCCTGCTACATCGGCATCCGCCAGAATCAGCTGCACGATATCGGCGAGGAATTCCTCAACCTGCTGCACACATCTGCCGGTGTAGAGCTTCGGATCGAGTACGGCATCGAGCTGTGCTTTGGTCACACCGAAAATCGGATCGGCGGCAATGCGGTCAACCAGATCGTTTTCCAGACCCTTTTCCTTGACCTGTGCGCCGGCTTCCATCGAGTGTACCCGAATATGCTCATGCAGCTCCTGACGGTCACCGCCGGAGGCTGCGGCATCCATGATGATGTTTTCGGTTGCCATGAAGGGAAGCTCGTTCATCACACGCTGACGAATCACGGCAGGATAAACAACCAGTCCGTTCGTGACATTCATCATGATATTCAAAATGGCATCGGCAGCGAGGAAGCCCTCAGCTACGGAAATTCGTTTGTTAGCGGAATCATCGAGCGTGCGCTCAAACCATTGCGTACCGGCGGTGAATGCCGCATTGAGTGTATCGGTCATCAGATAACGAGCCAGAGCGGTAATGCGTTCGCTGCGCATCGGGTTGCGCTTATATGCCATTGCCGAAGAACCAATCTGTCCCGGCTCAAACGGCTCTTCCATTTCCTTGAAGGACTGGAGCAGACGCATATCGTTGGCGAACTTCATGGCAGACTGTGCGATGCCGGAGAGCATATTCAGCACCATCGTATCGACTTTACGGGAGTAGGTCTGACCGGAAACCTTGACCACGGCATCGGGCGCAAAGCCCATTTCTACGGCGATTTTTTCTTCCAATGCACGGATTTTTGCGCCGTTCCCGTGGAACAGCTCCATGAAGGACGCCTGCGTACCGGTCGTACCCTTTGAACCGAGCAGCTTCAAACGCTCGATACGGGTATCCAGCTCTTCCAAATCCATAACCAGTTCATTGAGCCAGAGGGTTGCACGCTTGCCGACTGTGGTCAGCTGTGCAGGCTGGCAGTGGGTGTAGGCAAGGCATGGCTCTGCTTTCCACTGCTCTGCGAATTTCGCCAGATTGGCAATCACACGCACGAGCTTGCTGCGCACCAGCTTCATGGCATCCCGCATGATGATGACATCGGTATTGTCACCGACATAGCAGGAGGTTGCGCCCAGATGAATGATACCCTTTGCATTCGGTGCAGCGAGTCCGTAGGCGTAGACATGCGCCATGACATCATGTCGGCAGACCTTTTCTCTTGCGGCAGCGGCTTCGTAGTCGATATCATTGATATGCGCTTCCAGCTCGGCGACCTGCTCGGCAGTCACATTCAGCCCCAGCTCATGCTCCGCACGAGCCAGTGCCACCCAGAGCTTTCTCCAAGTCGTGAATTTCTTGTCAGCGGAGAAGAGATACTGCATCTCCTTACTGGCATATCGAGTGCAAAAGGGACTTACATAGGTATTGAATTTGGATTGATCCATCATATCGTTCCTTTCCTTTCGAGTGCATCATCGGGAAAACCCGAAACTTTGACAGTTTATTATACCATAAAATAGGCAGGCTGTCAATATCGGATTCTATAAGATAGGGTGTTGCCATGGCATACACTCCGGCTGCATCCCCTTGATTATCTAATATTCAGCAAAAACACCATATGGTTTGTTTGAAAAACGTTAAATTGTACAAAAATGGAGCATGTCCCTTGACTTTTCACAAAATCGCTTGTATAATAAATTCTTGCAGGGGCGTATTGTCAATTTGTGTATGCCCATCACCTTGAAATACTGCTGACGATTTGCATAGGCAATCGCAAGCTGATACAAAAGAAAAGGAGTGACTAGTGCAATGAAGAGAACATATCAGCCGAAAAAGCTGCACCGCAAGAAGGAGCATGGTTTCCGGAAGCGTATGGCAACTGCAAATGGCCGCAAGGTTCTGGCTCGTCGCCGTGCAAAGGGTCGTGCAAGATTGACCTACTAATCTGTTTGAACGGATACGAAAGTAAAGGACCACAAAGACGCTTTTGTGGTCCTTTTCTAATAGCCGTTTTTGGGAGGCTTCTATGCTCTTTACCGTGACCATGCGTCAGAATAAGGACTTTCAGCGGCTCTATCGCAAGGGTGCGTTTTGCTCATTGGGTGCGGCATTGATGTATGTGTTCCCCAATCAGCTGCCCTATAATCGGCTTGGGATTACGGCAGGCAAGAAGGTCGGCAATGCGGTCAAGCGAAACCGTGCCAAGCGCATCATTCGTGCTGCGTATGCTGCCGTGGAACCACAGCTGCCGATTGGGCTGGACATTGTGATTGTCGCCCGTTCCTCGCTGCCGGAGAAAACCTCTGCGTATCTTGCGGAGCGGTTTTTGCAGAAGGGCTTGCCGCATATGATCGGTGTTAGAAACGGAACCATTACGGCACAGCCAAAGCCGGCACAAACAACCAAACGGCAATCATCATGATGCGCCGATTGGTTATGCTCTTGATTCGGGGCTATCAGCGTTTTGTGTCACCGTTGTTTCCGCCTTGCTGCCGCTATCGGCCAAGCTGTTCGCAGTATACGCTCGAGGCTGTACGCAAATACGGAAGCATTCGGGGTATTTGGCTCGGAACGCTGCGGATTCTGCGCTGTCATCCGTTCGCAAAAGGCGGCTATGATCCCGTACCCGAACCCTTTGACCCGCTCGGCAGACATCGCAGTCATTGCTCTGCATTGCAGCGTCGTGCATCGGAATACGGTCTGCGTATCGCACCGCGCTGTAAGTATCATGGTGTATTACGATTTCGTCCGAATTCGGAACACCGCACAGAATAATTGTATCGATTTTTGGATTCCTGAAATGGAGGGTATCTCTTTTGTTTGATTTGATTGCGGCTCCGCTCGGATGGATTATGCGGCTCATCTATCATGTCGTAGACAGCTACGGCATGTCGATTGTCTTGTTCACATTGCTGATCAAGCTGGCAACGTTGCCGACTTCCTATAAAACACAGGTAAATTCGGCTCGCATCGGTTTGCTGTCAGCACAGATGGAAAAGCTGAAGAAATCCTATGCGAATAACCCGACTCGGTTGCAGGAGGAGCAGCAAAAGCTGTACCAAAAGGAGGGCATTAACCCCAGCTCCGGCTGCTTGGCGAATCTCCTCACGATGATCGTGCTGATGGGTGTGTATCAGGTTGTGATTCAGCCGCTCACCTATATTTTGCAACTGAAGGATCAAATCCCGCAAGCCAAAGAAATTCTGACGGCATACTTTGAAACCAATGGCATTACCGAAAAGTATTTTGCAACCCGTCCTGAGTTGATTATCTTGCAGTACTGTAAGCAAGATCCTTCGATTTTCAGCGAAATGGAAGGCTTTGCGGATAAGATCCTGAATTTCAACAATGTGTTCTTGGGCTTTGACCTGAGCGCACAGCCTTCTCTTAATCCGGCAGGCGGATGGACGGCAACTGCATTGTTGCTTGCAGCCATTCCGATTGCTTCCGGTTTGATTCAGCTGTTGATGACCTTTATCACGCAGCGGCACAATAAGAAAATCAATCCGGATATGCAGAGCATGACCTCGATGAACATCATGCTGTATACCATGCCGTTTATTTCGATTTGGATTGGTTTCAGCCTGCCTGCCGGTGTGGGCTTCTACTGGATTATGAACTCCCTGATGTCCTTGCTGATTCAGTTGGGACTGTATGCCTATCTGACACCCCAACGCATGGTGCGCATCAATGAGAAGGAAAAGCAGAAGCAGCTGGCGAAAGGTCCGACCTGGACGCAGCGGATGATGGCGGCTGCACAGGAACAGGAGCAGGCACAGAGACAGGCCGGAAATCGTTCCCGCTATTCGGATGGCGATGATGGTATGTCTCGCAAGGAACGTGCTGAATTCGAGAAGAAGCTGATTGAGGACGCAAGACGCCGTTCAGCTGAAAAATACGGAGATGATCTTGATCTTTCGGATGCGGACGATGCCGCAGCGGATCATTGAGTTTCCGGTTTGACTTACGATGGGAGGGAGTAGATACACTGCGGTTGCAGTGTTCTGCGCAATACAATGACCGAAATCTTTACCGCAGCTTCCCTTGAGGAAGCAAAACAAATGGCGTCGGAACAGTTTGGTGTTCCGGTCGAGCAAATTCAGTTTACCGAGTTGGAAAGCAAGCACTCGCTGTTGGGCGGTCTGTTTGGTAAGAAGGAAGTGCGTGTTAAGGCGAGCTTCGAGCCGGCTGTCGTGGAAGTTCCCGAGGAAACCGAAGTTCCGATTTCAGAGAAATCTGCAGAACCCTCGGATACAGCCGAACGGGATTTGACACAGGACGAACAGGTGCAGGCAGGTCTTGACTATCTCGAAAATATCCTGAAAGAATTAGATCCGGATGTAACCTATACGGTATACACCGATGAAACTCTGCACATTGAACTGGTGGGTGAGCGTGCCGGCAGCTTGATTGGACGCAGAGGGGAAACGCTCGATGCACTGCAATATCTGCTTTCGATGATTGTCAACCGTGGCGATCGGGAGTATCTGCGCTTGACCGTTGATACCTGCGGATATCGGGAAAAGCGGAAAAAGGCGTTGCAGGATTTGGCAACTCGGATGAGCAAATCGGTACTGCGTACCGGCAGAAACTTCACGCTGGAACCGATGAATCCCTATGAGCGCCGCATTATTCACTCGACCATTTCCGAGATTGAGGGTGTCTCCTCGCATTCGATTGGCGAAGAGCCGAATCGCCGTGTTGTGATTTCATCCGACCATCCCGTTGAGCGTAGCGATCGCAGCAGTGGCGGCAGACAGCGTAGCGGTCATGGCGGCAGAGATCGGGATCGGCGAGGCGGCAGCCGTCAGGGCGGTGCAAAGCGTACGGTCGGTGAGGGCGGTATGCGCCGCATTGATCTTTCGACGAGCTTTGAGAAGGACTACAAGCGTCCGAAGCCCGAAGATGCGCTGAATACCGGTGTTTACGGAAAAATTGATGTTGATTGAAACGGAAGGGCGGCGGTAAGTCGCCCTTTTTCATTAGGAGCGAATATGCGTACAATTGCTGCAATTTCGACCCCCCATGCACCGGGCGGCATTGCTGTGATCCGAATCTCCGGGCCGGATGCGCTGTCCGTTGCGGATAAACTGTTTCATGGGGTCAAAGGAGTACCGGTTACGACGATGGAGGGCTACACCTGTGCCTATGGGTATGTGCGTGATGGAAACGAACGACTCGATGATGTGGTCTTGACTGTGTTCCGAGCACCGCATAGCTATACCGGCGAGGATGTTGTGGAAATCAGCTGTCACGGCGGGATTTATCTTTCCGGACGAATCTTACAAGTAATATATAATAACAATGTTGAGCCGGCAGAACCCGGTGAATTTACCAAACGTGCGTTCTTAAACGGCAAGCTGTCGCTTTCGCAGGCGGAAGCGGTCATGGACGTCATTCGTGCGGATGGCGATGCTGCGCTTCGACAAGCGAATGAAGCACGCACCGGAAAGCTCGGCATTCAGATGAAACAGCTCGGCGATCGTTTGGTACATTTGTTGTCTGCATTTGCTTATTGGCTTGATGATGCAGAAGAATGTCCGCCGGAGCTTGCACCGGATTCTCTATATAGCGAAGTGTCTGATTGTATTGTTCTTTTACAGCAGATGCTTGCACAATATGAATCCGGACGCATTATCCGAGAGGGGATTCGGACGGTTTTGCTTGGGTTGCCCAATGCCGGAAAATCCTCGTTCATGAATGCAGTTTGCGGTATGCAGCGCAGTATTGTGACCGATATTGCCGGGACCACAAGAGATGTGATTACCGAATCCGTGCGGATCGGAACATACAAGCTGCTGCTTTCGGATACAGCCGGTATTCGGCAGGCGGAAAATACCATTGAAGCCATCGGCATTGAACAGGCAAAATCCGAAGCTCAGGCGGCCGACCTGATTCTCTATGTGATTGATGCACAGCAGGGTATTACCGATGCAGATCGTGCGATGCTCGAATCTATCGAGAATCAGCCTTGTATTTTGCTTTGGAATAAAACCGACCTTTGTGATGCTGCGCCGCCTGCATGTAACTATCCGATATTTGCCTGTTCCGCAAAAGAGGGCATTGACATCACCGCATTTGCAGCAGAATTGGATGCACAGCTTCATGTAAATATGTGTCCGTCTGTACCTGTACCAATCAATGCGCGGCAGCGTACGCTTTTGGTATCTGCAAAGGGACATCTGGACGAAGCCTTGCAGGCATTGGCGAACGGTTTGCCTTTGGATATGCTTTCTGTTCCATTGGAATTGGCGGCAAGCGATTTGCTTGCCATTGAGGGTACGCAGGTAACCGATGATGTAATTGATGGTGTGTTTGCGAATTTCTGTGTTGGAAAATGAAATGTTCCACGTGGAACATTGGAATACCATGGGGAACATTGTCGAGAAATGTTCCACGTGGAACATTTGGAGGAAAGGAAGGAATTTCATGGAATTGCTTGGTGTATTTGATGTAGCGGTGATCGGTGCAGGTCATGCCGGGATCGAAGCAGCGATTGCAACGGCAAAACGTGGCTGTAAAACTGCGTTATTTACGATTTCGCTAGACCAGCTGGGCAATATGCCCTGTAATCCGTCAATTGGCGGCAGCGCAAAGGGACATCTTGTGCGAGAAATTGATGCCATGGGCGGTGTGATGGGAGAAGCGGCGGATGCCTGCTGTATTCAAATGCGAATGCTAAATCTCAGCAAGGGCGCATCTGTGCATAGTCCGAGAGCGCAAGCAGATCGCCGAGCCTATCATCGGTATATGAAGCATTTATGCGAAAAAACAGCGAATTTGCGTGTGATTCAGACGGAAATTGCTGATATTCTCATGGATGAAAATCGGCGTGTAACCGGTGTTGTGAACGCCTTTGGCGGCGTGTATGCGTGTAAGGCGGCTGTTATTTGTGCAGGCACATTCCTGAATGGTACGATTTATATCGGAAAAATGGCAAAATCGAGTGGCCCGGATGCTTGTTTGCCTGCAACGATGTTGTCAGCGAATCTCGAATCCCATGGTATTGTACTGCGACGATTCAAAACCGGAACACCATGTCGAGTTCATCGCAGAAGCATTGATATCTCTGTATTAGAGGTTCAGCACGGCGATCCGAACCCGATTCCGTTTTCGTTTATGGCAGAACGGGGTTCTGTACGGAATGATGCGGTTTGTCATATTGCCTATACCAACGAAGAAACACATCGGGTCATTCAGGAAAACCTGTATGAATCGCCATTATATGGCGGCATGATACACGGTGTTGGACCACGATATTGTCCTTCAATTGAAGATAAAGTGGTGCGATTTGCACAGCGGAAACAGCATCAGATTTTTGTTGAACCAACCGGAGCAGATACGGAAGAACTGTATTTGCAGGGATTCAGCACTTCTTTGCCGGAATCTGTTCAGCTGAAAATGCTGCGGACGGTATGCGGATTTGAGCAGATTGAAATCATGCGGTCGGCATATGCAATCGAATATGATTGTATCAACCCCTTGTGTTTGTATGGGACACTTGGATTTCGGGCATTTCATGGGCTGTATGCCGCAGGACAATTCAACGGGACTTCCGGCTATGAAGAAGCAGCTGCACAGGGCTTGGTTGCAGGTATTAACGCATCTGCATATGTAAAAGGAGAGGAAGAACTCATTTTGCCGAGAAGCGGATCGTATATGGGGACATTGATCGACGATTTGGTGACGAAGGGCTGTGAAGATCCCTATCGTATGATGACCTCTCGGAGTGAATTTCGTCTTGCATTGCGGCATTCCAATGCGGATGCTCGCCTGACGGACATTGGCTATCGCTATGGTTTGATTTCACCGGGACGATATGCGCAATATCAGGAGAAGATGTCGCACATTACAGATTGTATAACGGCAATGCAGAAACACACGGTGCATCCTGATGCAATCGTAAATCAATATCTTGAATCAGTTGGGACTGTGCCCTTGCAAACGGCTTGTAAGCTCGATGCTTTGGTACGCCGTCCACAGGTGGATTTCCATTCAATTGCGAATGTGCTGGGATTGTCGTTTTCATTGACTGCCGATGAATGGGAGGAAACCAACCTTCAAGTCAAGTATCAGCAATATATTGCCCGTCAACAGCAACAAAATGAAAAATTTCTTCATCTCGAGCACATCCGCTTGCCCAAAGAACTGGATTACAGCACGGTTCACGGACTTTGTGCAGAGGCAGTTGAAAAGCTCACGAAAATCCAGCCCGCCAATCTTGGACAGGCATCGAGAATTTCCGGTGTATCTCCGGCGGATATTTCTATCCTCATGACATGGTTGAAAGTAGGTGGCAGACATGTGGGATCCTTATGATTTTACAGCAACAGCTGCATTTTTTCGTCAATATGATATTGCCCTGACGCAGTTACAATACGAACAACTCGCCGCCTATGCTGCCGCAATGCTTGAGGAAACGCAATATCAAAACATCACAGCCATCCAATCGATTGAGGAAATCTGGCTGCGGCATTTCCTTGATGCAGCATATGTGGTACGATTTTTACCGGATTCTGTACATACTGTTTTGGATATCGGAACGGGTGGTGGTATTCCCGGTCTTCCGCTTGCGATTTTGCGTCCCGATCTGGATATTATATTGCTGGACAGCGAAGAACGCAAGCTGGACTTTTGCGAACGGGTTGCAAAGACCTTACAGTTACCTGCGAAACCATTGCATGGTCGTGCCGAGGAGTTGAGCAAACTGCCTGAATATCGTCAAACGTTTGACTGTGCCATATCTCGTGCGGTTGCGAACGGCTCGATGCTGTCGGAGTTGGGATTGCCGTTTGTACGAATTGGCGGCATATTCTGTGCGCTGAAGGGTGAACATTACGATCCAACAGTGGAACGGTTTGCGGAAGCGGCGGTTGCATTGGGCGGTTCTATGCCAGAAGTAACGCCCTATACCCTCGGGGGTAACGCAAAGCATATGATTTTGGTGCATAAAGTGCAAGATACGCCTGCACAATATCCCCGACGGTTTGCGAAAATGAAACGGCAGCCTTTGTGAAACAGAAAATCCGGAGAGTTCCACGTGGAACATTCCGGATTTTGTATTGATAATGCGCTTGAATTGTGCTATACTATAAAAAAACAGAAAGGAGACACCTTATGCGACTATTATGTATGTTTACCGGCGGAACCATCGGCAGTCGATTGTTTGGCGATGGCTATATCGGCACAACGAAAGATGCACCGTATTTGCTGCTGGAACACTATGCGAAACAGCATGGCGATGCCGGGTTTGCTGAATTTGCAGAGCCATATTGCATGTTGAGCGAGAACAATACAGCAAAGACCGTAGAAACCTTAATACAAGCAATCCGAGCCCAAATGCAGGTTGGATATGATGGCATTGTGGTGACGCATGGTACAGATACGCTGCAATATTCCGCTGCGGCGATCGCATATACATTTGGCAAAAATTCGATTCCGATTGTTCTCGTATCGGCGAATAAACCGGTGGAAGATGCGATGTCGAATGGCATAGACAATCTGCATGCTGCATTACGGTTTTTGCGGGAAGAACAACCGCATGGTACTTGGGTTGCCTATCGCAATCCGAACGAATTGCCCAAAATACACCGTGCGACCAGACTATTGGAACATCCTGCCTGTTCGGAGCGGTTGGAGAGTATGCAGAATCAATATTACGGATCGTATACAGATACCGATGAATTTCAGAAGAATGCAAAATATCGTGAACAGGCAGATGCCCAAAATGTCTTGTCGGGTACATTTACACAGGAAGCATTGGACGGTGTGCTATGGATGCAGCCACAGCCGTTCTTGCAGTATCCGAAACCGGACGAACGGGTGCGTGCGGTGTTGCTTTCGTGTTATCATTCCGGGACGGTCAACACACAGGACGCACGCATTCGGCAATGGTATTGCGATGCACAGAACAGGCAGATACCGGTATTGCTCTGTGGCATTACCAAAACAGATGCCTATGAAAGCACGAAGGCATATGCGAAATTGGGTATCACACCGCTGTATGATATTGCCCCGATTGCGGCATATGTCAAGCTGCTGATGTTGATATCCGATCATCGGGACGTGCGAACACAGATGCGTGCGCCGCTTGCCGGTGATCAATAACAAAAAACCGTTCCCGACATCAGGAACGGTTCTGCAAGCTAGTAGTCGGACTCGAACCGACGACCTGCGCATTACGAATGCGCTGCTCTACCAACTGAGCCATACTAGCAACTCTGTGACATTTGGTCACATACAATATTATACCACAAAACATCTGAAATGTCAAGTGCTAAATGAGAAAAATTATCGGCGAGTCGAAAAAATGTGAAAAAGGAATTGTATTTTTTGCGGAAATGTGTTATACTATAAAAAGAAAGTGTGGGACAACCTACACAAAGCATTGATCGGAAAGGAGTGCGGCTTGGTGTATCATCCAAGTCGCAACAGAGAATATGAAATTCAAAGAGAAGAAACGAATCGTGTCCGGTCTGGGCGTTTTGCTGATTGTTTGCATGCTTCTACTGACAGGTATAACGCTCACGGTCAATTTGCTGTTCCGAGAGAATAAGCCGGTTCAAATTGCAGGCAGAAAATGTTTCTACTACGAAACCAGTACGCTGCCATCCTCGATTGAAAGCGGCGCACTGGTCTTTGCGGAAGACCTGACCCCAACGCTGCAAGATGTGGTGCTTTATCAGTCAACATCCGGCGACTATAAACTCGGTGTGGTTAGTTTGATTGCGAATGCGTCCTCGTCCACAGAGATTGAGACAACCGGGCAGATCTATTATCTGACCAACGAACAAAGCCCTTCTTCCATTGCGATTATGGAGGAGGATGTGCTTGGCGTCTGTAAGAAGAAGAGTCTTGAGCTTGGCGGTGTTGTGCGATTCTTTACGAGCACATCCGGTGTTGTGATCGGTATTGTGGTACCTTGCATTATTTTGCTGCTGTACATCGTTGCGGTGCTGATGGCAGCCTATGAGGCACAGCAGGAAGAAGATGACGAGGAAGAAGAAACCGATTTGAAGTTTGCAAAGGCAATGCAGAAAAAGCAAATAGCGGAAACACCGGAAAAGTATGATGTGCCGGAGATTGTAAAGTCGGTTACGACGGAATTGCCGAAGCCGGTTTTGACCGAAGAGGAGGAAGCCGCTCAGCGTGCAGCACGCATCGCTGCCGTGACGAGTCGGAAAAAGTCCGGTGCGACAGCATTCAGTGAGGAGGATATCCCGCTCTATACCGCAGAACGCCTGAGCAAAACACATACCATGCGCATTGTCAGACCGACAACGGATACGATCAAGGCGACAAAGCCGGAAATACCGAAGCCGACTCCCGTACCGGAAGCTCCAAAGCCTGCACCTGTACCGAAACCCGTTGTACCACCCCCTGCTGCACAACCTAAGCCTACACCGAGTGCATCGAAACCCACTGCAAAGCCGACTGCACCTAAGCCCGAAACACTGACCGCATCGTCGGCGAGCTTTGAGGATTTGATGGCATTCCTCGATGCGGAGGAGAAAAAACTCGATCAGTGATTTCGATAACACCGTCCATGATGCTATGGGCGGTGTTTTTTGAAAAACACGCTGATAGGGCAAATATTATTTTGAATTGCTATTGACATTTTGCCGAAATTATGATATGATTATAATAGGTAAGACCATCTGCACGGGATTTGGTATCAAATGAGATGGTATGCCACAGAACATACAACAGAAAGGATGATATCGGTGTCTGATTCGAGCGACAGTTGCAGGCCTCGTCAGCATTCATAGCAAAGTGGCAGACATGGGTGTAGGATGCGTTGAACCATGTCTTTTTGTTTTGTTATGAATGCGATATATGAGGAGGAATGTTTATGGTTGGTATGATTGTCTTACAGATTGTGCTGATTGCTCTGAATGCGGTCTTTGCCTGTGCGGAAATTGCGATTTTATCCGTCAACGAAGCAAAGCTGGCAAAGATGGCAGAAGAAGGAAACAAAAAGGCTGCAAGGCTCTTGAAGCTTTCGGTAGATCCGGCAAAATTTTTGGCAACGATCCAGGTTGCCATTACGTTGTCGGGCTTCTTGGGCTCTGCATTTGCAGCAGATAACTTTTCGGATATTCTGGTGAATTGGCTCTTGCAATTTGATATCGGAATTCCGGAGAGTGCGATGCGGACGGGATCGGTTGTGTTGATTACATTGATCCTCTCGTATTTCACGCTGATTTTCGGTGAACTCGTACCGAAGCGGGTTGCGATGAAGAAAACCGAAGCGATTGCGTTGGGACTTTCCGGTTTGATTAGCGGAATTTCCGTGCTGTTTCGACCGATTGTCTGGTTCTTGTCGGTTTCGACCAACGGCGTGCTGCGCTTGCTGGGCATCAATCCCGCAGATGTCGGCGAAAAAGTCAGCGAGGAAGAGATTCGGTTGATGGTCGATGCCGGAAGCGAATCGGGTGTCATTGATGATACGGAGAAGGAATTCATTCACAATGTCTTTGAATTCGATGATCTCAATGCCGAAGAAATCGCTACGCACCGTACGGAAATTGATATGCTCTGGATGGAAGATCCGGTGGAGAAATGGGCGGAGATCATTCACGAAACCCGTCATACGCTCTATCCGGTGTGCGGACAGTCGCAGGATGATGTTATTGGCATTCTCGATGCGAAAGACTATTTCCGCTTGAAGGACCACAGCAAAGAGAAGATTCTCGAGATTGCGGTCAATCCGGCATACTTTGTGCCGGCAAGCATTAAGGCGGATGTGCTGTTCCATAACATGAAAAATGCCGGTCATAAGCTGGCAGTGGTTGTGGATGAATACGGCGGTATGATTGGTATTGTCACGATGACCGATTTGGTGGAAGAACTGGTTGGTGAGTTTGCAATGGATGCCGATGATCCGACCGAGCATGTACCGCAAATCGAGCAGAGCGGGGAAGGCCGCTGGCATATCATCGGCAATCTCGAACTGGAAAAGCTCTCGAAGGCAACCGGTCTTGCACTGGAAAATTCGGAATTTGATACATTCACGGGCTTTGTGTTCAACGAGCTGAAGATGATTCCCGATGACGGTGAACAGGATTTGCAGCTGGTATTGCCGGAATTTACGGTTCACATCTTGCGAATCGAGGAGCATATGGTGGCAGAGGCAGAAGTGATCCTTACACCGACCGCAACTGCTCCGGAAGAAGCCTAAGCCCCTAACGAATTGCATAGCTTCCAGGATAGCATATGAGATTGGGAGAGTCGATTTCGGCTCTCCCATCTTTTTTTCGGTAAGCATGGCAGTCGCATTCACTTTCACGCTTTATTGGTTTAAATCAACAGAATGAAAATCGAAAAATTTTGCAAGTTTGTGGAAGATAGGACTTGATTTTCGAGTATTCTTGTGTTATACTAAAGGTATCAAATGAAAGGATGCGTTATCATGCAAAATAAGGCAAACATGTTTTATGCAGCTGAATATCGATTTTGGGGCTTTGTCTATTCGATGGATAAGGTCTGTTTCGGTTTGGCTGAAAAACATTTGCCCGTTGTATGATACATCATGTGTGCAATGGCATACATGTCATCCATATGCAAATGTATGTGCTTACAGTCAAATCGGCTGTAAGCATTTTTTGTTCCGGAAAGGATGAGTGAAATGATCGTAATTCTCAAGCAAAACCCCAATGCCGTACAGCTCGACAGCCTGATTGCATGGCTCGAGGAAAAGCATATCTCCGTGCAGAAGAGTGTGGGCACTTCCCATACGATTCTGGGCTTGGTCGGCGATACGGCAGCGATTGACGCCGATTTGATTGCCGCTTTGGATATTGTCGAGGATGTCAAGCGTGTGCAGGAGCCGTATAAGCATGCAAACCGCAAATTCCATCCCGATCCGACCGTCATTTCAGTTGGGGATACCCAAATCGGTGGCGGGACGCTCACACTGATGGCCGGTCCGTGTTCGGTTGAGAGCGAGGAGCAAATTGTGACGATTGCCAAGCAGCTCAAGGAAAGCGGCGCAACGATTCTGCGTGGCGGTGCATTCAAGCCCCGTACATCGCCGTATTCGTTCCAGGGCTTGGGCGCCGAGGGTCTGGAGCTGCTGAAGATTGCCCGTGCGGAAACCGGTTTGCCGATTGTTACCGAAATCATGAACATCGATCAGCTGCCGCTCTTTGCCGATGTGGATA
Source organism: uncultured Clostridia bacterium (assembly GCA_944388075.1). Taxonomy (GTDB): domain Bacteria; phylum Bacillota; class Clostridia; order Oscillospirales; family Ruminococcaceae; genus Firm-04. The sequence goes on along the minus strand of CALXHI010000048.1, from coordinate 106,624 downwards.
TCATTCAGGTTGGCGCACGCAATATGCAGAACTTTGATCTGCTCAAGGCACTCGGTAAGCAGGACAAGCCGGTTATGATCAAGCGCGGCATGTGTGCGACCTACGAGGAATGGCTGATGAGTGCGGAATATGTAATGGCAGGCGGCAATCATCAGGTCATTCTCTGCGAACGGGGCATTCGTACTTACGAAACCTATACCCGTAACACCCTCGACCTTGCTGCAATTCCGGTCATGCGCCGCCTGACGCATTTGCCGATTGTCATCGACCCGAGCCACGCAACCGGAAAGGCATGGCTCGTACCGCAGCTGGCACCTGCCGCAGTGGCTGCCGGTGCAGATGGTCTGATTCTTGAGGTACACAACGACCCCGAACACGCTGTTTGCGATGGCCCGCAGTCGATTCGTCCGGAGGTATTTGCGACCCTGTCGGAAAAGCTGCATTCGCTGCATGGATTCCTTGCAGCACATCCGATGCAATGATGGGAGGATACTATGAATGTTGCAGTCATTGGTCTGGGTTTGATTGGCGGTTCGTTTGCGAAGGCAACCAAAAACCGCACAAGCCATACCGTTTATGGCTATGATATCGATGCGGAAACGCTGATGCTCGCACGGCTTTGCGGTGCAATGGACGGTACACTCGATGATGAAAAGCTCGAATCCTGTGCGCTTGTCATTGTGGCACTGCGTCCGGACCATGCGATTTCCTGGATTCGGGAACATGGCGAAACATTGGGCAAAGGCAACTGTCTGGTGGTGGATATCTGCGGTGTCAAGCGACAGGTTTGCAGTGCCATCGGTGCATTGGCAGAGGCGTATCACTTCCGCTATGTCGGCGGTCATCCGATGGCAGGTCGAGAGCGCAGCGGCTTTGTCAGCTCAACAGAGGCACTGTTTGACGGTGCTTCGATGATTCTCACCCCGGACGCTTCGGTTTCCCTGCCGACCTTGGAATTGCTCAAAGCTTATTTCACCGATTTGGGCTTTGCACGGTTGACATTCACGACACCGGAGGAGCATGACAAGATCATTGCCTATACCTCACAGCTGGCACATATTGTTTCGGGTGCGTATATCAAGTCCCCGACCGCATTGCAGCAGCGTGGATTTTCGGCCGGCAGCTTTCGGGATTTGACCCGTGTGGCAAGACTCGATGAGCATATGTGGACAGAATTGATGATGGACAATCGGGATTATCTGGTAGATGAACTGCATACGCTAATTGCGAATTTGCAGGGCTATCTGGATGCACTGGAAACAAGCGATGCCGATGCCCTTTGCGAACGCCTGAAGGAAGGCAGAATCGCAAAGGCGCAGGCAGGCGGCAATTGACGGAGGTATACGATGGTAACACATACCCTTCAATTATTGGACGGCGCATATGATATTACGATTGCATCGGGACTGATGCAGCAATGCGGCACGCTGCTGCGGACGCAGTTTGCACCCGGCTTGGCGAACGGCGAAACCTGCCGGATTATGGTAGTGTCGGACGGCAATGTGGCTGCACACTATCTGAAACCGGTTGTCGATTCGCTTGCTGCCGCAGGATTTGAAGTCCATACCCATGTGGTATCGCCCGGAGAGCATTCCAAATCCTTTGCGGTATTATCTGCCGTGGTGGAATCAATGGCAGAAGCCCATTTGACCCGTACCGATTTGGCGTTGGCATTGGGGGGCGGAATCATCGGTGATTTGACCGGCTTTGCAGCAGGCTGCTATTTGCGCGGCATTCGCTTTATCCAGATGCCGACCTCATTGCTGGCGGCAGTCGATGCGTCGGTGGGCGGCAAAACAGCAGTCAATTTGCAGCATGGTAAGAATCTGGCAGGCATGTTCCATCAGCCCTCAGCGGTGCTCTGTGACCCCGACGCACTGCATACCCTTTCGGAACTGTGTCTGGCGGATGGTGCTGCGGAGGCAATCAAAACCGGCATTCTCGGCGATGCCGAACTGTTTGCGATATACGAATCGCAAAATTCTGCCGAACGCTATGAGGATATCATTGCCCATTCGGTTGCGTATAAGGCTCGCATTGTCATGGAAGACCCGACTGAGCATGGCGTGCGCAAGCTGCTCAACCTTGGGCATACTGCCGGGCATGCCATTGAATTGGCAAGCGATTTCCGTATTTCGCATGGTCATGCGGTTGCGATTGGTATGGCGATGATGGCGAGAGCGGCTTGTAAGCGCAGGATGCTCTCTGCGGAGGATTGCAAACGTATTCTGCAAACCCTGAAACGCAATGACCTGCCGACACAATCACCCTATCCTGCCGAGCATTTGGCAGAGCTGGCACAGCTCGATAAAAAGGCGGCATCGACCAGTATTACCGTGATTCTCCCCTGCGGCATCGGGCACTGTGTGATGGAGAAAATGCCGCTTGATGCGCTTGAAGCGCTGTTCGCAGATGGGATGGAGGAAACGGCATGAATGTAACCTGTTACCCTGCCAAATTGCGAGGCAGCTTGACGGCGATTCCCTCGAAATCCGATGCGCACCGCAAGCTGATTTGTGCAGCCCTTTCGGACATACCGTCCTGTTTGCGGATTCAGCCGCCTTTTTGTGAGGATATTCAGGCAACGATTCGCTGCCTAACAGCGTTGGGTGCAGTCTTTACGCCTGCATCCGGTGGTCTGCACATTACCCCTTGCAAAGCCCCCGATACGGCTTTGCTCGACTGTGGCGAAAGCGGATCGACCCTACGGTTTCTGCTGCCAGTTGCGGCATGCTTGTGCGGCAATGTATCGGTGACGGGTGCGGGTCGATTACCGCAGCGTCCGCTTTCCGATTTGGTCACACAGATGAAACAGCATGGCGTTCGCTTTACTGCACCGTCCTTGCCCTTGACCACAACTGGCCAATTGATCGGCGGCTGCTATGCCCTTCCCGGCAATGTCAGCTCGCAGTATTTAAGCGGATTGCTGATGGCATTGCCGATGGCGAAAACCGATAGTGAAATTCGGTTGACAACGGCATTGGAATCCGGTGTGTATGTGCAGATGACGCTTGCCGTGTTGCGGCAGTTTGGGATTTCCGTTGCGGAATCGCAGGAAAACGGCATGGCGGTTTACCGAATCGCCGGCAATCAATGCTACCATGCACCGGCAGATATTGCGGTCGATGGCGACTGGTCGAATGCGGCCTTCTATCTGGTCAGCGGTGCGTTGCAGGAGCAGGTGCAGATGGCAGGTGTGTCAACGGCATCCTTGCAAAGCGATCAGGCGGTGGTGTCGATTGTGTCGGGCTGCGGTGCTGCAGTCACGCAGAATGCACAGAGTGTAACCGTCATGCACCAAACGCTGCAAGCCTTTGATGCGGATATGCGAGAAATTCCGGACTTGCTGCCGATTTTGACGATATTGGCGGCGAATGCCGAGGGGACATCACAGTTTACAAATGCACAGCGTCTGCGATATAAGGAATGCGACCGCCTTTCGGCTGCTGCAAACATGATTCGTGCGCTCGGCGGCCAGGTCACCGAAACCGAGGACAGCTTGACCGTAGCAGGCGGCGGTTTGCGTGGCGGCACAGTGGAAAGCTACGGTGACCATCGTATGGTTATGGCAGCAGCGATTGCGGCGACCTGCTGTACCCAACCGGTCACGATTCTTGGCGCAGAGGCAATCAACAAATCCTATCCGAGCTTTTTTGCGGATTATCATACATTGGGAGGAAAAACAGATGGCATCACAATTCGGTGAACGATTGACCGTATCGATTTTTGGCGAATCCCATGGTACGGGCATTGGCGTTGTGATCGATGGTCTGCCGGCAGGCATACCGATTTCGGAATCGGAGCTGCTTGCATTTCTGGCACGGCGCAGAGGCGGTCAATCGGTATGCTCGACGGCAAGAGCCGAAGCGGATATGCCGCAGATACAATCCGGCGTTTATGAGGGCAAGACAACCGGTTCTCCGCTCTGTGCGGTCATTACGAATCAGGATACCCGTTCCAAGGATTATGTGGCGGTCTATGATACCCCTCGTCCCTCCCATGCGGACTATACCGCCTATTGCAAATGGGGTGGTGCATCGGATTTCCGTGGCGGCGGCCATTTCTCCGGTCGTTTGACCGCATCGCTTTGCATTGCCGGTGGTATTGCGAAACAGATTCTTGCGCAAGATGAGATTGCGGTTGGCGCACATTTGGCACAGGTAGGACATGTAGTGGAGGATGCCTTTCCGCTCTATCCGACCAAAGAACTGTTTGCAGAGATTGCGGCGAAGCCTTTTCCGGTCATCAACGATCAAGACGGCGAGCGAATGCAGCAGGAAATTATGCAGGCTCGTTCGGAACTCGATTCGGTTGGCGGCATCATTGAATGTGCCGCAATCGGCATTCCGGCAGGCTGGGGTGACCCGATGTTTGACGGCATGGAAAACCGTTTGTCACGGGTGCTGTTCGGCATACCGGCTGTGAAGGGCGTTGAGTTTGGCGGCGGTTTTGCCATGGCAGCAATGCGTGGCTCGGCAGTGAATGACCCGTTCTGTATTACGAAAGATGGCACGGTTGCAACGGTCACCAATTACAGCGGCGGCATTCAAGGTGGTATTACCAACGGTATGCCGTTACGATTCCGTGTGGCGATGAAGCCAACACCGTCCATTGCACAGCCGCAGCAAACGGTATCGCTTTCCCGTATGGAAGAAACAACACTGGCACTGAAGGGACGGCATGACCCCTGTGTGGCGCATCGTGCCGTACCGGTGGTAGAGGCCGCAACGGCATTGGTGCTGCTGGACAGCCTGCTGATTGCACAGGGCGAACAGAACGTATAACGAAAAGGAAGAGAAGCTATGGCAGAGTTATCGAATATTCGAGGTCAGCTCGATCAAATCGACGGACAATTGCTGGATCTGTTCTTGCAGCGCATGGAACTGATCGAGCAGGTAACAGATATCAAAAAAGAGCAGCATCAGCCGCTCTATGACCCCAATCGAGAGCGTGAGATTCTGCAAAAGGTGCATGCACGAGCCGGTGCGGAGCATGCGATTGCGGCACATCAGTATTTCCGAACGATTCTGGAATTGTCTCGTTCCCGACAGGCGGCAAAGCTGATTCCGCCGACCAATGTTGCGGCACGAATTGCGGCGATGTGTACTCATGAGGAGGCGTGTTTCCCACAGACCGGCAGAGTGGCTTGCTCGGGCATCGAGGGCAGCAATGCGCAGACCGCTGCCGACAAGCTGTTTCCGCATGGTGATATCCTTTATATGAACGGCTTTGCACCGGTGGTACAGGCGGTCAAGGCGGGCTTATGTCAATTCGGCGTGCTGCCGATTGAGAACAGCAACAACGGCTCTGTGCGTGCGGTCTATGACCTGCTGCGGGCTGAGCCGGATTTGTCGATTGTACGCAGCATTCGGCTGTTGATTCGGCATGTGCTGCTGGCACGTCCCGGTACGACCATCGACCAGATTCGCACGATCTATACGCATGAACAGGCCGCCGGACAGTGCAGCCGGTTCCTCAGCACATTGCCCCATGTGGACATCGTCCCCTGCACGTCTACGGCGCATGCGGCACAGCGCATTGCGGCATCGAATGATCCGACCGTGGCTGCGATTGCATCGGAAGATTGCGCAAAGCTCTACGGCTTGACTGTGGTACGGGATACCATTCAGAATCAGCAGCACAATGACACTCGTTTCCTTTGCATTACCAAGGGCGCTCGGTGTTATGCAGGCGCAGACCGCATGAGCTTGCTGGTTACCTGCTCGAATGCGCCTGGATCGCTCTACCATATGATTGCGAAGATTTCGGCATTGGGGCTGAATATGTGCAAACTGGAGAGTGTACCGATTCCCGGCAGTAACTTCACCTATCAGTTCTTCCTTGATTTGGAGGCATCCTTGCATCAGGATGGCGTGTTGGGGCTGTTGGCAGAATTAGAGCGCAGCTGTGATTCGTTTGCATTGCTCGGTGTCTATCAGGAATGTGCGGGGTAAACAGCATGAAACAGAATATGCCATTTGGATTGATTGGGCGAAAGCTCGGACACAGCATTTCGCCGCAGGTACACGCACAGTTCGGCAATCCGGACTATTGCTGCTATGAACTCGAGCCGGAGCAGTTGGACGCATTCTTTGCACAGCCGTTCCTCAAGGGCTTGAATGTGACGATTCCCTATAAGCAGACGGTCATCCCCTACTGTGCAAAACTGGATCCGCTTGCGGAGGCAATCGGCAGTGTCAATACGATGATTCGGCAGGCAGATGGCAGCTGGAAGGGCTACAACACCGATGCCTATGGCTTGCGGTATCTGATGGTCTGTGCCGGACTGTCTTTTGCAGGGCAAAAGGTACTGGTACTGGGTGACGGCGGTGTTTCCAAAACGATTCAAGCAATCGCCCGTTTGGACGGTGCTGCCACATTGACGGTGCTGGATTTGGAGGGTGAGCATACCTATGACGAAATCGATCAGTTTTTAGATTCGACCTTGATTGTCAACGCAACGCCGGTCGGCATGTATCCCAATAATCTCAAATCGTTGGTGGATTTGCGGCAATTTGCAGATTGCAAGGGTGTGGTGGATGTGATCTATAATCCGTTGCGGACGGCATTGCTGCTGCAAGCGGAGGAGCTGGGTATCCCCTGCATGGGCGGTCTGCCGATGCTGATTGCACAGGCCAAACAGGCAGAGGAGCTGTTCTTTGATATCACGATTTCGACAGCAAAGCTGGTGGAAATTGGTGCAGCTGCACAGGCGGAAATGGAGTCCATTGTGCTGATTGGTATGCCCGGTTCGGGCAAATCGACCATTGGTGCGGCACTCTCTGCGCTGACCGGTATGCCGATGGTGGACTTGGATGCTTGCATTGTCGAGGCGGCGGGGACGGATATTCCGTCCATCTTTGCCGCACAGGGCGAGGACGGATTTCGCAGGCTCGAAAGTGAGCAGGTGCGTGTACACGGCGCACGGCATGGGCAGATTCTCATGACCGGCGGCGGTGTGATTACCCGTACGGAAAACTATGCGCCGCTGCGGCAAAATGGTCGAATCTACCAAATTGACCGTCCGATCGAGCAGCTTGCTCGGGATGGCAGACCGCTGTCCATGGGTGCGGATTTGGCAGCAATGGCAGAGAAGCGTATGCCGCTGTATCGGGCATGGGCTGCTTGCACCATCGATAACACATCGACGCCGCAAGTAGCAGCGGAAACAATTAGGAGGGATTTTGATGCATATTTGCGTAATCAATGGGCCGAATCTGAACCTACTGGGACTGCGTGAGCCGGAGAAATACGGCCGTCAAAGCTATGCCGATTTGGTAGAGCTGGTTACGCAGGAGGCAGAACGCTGTGGTGTGACGGTATCTTTTTTCCAGTCCAATCATGAGGGTGCATTGGTTGATGCAATTCAGGATGCCTACCAAAAGGTTGATGGTATCATCATCAACCCTGCCGCCTATACCCATACCAGTGTGGCGTTGCTCGATGCGGTACAGGCGGTTCGCATTCCGACCGTTGAGGTGCATATCACAGATCCGGATATCCGAGAGGATTTCCGCCATATCTCTTACATTCGGCAGGCGTGTATGGATACGATAAAAGGCATGGGTTTGCAAGGTTATGTAGAGGCTCTGCACCGGCTGATCACCCATTTGCAATCATAAAAAACAGCGTCTTGGTGATTGCAGCCAAGACGCTGTTGTTTTATTTGGAATTGCTGACGGGTTCACCGTTCCAATCGATGATGTCATCGCATTCCACAATATTTGTATAGCCCGGTTTGATGAATTTTATGGCTACCTGTTTGCTGCGATACAGCGCAGGGCGAGGTTATCAAGCAATTCTAAGCCGGGATTGGTTTGCTGACCATGCTTCATTTGGCAGGTGTTAATTCTACATTTCTATTACCAATTTGCGCAAATCGTTCATCATGCGTTACCATGATAACTGTTTTCCCGGTCTCATTTAGCTTCTTTAAGATATCAACCACACGTTGCGCATTTTGGGAATCCAATGATCCGGTTGGTTCATCTGCAAGGATAATATCACACTTTTTTACCATTAGTCGAGCAAGTGCTACACGCTGTTGCTCACCACCGGAAAGTGTGTACACCTTTTTGTGGATTTTATCACTCAAACCCACCTTTTGCAATGCCTCTTCGATTTGAATATTACTCCTGCATTTCCCTTGGATCAATTCTAAATTTTTTTGCACCGTATAATTTTCAACCAAAGCGAAATTCTGGAACAAAACACCAAGTCTGGTACGAAAGTATTTCAACCGATTTTTAGGTTTGTGAATATCCACGCCATCGACTAATATTTTTCCACTGCTTGGGGCTTCAATCGCAGCAATCAAATTCAGGAGCGTCGTTTTCCCACATCCACTTGTTCCTGAGAAAATGACAAATTCACCGTCATCAATTTTCATGTTGAAATTATGATACAATACTTTTTCATCGAATGATTTGCACAAATCAACAATCTCTATCATAACGCCTCTCCTTTCAGACAAGAAACAATACTATTGCGTTCAAGCCTGTATGCGTAGTACACTGTAACTAATTTATCAAAAATAAAAATAATAAGGCTCAATACTCCAATCAGTAAGGGATTTACACTCAATTTATATCCGACCACAGCCAATAACAGATTGCTAGCAACTATGGTTAGTATTGAATACTCTAGAACGCTGGTAAATTTTTGCATCATAGTATAACCTAAAATGGTTTTAATACATAATTCCTTTGCATACAATCTGTAGTGCATCTGTATAATAAAGCAGCTTACAATTATATTAAGGATTCCAAACACGATGCAAATAAATCCAAATGCGGCGCAGTTTCTGACCGATTCGTCATACAACTCATCAAATCGTTCTCCAACAGAAATCCACTCATAAACGATCCCGTCTTGCGATGCAAGATAAGATTGCAAAGCCTCATCCATAATCAATGCAATACCATTGACAGAGATTTTGCTGCATTCGCGAATGTCGGAGTTGATTTGATCGGGTGATTTACTGCAATAAATGATACAGGGATTTTCAACAACCTGAATACAGTGCAAAAATGATGAGCAGTTCCCATGCAGCATACACAATCAGGAAAAATGTGCTGGGATCATTCCACATGACGGTATTGCCGCCCAATACCTGAAAAGAGTCTTCCAATGCAGATTGAAACAAGCGGCGGTTTTGTTCCTCGCTAAACACAAAAACCTGTACAGAACTTTATGTTTTAGCAAGCTCCTTTAGCGGATGGATACGGATCACTGCTGAGCTGTAAAACAGGCTTTTGTACGTTCCGGCTGTAACATGAATGGCGTCTTCTAAGTCGGCTGCATCAACATTGGTATAGATATCTCGCTCTATGGTATTTTTCGTGCCGTTTCTTTCATCAATGAGCACGCAGGCAATCACATCATTTTGATTGGCAATGTCATCAAGCACTTCGCTTTTTTGCTCCATTTCTATTTCGTAATTCACATTCATTGGCTGAAAAGCAAAATTTATCATATATATCAAATTGCTTTCTGATGTCAACAATAAAACCGCTGCAAGCAGTATAGAAATCGTAACATATTTCAATATTCTCATATTTTCCTCCCCAATAAACAATGGCTGCAATTCTCATATAGTACCGTCAGATCATTGCAGCCATCGCTTAATTATTCTCTTGTGGAAATAACATATGAAATCTTGCCGCTCACATAGTCTATTTTCGGCGTAGAAGCCTGTATTCCGGCATTAACAGTTTCAGATGATGCCATTTTCCCATCAGAACTAATGGAACAGAATCCGGAACCGTCAACAGGTGTATATTGTCCCATTATCTTATCGGTTCCTATGTTATCATAATAGACATGATAATTTGTTCCAATAATCGTATCTCCGCATCTAACTGTGATTGGACCAGAGGTATCAGAATTATCTTTCCATGAATAATCATAGAAAAAATACTCTGTTCTTCCGGTACAAGCGGCAGTTGCTGACAAGGCAGAGCCAACAAGGCAAATGGATGAAACCATGGCAACGACTAAGGTGGTTTTCATGCACTTCATATAAGCACTTCTTTTATTTTATTTGCAATGCTCGGTACAGCATAATGCAGCCTATTCAGTGAATACCAAATACGGCTTTGGTTTTCTGAAACATTTCTTCAACCTCCGGATATGCACGCTCCATTACAGAAGCTCCTCCGTATGTCAATTCTTTCACAATTTCCAGTTCATCATTCACTTCGAGGTAATAGGTATCATAGTCCAGAGAGTCATTTTTTCCCGCAAGAAACAATTCATTTGCTGTTTTGAGATCAGAAATTGTTATAATATATTGGTAATCATCAAATAAGAAAGGCTTAATTGAGACACCCACAACATAATCAGCTGAATACATACCGTTTTCCTCATTATTTATGGTGGAGGGGATGCAGCTTAAACTATTGTCAAACCGAAGATAGTGAGGGAAAAATACACTGTAGCTATAGGTGGTGTTGGTATCTTCGTCCGTTTCTTGATATAGGTAGGCATACTCTATATCCGGATTCTTTGAAAACAATGTGGAATTTTGAATAACACTCGCAAAACATTTCTGCCGATAGCAAAGCCATACGATATTCCAGATTAAGAAAACGGCAAGGATAATCGAAAAAAATATTATGCTGATTTTCTTGATTTTATGTGCATTTTCATCCATACTGCAGCTCCTTCTCCGCACGAAAACGATATTGTTCTTATCATTCCGGCACTGCTCAAGCCGGCTTTTCATCTGTGTTTGTCCACTTGTGCAAACATTGCTTCTAATCATCCAAATTATACCATTTTTTTAATTGTCAATACATTTTAAATATTTTTTGTTTTTACAATCATTTGCGGGAGTTTTACAGCTATAGGTGTACAATAAACGGCACAGCACACGATTAAGTCCTCGAAAAGCTGTCGCTGCGCTGAACACTAGGACAGATAGCGGGTCGTGCAAAGCTTGAGAAAGAGCTGTTTCGGCATTTCCTACCCAACCATTTAACGTGATTAATTCGGGGATTTTACCTCCCGGACGCAAGAAACTCATGCGGCCAAATGGAAACATAAGGCAACACCGCACAAAGACCGCCTGACGGCTTTGTACGGTGTCGCCATAAGAAATGAAAGGGTGAAGATAAGCGAGGAAAGATTCCGAACACTCTCACATCAGTGAGCGATATGTGGGTGCAATCCTGCGGCGTTCGGTCGCATACATGAATACCCCCGGAAGGCATTGATGAGGAAAGCGGCTTGCTGCACATCGAGTATGTGCTGTGCAATGCCGCTTTTCTGAATCACATGATCGATAAAAAAACAGATGGCTAAGCCGAATCTCAGACTCGACCACAACGGTACGCTGCGTGCCGTGGTAGCCGAGCCGGAAAAGGCGACCGGAAATCGGGGTTTATCGCGGCCTTTTGACAGAAAACCTGTAAGCAAAGGGGTATGCCGATGGGAAAAAGCGACTCGGACGGCAGACTCCGCCTGACTCCGTAGTGTTGCCATAGAGACGGATTGGTAGGTGTGGTGGTCGACATTTGGTTCTCTCATATGCCGAATTCCATTTGAAATTCCTCCCATGTGCCACGATAGGCATTGAGATCGATAAAGGTTTCGTCGCCGACATACCCATCCAGCTTCCCACGGGGATTGTATTGCCAGAATGTCCATGCCGGTGTCAGGCTCGAGCTGGGCGGTGTGAAGATACTGCGAATCCAGAGTGTATAGTCCAAATCCATGTCCTGCAAATAGGTTTCCCAGCAGGCATTGGTGGTATAGATGATGGGCTGCTTGCCGTACTGCGTTTGCAGCCGGTTGACCAGAATGCGCAGGTTTTTCTGTACGGTTTCGACCGCCGGTAAATTATCGGAGCGGTAAAATTCCAGATCGATGACCGGCGGCATTGCGTCGGCTTCTACGGGCACGGTTGCACAGAACAGATCTGCCTGTGTTTCGGCAGCACTGTCAAAGCTGAAAAAATGGTATGCACCGGTATAGAGTCCGGCGGCTCGTGCCTGCTCCCAATTTTCCGCAAAGCAGTCATCGACGAGTGAAGAGCCTTCGGTTGCCTTGATGAATGCAAAGCGCATATCCTGTTCGGCGATGCGTGGCCAATCGATCTTGCCCTGATAGTGGGACACATCCACACCCCGTACCGGATAGCGGCGTTTGGAGGGCATATTGAACCAGAGCGTGCCCTGTATCACCAGCAGTACGAGGAGAATGCAGACAAGCCCCAAAACACCCCATGCTGCCAGAGAACGCTTGAATTTGCGTGCTGCTTTGGTCATTCTTTGGGTTCTCCCATGACGATGCCACGACCGTTGGTTGCGAAGTAAACTCTGCCGTAGGTTGTTGCGTCACCGGTAATGGAAGGTGTCAAATTGCCAAAGCCGTCTTTGTCGGATGTCAGCTTTTTCCACGATTTTCCGTGATCCTCTGTTGCATAAATGCCGTTGCCCATGTCGTTGATGTTGCCCATGGCATACAGCACCATCGGCTTGCCGTCCTTCTTGGCTGCACCCACGCCGATGGCATTGACGGACGTATTCTCCACGTAGGTGATGGTTGCGCCGTAGTCCTCGGAGTAGCCAAGACTCGTGCCGGTGCGAATCCAGAGGAAGCCATCTTGTTCGACAGACGGTACGAGTTCGGCATTCTCTGCAACGTTCAGACCGGTGGAAACAAAGTTTGCGCCGCCGTCCTTGGAACAGTAGACCGTGCCGCGGCATGTCGCATAGAATACCTTCGGGTCTTTCTTGTCAGCCACGATGACCGCACCCATGCCAAGACCGGCACTCTGATACCAAGTAACACCGAAATCCTGCGTGAAGTAGGTATTGGCACTCAGATTGCCAGGTGTCCACATCACGGTCGATCCGTCTGCGGAGATGGCGAGATTGCCGCCGGTTTTCGCATCCGGCAGAGAGGCGAATGCCTGCCAGGTCGCACCGCCGTCGGTGGTATACCGGAGCGGCTGTTTTTTGTCGTCATTGGAATAGGCTGCGATGTTGCCGTTTTGCCATGCAACTGCCAAATCAACCGCCTTGCCGATCTTCATAAAGTGGGCATCATCCGGCGGAACATCGACATCGAGATGGGAGAAGCCGGTCAGGTCGCCCATGATGGAATACAGCTCCGGAGAACCGTTGTTGACCGGTGTGGAAACGACCTTGAAGATGGCGGTTTCCTCGATGCCCTTTGCGTCAAAGGCGACGGTGACGGGTGTGCCCGTGCCGAGAGCGGTGAGATTGGTGGTAGAGTAGAGGGTTGCGCCCGTACCCCAGCTGACGATATCGCTGTTGAAGGGGTCAATCTCCACATCTGCCATCCACCAACCGGTCTGTGCGGATTCTCTGCCCCACTGGAGCCACTGTGCTTCGGAAACATCCATGACATAGTTATCCTGTGCATTGTCAAAGAACGGCGTCCAAGTTGTACCGCCATCGGTCGAACGATAGAGGTTTTCACCCTTTTCCGACCAGTAGCCGAGCGTACCGCAGACGATGACATTCGGGTCTGTGCCATCCACGGAGATGCCGGAGAAACCGCCGTATCTGCCGTCATTGCATTGGGGGGTGATATCCTCAAACTTGCCGTCTTTCAACGAATAGCGAGATACCATGCCGTTTTTCGTATCGGCATTCGGACCGCAGCTGTCTGCATAGCAGACATACAGATATCCGTTTTTGGAGATTTCCGCCTGTACGGGGAAGAATCCCGGCTGATGGGCAGGCAGTGCTTCCCAGGATGCACCGACATCGGACGATTTGTAGATGCAGACACCGTCTTTCATCGCAACACCGACATACATATCCGTGCTGTTCGGGTCGAATTCCACCCACATGATGCCGATCTGGTTGCCCTCCTGCATATAGTCACCCTCGGTGGGAAAGGAGGTTGATTTGTTCCAGGTCTTGCCGTAGTCCTCACTGACATAGAAACCATCGGTTCTCGTACCGCAGAAAATCTGCTTGTTGTTGTTCGGGTTGACCATCATGCGTTCGCCTGCACCACGACCGGAGGTGTTGCCGCCGACCGGGAACGGCATATCCACCTGCGTCCAGTTGTCGCCGTAGTCCTCGGACACGAGAATCGCACCGTTGCTGTTCATATAAGTACCGCAGGAGAGATACACACGATTGGGTTCGACCGGATCGGTTGCAATGCTCTCGATGCCGATCAGATTCCAGTTATCGCTGTTGACGCCGCCGAGATGATCGGTAATCGGCACCCATTGGGTATCCTTGCTGCTCCAACGGTACGCACCGCCGATATCGGTTCGGCAGTAGCGCAGGCCCTTTTCGGTTTTGTTGTAGACAATGCCGGTGATATAGCCGCCGCCGCCGATGGCAACATTGCCCCAATCGTATTCGGTTTCCGAAACACCGCCGCCACAGGCCGTCAGGCTCCAGAGCATAGACGCTGCAAGCAATGTGCTGACAATGCGGTTTTTATGGCTGTTTTTCATATGGGAACTCCTTTCACTGTACGGCAGTCAGATGAATCTGACAACCTTTCATATCGCCCCAGAGATTCTGAATGCGAATGCCGCACTGCATCAGATAGGCACCGCTGCGTGTTATGGTGTTTGCATTCCATGCGTAGGTATAGTGCCGTTCCGGATCGAGTCCTGCCAGACGAATGCGACGGGAGCGGAGATTGGGATCTGCGGTCATCTGAATGAATGTGAACAACGCTTCGGAGCGATCTTCTGCAACATAGATCCAAGCGTCCCAGCCATCCTGCATTTGTGCGGCACAGGCAGAGGGCGCAAACGGATTGCCCAGACGATATTGCAAGCCGTTCCGCACCAGATGTCCCCATGCGTGATACCGCCGAATCTGATCGGGAATCTGTGCGGCATCCTCCGCAGAAAGCTGTGTGACATCCAGTTCATAGCCAAAAGTACCGTTCATGGCGACATAGCCACGGGTTTCAAACGGCGTATTGCGGCCGGTTGCATGGTTCGGGCAGACGCTGACATGCGCACCCATCGCAGAGGGCGGCAAGAACAGCGACGTGCCGTACTGAATGCGCAGACGCTCCTTGGCATCGGTATCATCCGAACTCCAAATCTGCGGACTGTAATAGAGCATACCGGCATCAAAGCGTGCGCCGCCGCCGGAGCAGTTTTCGAGAAGCAGATCGGGGTAGTTGGTGACGAGTTTTTCCTGCAAGGCATATACACCGAGGACATAGCGGTGCCAGAGTTCCTTTTGCCGATGTGCCGGCAGAGCCGCAGAGCCAACCTCGGTCAGCTGACGGTTCATATCCCATTTAATATAGGAAATCGGCACGGTATCGAGCAGCTGCTTCATCTGCTGCCAGATGGCGTCACGCACCTCCGCACGGCTGAAATCCAGTACATATTGTCCACGGCATTGCGTCATCGGTCTGCCGGGGATTTGGATCGCCCAATCCGGATGCGCCCGATACAGGTCGCTGTCCGGCGAGACCATTTCCGGCTCAAACCACAGACCGAATTTCATGCCAAGACCGGTGATATGGTCGGTCAAGGGTTTCAGACCGCCCGGCAGCTTGCGTTCATCGGGCGACCAGTCGCCGAGAGAGCAGTTATCGCTGTCCCGATGTCCGAACCAGCCGTCATCGAGGACAAACAGTTCAATGCCGAGCTTGGCAGCACAGTCTGCAATGCCTTTGAGCTTTTCAAGGTCGAAGTTGAAGTAGGTAGCCTCCCAGTTGTTGATCAGCACCGGACGGCTGCGGTCTTTCCAGACGCTGCGAATGAGGTGTTTGTGGAACAGCTGATGGAAGCAGCGGGACATGCCGCCCAGACCCTCTTCCGAGTACACCAAAACAGCTTCCGGTGTTTGGAAGGTCGCACCGGGCTGCAATTCCCACGCAAAATCATCGGGATTGATACCGATTTGTGCTCGTAAAACGCCATGCTGCGTCATTTCCGCCTGTGCGAAGAAATTGCCGGAGTAAATCAGCGTAAAGCCGTAGGCAGATCCGGATTGTTCGGTGGTTTGCGGTGCAACCAGTGCGAAGAACGGGCTGTATTGGTGGGAGGATTCGCCACGCAGGCTGTCCACACGCTGTTTGCCGTGCCGGATAGGTAGACGGTCAAGCTGCCGCTCTCTTGCCCAAGAGCCGTAAAGCGTAATCATCTCGCTGCACTCGTTCTCCAAGTCCACCGAGCAGGACAATGCCCGATTGAGCATATAGGCGGCAGGGCCATCATTGCGCACCTGCGCACTGCGAATGACCGCATCGAGCTGCGGGAAGATGGTATAGCTGAGCAAAACCGTCATGCCGGTTGGCTGATCCTGTAAGAGAATCTCAAGCGTTTCTGCCGGCTCTGCATCGGTTGCAAAGGTGTGGGGCAAACCCTCGAGAGTCGGTTTTCCGTCATAGATGCGGTGGGAGACATAGCGCAAATCTCCGGCACGGCAGCCGTGGGCATCGACAAAGTCAAAGGCAGCCTCTCGATAGTCGCCGATGCCGGCGCAAGGGTATTCGAGCGGCGTGGTATCAAAGAAGCTGGAGCGGTCACGCTCGTTTTTGGAGGGGACAAAGGGATTCTCGTCGATACGCAGCAGATCTGTCATGTCGGCAACCGGCAGCTTTTTGCCCCAGTAGACATGTGCCAGATAGCCCTCATCGACAACCGTCAGGACATAGCTGGCATGTGCCGTATCCAGTTGGAACTGGCGGCAGGCTTCGATATGTGTAATCATGGTATGACCTCATTTCCGAAAAGAAATACACTTTCATTATATCGTATTTTGTCTTTGCCGTCAAGTGATTTTTTTCAAAATTGCAAGTTCCGAAGGCTTGCGAAAGCCCATCAAATATGGTATAATATGAAATATCATTCCCACATCTGCCCGATTAACAATTACAGTGAGGAGGCATACTATGACACAAGCCGATCAACAACGGGTCAATCAGCACAAGGAAGCGTTCTTACAGATTTACCGAACGCATATTAAGCGTGCGGGTTCGGAGAAGCTGCTAGATTATCTTTGTTCGGAGGAGAGCGATTTCTTTACCGCTCCGGCGAGTACTCGGTATCACGGTGCGTATCCGGGCGGTTTGGCAGAGCATTCGCTGAATGTGTACAGCTGTCTGCACGACTATCTGCAACGGCCTCGTGTGAAAGAGCTGTACGGTCTGCAATATCCGGAGGAAAGCATTGCCATTGTTGCCCTGCTGCACGATCTCTGCAAGATGAATTTCTATACGGTGGATTATCGCAATGCGAAAAATGCGAATGGTCAGTGGGAAAAAGTCCCATACTATAAAGTCGAGGATCGCCTGCCCTATGGTCATGGCGAAAAATCGGTCTATCTGATTCAGTTCTTCATGCATTTGCGAAAGGAGGAGGCGATGGCAATTCGGTGGCATATGGGCTTTTCCGATGCAAGTGCAGAGCAAAGAAATACGGTTGGGCGAGCCTTAGAGATGTATCCGTTGGCATTTGCACTCTGCACAGCGGATATGGAGGCATCCTATTTCCTGGAGGGTGCGGTGACGGCGATTGTACCCGTGGCAGAGAGTGAAAGGAAGCAGACAAACTAAGCCGTGGAGTGCGCTATGTGCCGACCATTGGGGAGTTGCGACGCAATATTCATTTTTTGACGAAGGAGGACAACTGATGTCTTGGATCGATTCTGCTGTATTTTATCATATTTACCCGATGGGCTTTTGCGGTGCCCCTTGGCAGAACACCGGAGAAGCACCGGTCAACCGCATTGGCAAGGTCTGTGACTGGATTCCGCATTGGAAGCAGCTGCACTGCAATGCGATTTACTTCAGTCCCCTGTGGGAGTCGTCCACGCATGGCTATGATACCAAGGACTATACCAAGCTCGACAGCCGCTTGGGTACGAATGCGGATTTTGCTGCGGTTTGCGATGCACTGCATGCAAATGGCATTCGTGTGGTCATTGACGGCGTGTTCAATCATGTCGGCAGAGAGTTCTTTGCATTTCAGGATTTGCTGAGGAATCGGGAGCAGTCGCAGTATCGAGATTGGTTCTGCGATGTGTGGTTCGGCAATTCCAACCGCTTTGGCGATCCGTTTTCCTATGCTTGTTGGAATGGCTGTCAGGAATTGGTCAAGCTCAATCTCCGCAATGAAGCGGTCGTGTCCTATCTGGAATCGGCGATTCTCGGCTGGATGGATGCATTTCACATCGACGGCATTCGCTTTGATGCGGCAGACTGCATTGACATGAGCTTTTTCCGCCGCATTCGCCATCTGACCAAGAGCCGCAATCCCGAGTTCTGGCTGATGGGTGAGCTGATTCACGGCGATTACAGCCGCTATGCCAATCCGGAGATGCTCGATTCTGCGACAAATTACGAGTGCTGGAAGGGGTTGTGGTCGAGCCATAATGACAAAAACTATTTCGAGATTAACTATGCCATCAACCGGCAGTCCGGCGACCATGCGATTTACCCGAATCTGTCGCTCTATAACTTTGTCGATAACCATGATGTTTCCCGTCTGGCATCGCAGCTGAAAGAACCGAAGCATTTGCCGTTGGCCTATGCCCTACTGTATGCAATGCCGGGTGTGCCGTCTATCTACTATGGCAGTGAGTTTGCGTGGAAGGGCGAGAAGAAGCAGGGCGGTGACGAGAACCTGCGTCCGGCAGTCGAATGGAGCGATGATCTGCCGAAATCCTCGGATTTGTGTGCATTTCTGTATCGACTCGGTGCGGCATATGCCGAACTGCCTGCTTTGCATACGGGCAAATTCAAAACCGTTGAGGTGCGCAATCAACAGCTGGCATTCCGCCGTGGTGAGGGCGATGAAGCGGTCTATTGCCTGCTCAATTTAGCGGATCAGTCGGCACAGCTGCCGTTGCCGATTGGCGGAGATGGTTGGTATGACGTGCTGACCGATACCCCCATTGCCGCAGCCGGCAGCTATGAAATCAAGCCGTTTACGGCTGTGTGGGCCGCCAAGAAGCGTATCGGCCATGCAGCACCCGCAGCAGAGCCGATCAGCGTACCGGAATCGGTTGCAGAGCCGACCTCCGAACCCGCTGCAGCTGCCGCACCGACAGAGCCTGCGACAAAGGCGTTGGATGCCATTCGGGAACGCTGTGAAACGGCATCGGATGCGGAATTTACCGCACAGCTGCGTCAGGATATGCAGACACTGCTGAATGAACTGGAAGCCTTGCAAAAGCGTGTGGCACAACTCGAACAGGGCAACCATTAATCCCAAGCAAAGCATCGATTCTGTACCAAACGGAATCGATGTTTTTTGCTTGCATTTGTGGCGTATATCGGTTATAATGGAAGGACGAAAGGAGTGTGCGTGTATGAACCTCACATTACAACTGAAAGAATCCGATCGGCCGAAGATCATTCCGGCTGCACAATACGGTCATTTTGCCGAGCATCTTGGCCGCTGTATCTATGACGGTATCTGGGCAGACGAAAGTACCGATGCCCCCACGGTAGAGGGTTATCGCAAGGATGTGCTTGAGGCTTTGCAGGCTCTGCAGATTCCGGTGCTGCGTTGGCCGGGTGGCTGCTTTGCGGACTGCTATCACTGGCGAGATGGCATCGGCGATCCGGCAAAGCGTCCCAAAACCATCAATACCGTTTGGGGTTGGGCTCCGGAATCCAATCGCTTTGGTACGCATGAGTTTTTCCGTCTTTGTGAACTGCTTGGCTGTGCGCCGTATCTGGCAGGCAATATGGGCAGCGGTACGATTCGGGAATTGGCGAAATGGGTTGAATACGTGACCTCGGACAAGGATACCGCCATCACCGAAGAACGCCGTCAAAACGGTCGGCACGAGCCTTGGAAGCTGCCCTATCTGGGTATCGGCAATGAGGCATGGGGCGGCGGCGGACAGATGCGTGTGGAATACTATGCGCACCAGTACCGTCAATGGCAGGGCTTTGCGAAGTCCTATGATTTCTCCACACCGATGTGGAAAATCGCCTGCGGTCCGAATGCGAATGACTATGCTTGGACGGAGCATATGATGCAGGCGGTTGACCCTTGGATGATGCAGGGTCTGGCACTGCATTACTACACCGTACCGAGCGGACGATGGGAGAAGAAGGGCGATTCGCTGATGTTCACCGATGCGGAATATCTCCAAACGCTACAAAAGGCATACTTCATGGAAGAACTGCTCACCAAGCACAGTGAAATCATGGATCGCTATGACCCCGAGCGGCAGGTGGCATTGATTGTCGATGAATGGGGTTCGTGGTATGATGTGATGGAGGGCACGAAGGACGCTTTCCTCTATCAGCAAAATACCATGCGGGATGCGATGTTGGCAGCATTGACCTTGCACATCTTCCATCGCCATACCGAGCGTGTCAAGATGGCAAACCTCGCACAGACGGTCAATGTGCTGCAGGCGTTGATTCTCACGGAAGGCAATCGCATGCTTTGCACACCGACCTATCATGTCTTTGCGATGATGCAAGGGCATCAGGATGCGGCTTTGCTCGAGTTGGACGGTGAGATGCCGATGCAGGATGGGCTGCCGGCGGTATCGGTGATTGCCTCGCAAAAGGACGGCAGCACCTTGATTTCGCTCTGTAATCCGCATTTGCAGGAGCAGATGCTATCGCTGCAATTGCCGGAATCGTTGCGAAATATCCGATGCAGCGGTAAAATCCTGACCGGCGATTGTCGGGCGCATAATACCTTTGAGCAGCCCGATCAGGTCGTGCCGCAGCCCTATGCCGTACCGCAGCCCCAGGACGGTGTGCTGACGCTGACCCTGCCGGCATGTTCGCTCGTAACGCTGCAAGGCTGATATGAAACAAAACATCAAGGATTGGTTTGTCTATTTCCTGTTGGCATGGGTGCTCATGACAGTCGGCTCGATGACCTCATGGTTATTTCCACTGCATACCGGTGTCGACCAGAACTGTTTTCTTTCGGTTGCCAAGGCATGGACGGAGGGGCGCATTCCCTATCTGGATTTGCATGAGCAGAAAGGGCCTTTGCTGTATTTTCTGCATATTCCGGCGGCATTGTTTCCGCAATTGCGGTTCTTTGGCGTATATCTGGTGCAGGTAGCTGTTTGGACGGTTTTGCTGCGGATGATCGGCAACCTTGCCACATGGTATTTGCCCAAGCGATGGCGATATCGGGTTGCTGCCGTTAGCGGTTTGGTGATTGTAATGGCATTCTGCTACAGTCGAGGTGACAATGCCGAGGAATTTTGCCTAATACCGGTGCTGTGGTCACTCTGTGATTTGCTTGCCGTTGCGACTGACCGCAAGCCTTGCACCAACGCATTGTTATGCAAAACCGGTGTATTGGCAGGCTGTGTTCTGTGGATCAAGTATACCATGCTGGGCTTTTACATCGGTTGGTGCTTGCTGATTGGCATATGGATCTGGAAAACGAAAGGCTTTGGGGCAGCATGGAAAGCTGGCAGTATGTTTTTGCTTGGTATGGCGCTTGCAACGCTGCCGTGGTCGATTTACTTTGCCTCACAGGGCGCACTTTCCGAATGGCTCACCGTGTATCTCGTCGACAATGCCACACGCTATCCCCGTTCCATTACGGTTGGGCAGCGGATTGCGGATTTCTTCGGCAAAGATTTGCTTTGGAATCCGGTGATGATGGCATTTGTGCTATTGGGGGCGATTGTATTTGCCCGTTCGGAACGCTTTTCTCCGACTAAATTTAGTCGGTTGGCTGTGCCGGTGACGCTTGTGCTGCTGTACTGCTTTGTGTTCATCGGCGGTGTACGCTATCGGTATTACCTGCTGATTCTGGGGGCATTTGTGCCGCTTGGGGCGATTGCGGCAGCGGATTGGCTCGAACGGCGATGGCAGGAGAAGCTGTTCTCTCGAACGGCAGCCGTGATATTCGGCAGTTGTTGGGGCTTGATTTTGGGCATAGCGGGCAACTGTTTGTATTTCATCGGCAAGCCGAACAGCTATTATCCGCAAATACAATTTGCTGAACAAATGCCGGATGGTGCTACGTTGCTTAATTACAATTTTTTGGATGGCGGATTCTTTTTGATGAATGAATCGCCGTTGCCGGAGAGCCGATTTTTCTGCAAGCTGAATATCGCCCGAACACAGCTGCCGGAGATGTATGAGGCGCAGGAGCGTATGATTCGGGAGCAGGAAACGGAGTATGTGGTTATTCGCTGGGAATTTGAGGAACAAATGCGGGAAAAGAACCCCTATCCGGAACTCTATGCGCAATACGATATCATCGATTATGCGGTGGAATATCATGACGAATACTGCTATGCTTTGTTAAAAAAGCATACATAAAAAAGACGGGAATGCAATGGATTCCCGTCTTTTTGTTTATGGTGCAATGGTATCGGCTGTGAACTGCGGCGGCTGTTCGAGCGCAGCTTGAAACAGCTTGAGGTTTTCGGCAAAGTCCACGCGAAGCACCTGTGCCCCGCCCGATGTGGTGAAGCCGGAATACGTGCCGTCTGCGGGCAGGCGCAGCGTCTGCCATTCGTAGGATGTCAGCAAATGCGGCAATTCCAGTGACAAGCCGTAGAGCGTGACGGAGGACAAATCGGTGGTCAGCTCGGGCAGCACATCTCTTGCGATTGCAGGCAATGCTTGGAATGGATGCGCTTTCATCCGGTCGAGCAGCTGTGACAGCACAAGGCGTTGCCGCTGAGTGCGTTCAAAATCCGCATTGCCGACTTTGCGAATGCGGGCATAGGAAAGTGCTTGCTTGCCGTTGAGGAGCAAGGTGCCGCCGCCGGATAGCTGGTCTGCTGTAGTGGCATCGCCCATCAGTGCATTGACCTCGCTTTGCAGGATGAGGTTGACCGCTTCCGCTTCCCGATCGGAGAGGGTGATGGTTACGCCGCCGAGTGCATCGACAATGTTGACGAATGCCCGAAAATTGACCTTGACATAACCGTCAATCTGCATGCCGTAGGTTTGGGAAATGGTTTGTGCGAGCAGGTCGACACCGCCTCGGAAATAGGCTTCGTTGATACGGACAAGCTGTGGATTCACTTCGCCGACATAGGTGTCGCGCATGATAGAGGTGAGTGTGATGGTTTTGTTTTGCTTGCTGATACTGAGCAGCATGATGGTGTCGGCACGACCGGTTTCCGTGCCGCGCTCGTCCGTACCAACGAGCAAATAGGTGCGCACATCCTCGGGTGCATAACGGGCAATCGAAGCGGTAGAAACGGCACTGTTGTCGTACTGCCGTCTGCCGATGGCGTAGAGGGCAAATGCCGAATATCCCACAAATACGACCAAAACAACCGTCAGCAGTACGGCAATGGTGCGGCCGAGGACAGACGGCTTTGCCTTCTTGGATTTCTTGGGGCGAGGCTTGGACGGACGCTCCGGCGGATGGCAGGTACGCTGCTCTGCCTCATCCGGCATCGGGGGCAGCTCCATGGTTTTGGAAAAACGATTGGACATGGGCAATCTCCTTTCTTTCTGTGTCAGATTGCTTTTATTATAGTCTCCGGAAAGGAAATTGTCAATCACTTTTTGTCATACTAAGAAAAAATTCATAAACGCAATTGTGCGATACCCAAATGCCAAACGAGCCGATGTATCCCACAAGACACATCGGCGCGCTTTGTAGATTGGATTATTCCTCGTCGCCGGCAGCAGTTTTCACGCTTGCAATGACCTCATCGAGGAGGTTACCGGGCAGCTGCTCATAGCGGAGAAAGTCGAAGGTGAATTCACCCATGCCCTTTGCGACCTGACGTAGATACATAGCGAAATCCTGCATTTCCCGCATGGGGGCTTCGGCATCGATGGCAGTCAGACCATCGCCGCAGGGTTCCATGCCGAGCACTCTGCCGCGACGCTTGTTCAGCTCGCCCATGACATCGCCGGTCTTGTCATCGGGGATGATGACTTTCAGTGCGCCAATCGGTTCGAGCATGACCGGATTTGCCTGCTTAAGACCGTCCTTGAATGCCAGCGATGCGGCAATCTTAAATGCCATTTCGGAAGAGTCGACCGGATGGTACGAGCCATCGATGAGCGTGGCTTTCAGACCGACAACCGGACAGCCTGCCAGCACACCATGCTTCATGCACTCTTGCAGACCCTTTTCGACCGCCGGGAAGAAGTTCTTTGGTACAGCACCGCCAACCACACGTTCCTCAAAGACGAGGGTATCGCTGTCACAGTGTTCAAACTCGATGACAACATCACCGAACTGGCCGTGACCGCCGGACTGCTTTTTATGTCTGCCCCGCTGCGTAACCTGCTTGCGAATGGTTTCCCGATAGGCAATTCTCGGCACTTCGAGCAGTACATCAACACCGAATTTGGTCTTGAGCTTTGCGAGGGTGACATCGAGATGCTGATCGCCTAGACCGCTGAGAATCTGTTCCTTGGTGAACGGATCCAGACCAAAGGATAGGGATTTGTCCTCCTCGAGCATGCGCTGGAGGTTGGAGGAGATTTTGGCTTCATCGCCCTGTGCTTTCGCCTGAACCGCCATGCGGTAGCAGGGCTTCGGGTACTGTACCGACGCAAAGGACACCACGCGCTCGGGCGAGCAGAGGGTATCCCCGGTGTTGGCTGCAATCTTCGTAGCGACAACGATATCACCGGCAACGGCACGGCTCATCTCGATTTGCTTCTTACCGAGCATGGTGTAGAGCTTGCCGATGCGCTCGGGGTTACCGGTTTTGGCATTGACCAAATCCTTATCGGAGGACAGCGTACCGGACATGACCTTGATAAAGCTCATCTTGCCGACAAACGGGTCTGCAACGGTGCGGAATACGAATGCGGAGGCGGGGTCGCCGGACTCGACCGGGATCATGACCTCCTTGCCGTTGGCATCGGTGGCTTTGCGTGCGCCAAGACTGGTCGGTGCAGGCATATACTTCAGGAATTCGAGCAGCAAATCCACACCTGCCAGGGTCGCATTCGAAACGGCAAACACAGGCAATGCACGACCGGTACGCATCGCTTCGTGGATACCGTGGCTGATTTCCTCCTGCGTAAAGGCTTCGCCGGCAAAGAACTTCTCCATCAGTTCATCGCTGGTTTCGGCAACAGCTTCGCTCAAACTGTCGAGCAGACCGGCGGCGGTGATATCCGCCTTATCGGAGAGCGAACCGCTCGGCACGTCACCGACAGCCGATGCGCCCTTCTTGTCATAGGTATAGGACTTCATGCGTCCGAGGTGAATCAGGGAGGTCATAGCACCATTCTCGATCTGCGGCACGATAACCGGGCAGATCGCTGTGCCGAATGCTTCCTTCAGCATATCGAGAGAGTGGTAGTAATCCTGATTGGGATCGTCCATCTTGGTCATGACGAACATGATATGCTTGCCCTGCGCTTTGGCAGCCATGTAGGCTTTTTTTGTGCCGACATGGACGCCGGACTTGGCGGATACGCAGATGATGACGGTATCACCTGCGAACAGCCCTTCATTCATCGCTGCGCCGAAGTCGAGCAGCCCGGGGGTATCGAGCAGGTTGATCTTAAAGTCACTGTACTCAAAAGTTGCAAGCGAGAGATTGATGGAAAACTTGCGCTTGATTTCTTCTGCGTCGTAGTCACAAATGGTGTTGCCATCGGTTGCCTTGCCAAGGCGGTCGGTTGCGCCTGCTTTGAACAGCAGAGCCTCAGCAAGTGCAGTTTTGCCGCAGCCGCTGTGGCCGGCGAGTACGATGTTTTTGATTTTGCCGGTTTCGATTTGTTTCATGATTTCCTCTCCTTACAAACAGCCGCAAAGAATGCACAGAAAGTGGACAAGATTTGTGCAGGGAGCAGCTAAAATATATGTACCATTATAACACAGCTGCCGACATCCTGCAAGCATCTTTCTGATTTTCTCCATTTTCCCGAAAAATAATATGCGAATTTGTGCACATTCACGGAACGTAACATGGAATCGTTATGTGTTCCGGACGATGCACAAGCTTGTATAGAAAAGCAGCTGTGCAAAATACAGAAAATAATAGGTCGAATTTGGTCAAATCGTAGAATTTGTATTCGGGTAAAAAAAAGGATTGTATGCAATCGTGTTTTGTGGTACAATGAAAATACAGTAGATACCATAGAAAATGTAAATTCGCATTTGGTATGATATTGCGATGGGCATTCTGAACAGAGATATAAAAAGATTGCCGTATGCGAATTGGGGTGGAGATTGCAGCCAAATCGGCGGCAATGAAGCCAAAAATTCAGAACAAAGATTGAAGGCAAAGGAGCAGATTCCGATGTTTACCAGATATGTAGGGATCGATTTGGGAACGGCCAATACGGTCGTTTATGTGCGTGGAAAAGGTATTATCTTGCGGGAGCCGTCCGTGGTGGCGATCAATACCAAAACCGATGAGGCTTGTTCGGTCGGCAAGGACGCAAAAGAAATCATCGGCAGAACACCGGGTTCGATCGTCGCTGTTTCGCCGATGCAGAACGGTGTGATTGCGGATTTTGATGTTGCTGCGGCGATGATTCAGGAATTCATCCGCAAGGCTCTGAAAGGCACGCTGCTGACGACCGCACATGTCGTGATCAGCATTCCGTCCGGGATTACGCCATTGGAGCGCCGAGCCGTCAAGGAAGCAGCCGAAAAAGCAGGCGCACGGCCCGTGCATTTGGTGTCCGCACCGGTTGCGGCGGCATTGGGTGCAGGCTTGACGATCGATGAGCCTGCCGGTACGATGGTGGTGGATATCGGCGGCGGCACGAGTGATATTGCGGTCATCTCAATGAATGGCGTGGTATCGTTCCGCTCGGTGCGTGTGGCAGGCGATGCACTCGATCAGGCGATCGTCAACTACATCCGAAAAAAATACAATCTGTTGATTGGCGAGCGTACGGCAGAAACCATTAAACTCGAAATCGGTTCGGCATTTCCCGATGTGCATGAGAGTACGATGGAGATTCGGGGACGCAATCAGCTCAATGGATTGCCGGAAAACATTACGGTTTCATCTGCGGAGATTCGGGAAGCGATGGCAGATCCGCTGAAGCAAGTGCTGACGGCGATTCGGGAAACCTTGGCGAATACACCACCGGAGTTGTCGGCAGATGTGCTCGAGCAGGGCATCACGCTGACTGGTGGCGGCGCACTTTTGCGGGGACTTGACAAGCTGGTCAACCGGGAAACCGGTATGCCGGTTTATGTGGCAGAGTATCCGCTCGACTGTGTTGCCGAGGGCATCGGCACGATTATGACGCATTATGACCGCTATGAGGATTTGCTTGACGAGGAAGTTCGCTATTACGAAAGTGGACAATAAAATGCAGCAAATGCGAAAAAACCTCCTATGGATATCCATGGGAGGTTTTGGTGTTATATGCCGTTTTCGAGAATGCGGAAGGCTTCCCGAAGATTGGAAACACCTGCCAAACGGATGGAATAGCGATCGGTTTGGAGGGTGCGCAAGGTTTGTTTTGAGAGAATGCACATCGTAAAGCCGAGGCGTTCCGCTTCCTGAATGCGCTGTGTCGGATTGGAGACGGCACGCACCTCACCGCCCAAACCGACCTCACCGAACGCCAATACGGTTTCGCCGATGGGCTTGTCCATGAGGGAGGAGTAGAGTGCCAGTGCGACTGCCAAATCACCAGCCGGTTCATCGAGCCGGAAGCCGCCGACAATATTCAGATAGACATCCAGCGCACCGAAAAACAGTCCCAGACGCTTTTCGAGGACGGCAAGCAAAATATACATTCTGTTATAATCGAAGCCGGTTGCGGTGCGGCGAGGTGCAGACAAGGTGCTCTTGGAAACGAGCGCCTGAATTTCAGCCAGAATCGGGCGGCTGCCTTCCATCATACAGCAGACGCAGGTGCCCGAAACGCCGATGGGTCGACCCTCCAGCAGCATGGCGGACGGGTTTTCAACCTCTCGCAGCCCCTTGTCCACCATCTCGAACACGCCGATTTCGTTGGTCGAGCCGAACCGGTTCTTGACCGCACGCAGAATGCGGCAGCTTTGGTAACGGTCACCCTCGAAAATTAACACGGCATCGACGATATGCTCCATGACCTTCGGACCGGCAATTGCGCCTTCCTTCGTCACATGTCCGACCAGCAGAATCGGGATTTCCTTGGACTTTGCGGTATGCAGGAACAGGTTTGTGCATTCCCGTACCTGCGGCACAGAGCCGGCACCGGAATTGAGTGCGGGCAGGTGCATGGTCTGGATGGAGTCAACGATGACGATATCCGGTTCTGTCGAGAGAATGGTATCGCAGACGGCTTCGGCATCGGTCAGCGTGAGGATATAGAGATTCTCGGTATCGACCTCCAAGCGTTGGGCACGGAGCTTAATTTGCCGTGCGGATTCCTCTCCTGATACATAAAGCACCGAGTGATTTTCGCCCAGATATTGACAAATTTGCAGCAGCAGCGTACTTTTACCGATCCCCGGCTCGCCGCCGAGCAATACCACCGAACCCCTGACCAGCCCCCCGCCCAAGACACGATTGAGTTCGCTCATACCGGTGTCATAGCGGATATCTTCGTTTGTGCCGATGTCGGCAAGCTCACGAATTTGTGCGGTATAGTCTGCGGCACGGCGAGGACTGCCCGCAGCAGGCGCAGAGGGCATCGGCAGCTGTTCTTCGATGGTATTCCATGCACCGCAGGCTGTGCAGCGACCGTTCCACTTCGGATATTCCGCACCGCAGGCGGAGCATTCATAGCGTGTTTTTGTTTTTGCCATACTGCCTCCTGACTGTATGATGGTTTTCGATGATTCGACAACACCGCACAAAGTGGATCGATGGCTTTGTGCGGTGTTCGGTTCAAATTAACGGCAGCAGAATAATGCCCAGCAGCATGACGATGGCAATGGAAAGGATGATGATACGCAATGCCATACTTTTCTGCTTTGGGTGCGGTGCATTTGCGGTTCTGCTCCGATTGGGCTGGTGTTTTTTTGTTTTTTTTGCCATATGCGTTCTCCGTTCTCAGATAAGCAAAAAGCCTCTTTATCTTGGCAGATCAAAGAGGCTTTCGTATGGTGCCGATGGCGGGACTTGAACCCGCACCCTGTTGCCAGGAATGGATTTTGAGTCCATCACGTCTGCCAATTCCATCACATCGGCTTACCAATTTATTATACCACAGACTTTGTATTTTGTCAAGTACTTTTTATGGAAAAAGCGGATATCTGTGGTATAAAATGGCTCAGCCGTTGAAAAATTCGGTTGGCGAGGCATTGGTGGAGAGCAAAATGCCAGAATTGTTTTTAATACGGCGATAGAGTTCCGCAGGGAGATTGCGCTGCAAAGCCCGCATGGCATCGAGCAGACAGAGCGGCGCATCGGCAGGACGTGCACCCGTTGCGACAAATTGCGCATAACGATTGGCAAGCAGATAGAGTGATTGTTTGCGGGTATTGGAGTCGAGCAAGCCCGATGCGGAGATTTGCAGGAGCAGACCGGCGTGATGCAGGGCGATACAGTCCGAGAGCGACAGCACATCGAACCGCTGATCGATATCGACCACAATCAGGCAGAGCCGACTGAGAATTTGAATGCGATTGAGCGTATCGAAAAAGGCGTGGTCGGCGACGATTTGCGGCGAAAGATTGACCAAAAGATATTCGGTTTGTTCGATGGCAAGCTGCGGTAGGGACTTGGTTAGCGAAATGCAATCCGTAAAATCAACGACCGCACCTTGTAAAATCCGCAAAGACACACCGGCTTCTGCTGCGAGCCGTTCGACCTGTTCGGTATGCTGTTGGCGTTTGGCGAGAAAATCGGAGATCGTTTCCTGTGCCGGCTGATAGTGCGGTGTAACGGCAATCGTTTTCACACGATTGGTTCGCAACTCTTGCAATCGTGCAAGAACGGTCTGCTCGGAGAGGGCTTCGGTATTGGCGATCGGCATATCGGGCAGAATATTGAGATAAATATCCGCAAAATAGTTCATATTGTGAGACTCCTTTATAGCAGAATTTGTTTAGAATAACAATATACCATTTTTATTATAACACAATCCAAAAAGCGAGTCAATGCCTGAGCAGCAGCTTTGTAGCAACGTACAAAAATTTATCTTAAAAATTGTGGCATTTGCTAATGAAATATCACATCCCACCGGATACGGCAAATATCCGGCGGGACGTGGGCAACAGCGATTAAATCTGTGCGGAATAGTTCGGTGCTTCCTTGGTGATATAGATATCGTGCGGATGGCTTTCCTTCAGACCTGCGCCGGTGATACGGACAAAGCGTGCCCGTTCGTGCAGGGTCGGGATATCGATACAGCCGCAGTAGCCCATACCGGAGCGGATACCGCCGCAGAGTTGGAAGACCGTATCGGCGAGCAGCCCCTTATACGGCACACGACCCTCAACGCCTTCCGGAACGAGCTTCTTTGCACCCTCCTGGAAGTAACGGTCTTTCGAGCCGCATTCCATTGCGCCAAGACTGCCCATGCCGCGATAGACCTTGAACTGACGGCCCTGATAGATTTCGGTTGCGCCGGGTGCTTCATCACAGCCTGCGAACAGACTGCCGAGCATGACGCAGTTTGCACCGGCAGCGAGTGCCTTTACGATATCGCCGGAGTATTTGATACCGCCATCGGCGATGACCGGAATGTTATGGCGTTCGGCAACGCAGGCAGCATCGTAAATCGCTGTGATTTGCGGTACGCCGATACCGGCAACGACACGAGTCGTGCAGATGGATCCGGGACCGATACCGACCTTGATGGCATCGGCACCTGCTTGAATAAGCGCCTCGGCAGCTTCTGCGGTAGCAATATTGCCGACGATGACCGGTGTATGCGGGAATTTGTCCTTCAGTTCACGGGTGCAGCGAAGGATATTGGCACTGTGGCCGTGGGCACTGTCGAGGACGAGTACATCGACCTTGGCATCGATCAATGCCTCGGCACGTTCGAGGAAGTCACGGGTAACACCAATGGCAGCACCGCAGAGCAGACGACCGCTCGAATCTCTTGCGGAATTCGGGTACTTGACGGACTTTTCGATATCCTTGATGGTGATCAGACCACGCAGTCTGCCTTCCTCATCAACGATCGGGAGCTTCTCGATTTTGTGGGAACGCAGGATTTCCTGTGCTTCCTCCATCGAAGTACCGACCGGTGCAGTGACAAGGTTGTCCTTTGTCATGACTTCTTTGATTCGGATATTGAAATCGGTCAGGAAACGCATATCGCGGTTCGTGATGATACCGACGAGATGACCGGTGCTGTCCACGATCGGCACGCCGGAAATGCGGTATTTGCCCATCAGCTCGTCAGCGTCATAGACAAAGCGATCTTCGGTTAGAGAGAAGGGGTTGACGATAACGCCATTCTCGGAACGCTTAACCTTATCGACCTCGTCCCGCTGCTGCTCGATGGTCATATTCTTGTGGATGATACCGATACCGCCCTCTCTTGCGATGGCGATTGCCATTTTGGACTCGGTTACGGTGTCCATGGCAGATGTCATGATTGGGGTATTGAGGTACACATCGGCTGCCAGACGGGTTTTCAGGCAAATTTGGTTGGGGGTGACATCGGACTCTGCGGGAATCAGCAGAACATCGTCAAAGGTCAGACCCTCTTTTTGGAATTTGCTTGCGTTCTCTAACATGATTTACTCTCCTTTTCCACCTGGCTCATTGGTCAAAAGCTGACAAAGAGCCTGTAAGTCCTCTCTGCTGTAAAATTCAAGCGTCAGCGTACTTTTTTTCTTGCCGGAGGAAACCTGAACCTTTCTGCCGAGCAGATTGCTCAAGCTGATTTCCATTTCCTCATAGTAGATGGTATCGGGTGATTTGGGTTTGGGAGGGGGCGGTGCTGTGGATTGCCGCTGTGCAATCAGCTCGATTTCCCGAACGGTGATGCGATCCGCGGCGGCTCGTGCGGCGCATTCGAGGAGCAGCTTTTCGTCCTTAATGGCGGCAAGTGCTTTGGCATGACCGACCGTAATTTGACCTTTTTCGAGGTAATTTTGCACGAGCATCGGCAATTTCAGTAAGCGCAGACTGTTCGCAACTGCCGGACGGGAACGCCCGACAATTTTTGCGATCTCCTCCTGTGTCATGCCGGATTGCTCCATCAATGCCAAATAGCCGTTTGCCTCCTCGATGGGATTGAGATCCTCTCGTTGGAGGTTTTCGATTAGGGCTATCTGGAGCACATCGTTGTCGGAAAGTTCTCGGATGATAACAGGCACCTCGGTCAGACCAATGCGTTTGGCAGCACGCCAACGCCGTTCTCCTGCAACGATTTGATAGCGTTGATCGCCGACGGGACGGACGATGAGGGGCTGGAGGATGCCGTGTTCTTGAATAGATTCTGCAAGCTCTGTCAATGCGTCGTCATCGAATTTCTTGCGAGGTTGTGAGCGATTCTGCTCGATTTCCGTAATATGGAGTGTTTGGACGGCTTGCGTATCCGTGGCATTCTGTTCAAACAGAGAGCCAAGACCGCTGCCCAATCCGC
Organism: uncultured Clostridia bacterium; assembly: GCA_944388075.1. GTDB lineage: Bacteria > Bacillota > Clostridia > Oscillospirales > Ruminococcaceae > Firm-04. The sequence goes on along the minus strand of CALXHI010000048.1, from coordinate 74,269 downwards.
CTTTCGCCATAGCATCGCCTACTTTCTGTTGTTCTGGTTGTTGTTCTTTATCGGTCTCAGCATGGAATATGCTGTGAAGGAACGAGTTGGTGTTGTTTTACGATTTCCTGCCAAAGAAGGAATGCCGGGGCTTGGGTGCCGGTATCAGCGGTTCGCCCAAAAGCTCATGTCCGAGCAGCTCATAGGCATCTGCGCCCTTCGAGGAACGGTCATAATAGAAAATAGGCTTTCCGTGGCTGGGTGCTTCGGAGAGCCGCACATTTCTCGGGATTTTGGTTTGGAACACCTGCTTTGGGAAAAATCGCTCGACCTCGGCGACAACCTGTACGGAGAGGTTGAGTCGGGCATCAAACATCGTAAAGAGGATGCCCTCGATCGTCAGCGAGGGATTGTACTTGTTCTTGACAATCTTGATGGTCTCGGACAGCTGGGACAGACCTTCGAGGGAGAGAAACTCTGCCGTCATCGGGATTAGCACACTGTCTGCGGCAACTAAGCTGTTGAGCGTAATCAGGCTCAGTGACGGCGGACAGTCGATAAAGATGAAGTCATAACCGTCCCGACAGGTCATCAGCTGCATTTTCAAACGGCTGATGCGGTTGTCCAATTCGACCAGATCAATCTCCGCACCGGCCAGTGCCGATACGGCAGGCACGAGATCGATGTTCTCAAATGCGGTAGATTGAATGGCTTCCTGAATCTTGGCTTTGCCGATGAGCACCTCATAGCAAGAACATGCCAGATTGCGTTTCATGACGCCGAGACCGGTTGTGGTATTGCCCTGTGCATCGGCATCCACGCAGAGGATTTTCTTGCCTCGCATTCCGAGATAGGCTGCAAGGCTGACCACGGTGGTTGACTTGCCGACGCCGCCCTTTTGATTGGCGACTGCGATAATTTTTGCCATAGGAATATGTGGAATTCCTTTCTGCAAGGGAGAGGTTGTTTCCGGCTGCTGCGGTACAGCATACACCTTGCCAGATTCGTGATTACTGATTATTATACCACATTCCCATTAAAAAGTAAAGGGGTTCCGGCTTGGATTTTGGCATAGGAGCATGCAAAGAATCCGGCGAATTTTCCGTTGATTTTTTGGTGGATTTCACAAAGCACGGATTGGGGGACAATGACTGTGGAAAACGGTTGCAATTTTGTGCAAAATACGGTATAATATAAAATGAAGTGGTATTGTGTTTTGGACGCTGATTATGGAATCGAGGAGGGAGCCATATGCCGGAAATACAGAGCTGCACAGCACTTGCAGGAACTGTCGTGTCGATTCTGTTCTACAACGAAATGAACGGATATACGGTTGCGGAACTGGAAACACAGGACGCCATCGTGCCGATTGTCGGAGAAATCGGCGCACTCGAGCCGGGTGAGGAAGTGGAGCTGACCGGCTCGTATATCACGCATCCTCGTTATGGGACGCAGTTTCGTGCGGAAAGCTGTGTGCGAACCCTCCCCTCGACAGCCGCTAACATTGAGCGATATTTGGCAAGCGGCATCATTCCCGGTATTCGCAAGCGAATGGCACAGCGGATTGTGGCGGAATTCGGGGAATTTACGCTGGAAATCATGGAGCATCATCCCGAAAAGCTCAGCCGTATTAAAGGTATTTCGGCACGGCAATGTGAAGATATTGCCGCAGCGGTCAAGGAAATTTTCGGCATGCGCAATCTCATGGAGAAATTGCAGGATCACAATATTTCCCCTGCCTATGCAATGCGTGCCTATCGGCGGTGGGGCGTGGTGGCATGGGATGCGATAAGGGAAAATCCGTATCGGCTGTGTCTGCCGGGACTGGATCTTGATTTTTGCAAGGCGGAACAGCTTGCGAAGGCATTGGAAGTATCGCCGGAGCATCCCAATCGTTTGGCGGCAGGTATGCGTTGGCTGCTGCAAGCGGCGGCTTTGGATGGGCATACCTGTTTGCCATACCAAGTGTTTTTGCAGAGATCAGTGAAGTTGCTTGAACAGCCGGTAGAGGTGTTGCAGTCGGTGTATCAATTCTGTTTGGATGAGGGCAGGCTCTTTGCCTATGAAACCGCAGAAGGTGTATTTGTTTATGCAGACATCTATTATCGGGCAGAGGATTTCATTGCCGAACGCATGGATGTCATGTTGGCATTTTCGCCTAAGGAGGATTTTGATTGTAAAGCTGCCATTCAAGCGGAAGAGAAACGCTCCGGCATAACCTATGCCGATTTGCAGAAACAGGCGATTGCCTGTGCATTTTCCCGTGGTATTATGATTTTGACGGGCGGACCGGGCACGGGAAAAACAGCGGCACTCAATGCGGTGATTCGCCTTTGTGAGCAAGCCGGCAGTGTGGTGCAGTTGGCAGCACCGACCGGACGAGCGGCGATGCGAATGACGGAATTGACCGGTCGAGAGGCGAAAACGATTCACCGCCTCTTGGGTGTGGAGTTTGACGAAAACGACCAGCTTTCCTTTCACCACAACGAGCAAGAGCCAATCAATGCCGATGTGGTCATTGTCGATGAGGTATCGATGGTCGATACGCTGCTGTTCGAGGCGTTGCTGAGAGCCTTGCGGATTTCCTGCCGGTTGGTGCTGGTTGGCGATGAAGAGCAGCTGCCATCGGTCGGAGCCGGCAATCTGCTGCATTCGCTCATCGCCTGTGAGCGGATTCCGGTGGTACGGCTGACGGAAATTTTTCGACAGGCGCAGGAGAGCATGATTGTTCGCAGCGCACACCAAATTGTAGCTGGCAATATGCCGGATCTGCGAGATCGCACGAGTGATTTCTTTTTCTTTGACCGACGCAATGCCAATGAAGCCAAGCAGTTGGTGCTGGAACTGTATAGCAAGCGACTGCCGAACCGCTATGGCTATGTGCCGGCGAGGGATATTCAGGTCATCACACCGACTCGCAAGGGCATTTTGGGTGTGGAGCAGCTCAATCCCGAATTGCAAGCGGCTGTCAATCCGGCGCAATACGGCAAAATTACCGAGAAAACCATGCTCTATACCTTTCGTGAGGGCGATAAAGTCATGCAGACCAAGAACCAGTATGAGATGGAATGGACGAAGGACGGCGAGCATGGCACCGGCATCTTCAACGGCGATATCGGTATGATTGAGCAGATTGACCACAATTCCCACCGCATTTACATTGATTTTGATGGACGAAAGGTCATTCTGAAACCCGATCAGCTCGACCTGCTCGAACTGGCGTATGCGGTGACTGTACATAAGAGTCAGGGCAGCGAATATGAGGCTGTGATTTTGGTATTGCCCGACGGCGCAGATAAGCTCAGTTACCGCAGCTTGCTGTATACGGCTGTTACACGTGCCAAAAACCTGCTGATTGTGATTGGAAGCCCGATGAAATTTCGAGAGATGGTCGGAAATCGAGAGCGGACGGTGCGGTATTCCTGTCTGGAAACGATGCTCCGTGTTCCGGCTGCAACACCGATGGAGGATGTCCATGAACCGCAAGACATTGCGATTGCTTGACCTGATGTATCCAAATCGCTGTGATTGCTGTATGCAGTCGATCCCTTATGACAGGGCGATTTGTGCGGATTGTGAGAGGGCATTGCAGCAGTTGGAAATTTCGGATACAGCATGGGCTGCCAAACAGCCGGAGCAGACATTTCCGTGGCGCAGACTGGTGACGGTCTATGCCTATGACGGGAAGGCAAAAGCGGGTGTTTTGGCGATGAAGGACGGCTATCTCGGCTTTGAGCGATGGGTGGCTGAGCGGCTTGCGGAACGATGTCGGCAGGTATGTGCGGCAGAACAGATAGATGCAGTTGCATTTGTGCCGGGTGCGAAGCGCAATCGGCTGCTGTATGGGGTTGACCATGCGGAACGGTTGGCAGCGGCATTGGCAAAACAGCTTGCACGCCCTTTACGCCGAGATTTCTTGGTCAATACGGCAGGGCAGATCAAACAGCATTTGCTGCCGGCAGCCGATCGTGCCATCTATGCCGAACGCTTTCAGGCAGGCACGGGTGAGGTGCAGGGAAAGACCATTTTGCTGGTCGATGATGTATTGACGACCGGCAGCACGATGAAGCGATGTGCAACGGTGCTGCTGGATATGGGAGCGGCAGAGGTTTGGGCGGCAACGGCTACCTGTCGGATTCCCGATATGCCGATGAATGGAGGATAACATACAAATGGAGTTGCGATTTCGGGCGGCAGGCTCATCGGATATTCCGCAGTTGGTACGGCTGCGGCTTGCGTATTTTGAAGAGGAAAGCGGCATGATGGATGTGCAGACGTATGCGCAATTGACCGAGCAGCTGCATGCCTATTTCGAGGCGCATTTGGGAGAAGATTGTCTGGTCAATGTGGCAGAGGCTGCGGATGGGCTGTTGGTTTCCGTTGTGATTTTAACCTGTGTCGCACAGCCGCCGAATCTGTGTGTGCCAAACGGCAGAAAGGGCATGGTGTATGGCGTATATACGATGCCGCAATACCGCAAACAGGGCTGTGCCGGTACGCTGATGCGCATGTTGCTGGACGATGCGAAGGCACAGCGCTTGGATGTCGTGTATTTATCTGCAACGGAGATGGGAAAGCCGATTTATGAAGCGTTGGGCTTTCGGCTGCATGAATCGGACTATACCAATATGGAATATGTGCTTGCCACATCATAACAGAGAATAGAAACGAAAACGGAAAGGATACGGCAATGGATATCGGAATTGATTTGGGAACAGCGAATATCATCATTGCAATGCAGAAAAAAGGCGTTGTGCTAAATGAGCCGTCTGTCATTGCGTTCGACAAGCGAACCGAACGGGTGGTGGCTGTCGGGCAGGAGGCATACCGCATGGAGGGCAGAGTACCGAAGCATATTGCGGTAGTGCATCCGCTGCAAGACGGCGTGATATCGGACGATGTGCTGACGCAGGCATTGATTCGAGAGCTGATCGAATCGGTGGCAGGTCATCCGATCATCAAGCCGCGCATTGTGATTTGTGTCCCCTCGCTGATTACGGAGGTGGAACGGCGTGCGGTGTTGGATGCGGCATCGAGCACAGGTTCTCGCAAAATTCACCTGATTCAAGAGCCGCTTGCGGCATTGCTCGGTGCAGACCGTGCCATTGACAAGGCAAAGGGGCATATGGTGGTCGATATCGGCGGCGGCACCACGGATGTTGCGGTGGTTTCGCTGAATGGCATTGTAGCGGCACGCTCCATCAAAATTGCCGGCAATCATCTCGACCAGTCCATCATCCGCTATGTCCAGAACCGCTATCATATTCAACTCGGTAAAAATACAGCAGAATCGCTAAAAATCGACTTCTGCAATGTCTATAATCCATCGGATGATGTCCAGCAGACCGTGAAGGGCAAGCATATGGTCAAGGGATTGCCTGCCGAATGTATCCTCAGTCAAACGGAGCTGTTTGAGTCGCTCGAGGATGACCTCGATGCGATGACGGAAACGGTTCGTCTGGTGCTGGAGGAAACACCGCCGGATTTGGTCGGGGATATCTATACAAACGGCATCCTGCTGACCGGCGGCGGCGCACAGCTTGGCGGTCTGGCGGCTTACTGGACAAGATTGCTCGGTGTGAACTGTCATGTGGCGAAAGACCCGATGACCTGTGTTGCACGGGGTACGCTGAAAGCGTTCCGGCATCGGGATGTGCTGCGAGACGGCTTCGAGCGGATTGATTGAATGCCTTGTGGCGAAAGGGAGGATTTTATGAAACAGCGTGTGTTTCTCATCGTATTGGATAGTCTGGGTGCCGGCGCACTGCCCGATGCCGCCGAATATGGTGATGCGGGCAGTCATACGCTTCGGGCATTGGTCAATTCGGGCGAATTGCAAGTACCGCAGTTGCGTTCGCTCGGTCTGTGGAATATTGACGGTATTGCATGCGGCAAGCCGGTCGAAACGCCGCTTGCTGCCTTCGGCAAATGTGCGGAGCAGTCGGTCGGCAAGGATACGACCACCGGTCATTGGGAATTGGCAGGTCTTGTGTCCACTCGCAAAATGCCGACCTTCCCCCATGGGTTTCCGCAGGCAGTGCTTGACCGTCTGAAAGCAGCAACCGGACGGGAGATTCTCTGCAATCTGCCCTATTCCGGCACGGAGGTTATTCGGGATTACGGGCAGGAGCATCTCGAAACCGGTGCATTGATTGTGTATACCTCGGCAGACAGCGTATTGCAAATTGCGGCGCATGAGGAGATTGTACCGCTCGAGGAGCTGTATGATATCTGCCGAAAGGCGAGAGAAATCATGCAGGGCGAATGGTCGGTCGGACGGATTATCGCAAGACCCTTTGTCGGCAGCTATCCCAACTTCAAGCGTACCCCCAATCGCCACGACTATTCCCTTGCACCGCCCAAGGCTACGCTGCTCGACTGCATTCGGGATGCCGGCAAGGATGTGATTGCTGTTGGCAAAATCAACGATATTTTTGCCGGAGTCGGCATTACCGAAGCGATTCGGACGGTGTCCAATACCGATGGCATGGAGAAAACGATTGCCCTTGCACGGGAACGGGAATTTCATGGGCTGTGCTTTGTCAATCTGGTCGAATTTGACAGTGCATACGGCCATCGCAACGATGTGAGCGGCTATGCACAGGCACTCAATACCTTTGACAGCCGGCTGGCAGAATTGCTTCCCTGCCTGCGGAATGATGATGTGCTGATTTTGACCGCCGACCATGGCTGTGACCCGTCCACGCCGAGTACCGACCATTCGAGAGAATATATTCCGCTGCTAGTGCTGGGCAACGGCATTGCGCCGGTCAATCTGCATACCCGATTTGGCTTTGCGGATGTGGCGCAGACCATCTGTGATTTTCTGCATATTGACGGCAGCCGGTTGGCAGGCGAAAGTTTTGCAGCAGAGCTGTAAGAAAGGATACGATTATGCGTGTGATTACCGGTTCGGCAAGAGGCCGACAATTGATTGCGCCGGCAGGGCTTGATACCCGACCAACGACCGATAAGGTTAAGGAGGCGATCTGTTCGTCCTTGCAATTCGATTTTCCGGGAGCGAAGGTATTGGATTTGTTCGCCGGCAGTGGACAGATGGGCATTGAGACACTCAGTCGAGGGGCGGCACAGGCGGTACTGCTCGACAGCGATTCCAAAGCAGTGCAGTGCATCCGCAAGAATGTCGAGGTATGCAAATTGCAGCAATCGGCGACCGTTTTGCAGGCAGATGCCGTGGCATATTTGCAGCGATGTCGGGAGCAGTTTGACATCGTGTTTCTCGATCCGCCGTACAGAAAGGGAATTTTAACTAAAATTATTCCGATTTTAATTCCATTTTTATCAGAAATGGCAGTGATTGTCTGCGAGCATGAACCGGAATTGGAATTGTCGAAAAGATTTTCGCAATTTTGCTTGCAAAAACAGAAGAAGTATGGTAAAATATCCGTGAGCATCTATCGCATTCCCGAGGAATCGGACAATTTGCTTGCGGAATGTGATGGAAAGGAGACTGCCCCGAGTCGTCTTCGGGTGCAACATCGGCTATGACGAACCCTACCAGAAGAGTTGCTGTCTGTCCCGGCAGCTTTGATCCGATTACCATGGGACATTTGGATATCATCAGTCGTGCCACTAAATTGTTTGATAAGGTGATTGTGCTGGTATCCACCAATCCGGACAAGCATCCGGCATTTACGCTGACAGAACGGCTTTTGCTGATTCAAGAAGTTGTACAGCAGTATGACAATATCGTGATCGATATTCTGGACGAGGAATTGCTTGCAGATTATGTCAGGCGTGTTGGTGCGGTCGCAATCGTGAAGGGTCTGCGTGCGGTCAGTGATTTTGAGTATGAGTTCCAGATGGCACTGGCAAACAAAAAGCTCTGTCTCGATGCAGAAACGGTCTTTTTGACGACTGCGGCAGAGAATATGTACCTCAGCTCCAGTGTAGTCAAGCAGATTGCCCGATTTGGCGGCGATATCAGCGGATTTGTTCCGGCAGAGGTTTTGCCTGTAATTCAGTGTCGGCTGCGAAAAACCGAAACGAACATCGAGAACAATGAGAAAGGGAGAAGAGTATGAGCGTATACGAAATTTTGGAAGAAATGGATGAAATGCTGGAAAATGCAAAATCCTATTTGTTGGCACCGCATAAGGTTGTTGTGGATGGCGACCGGCTGCGGGAGCTGCTGGACGATATTCGCCGCAATCTGCCTGCCGAGGTGAAAGAAGCACAGAATATCACCTATGAGAGAACGCATTTGATTCAAGAGGCACAGCAGCGTGCCGAGCAGCTTGTACGGGAGGCTGAAGACCGTGCAAAGGCAATCGTGTCCGAGCATGCGATTATTGCGGAAGCACAGCGCAGCGCACGGGAAATCCTGAACAAGACCAAGCAGAAATGCGATCAGACCAAGCAGGCGACCGAAGCGTATGTACTCCAGTCCCTGACCGTTACGGAGGAGCGTTTGCAGGATGCGTTGCTGCAAATTCGGAAAGAACGGGAAAACTGGCAGAAACAGTAATGCCATGTAGGCAAAAAAGCCACAGGTCTTTTCGATCTGTGGCTTCTTTGGATTCAATAGCCGGCATTGGGATCCATGCCGAGCGTATCGTCATCGTCGATCCATTCGGAAACGCAGATGCGGCGGTATTCGTTCGGCGTTTGGCGGATGACAACCATTTCGATGCCGGCATTGATGATCAGACGCTTGCACATCGAGCAAGGCTCTACTGCGCCATCGAGCAAACCGGTTTTTGCATCATGACAGGCAAGATACAGTGTTGCTCCCATCAAATCGGCACGGCTTGCACTGATGATGGCATTGGCTTCGGCATGCACACTGCGGCAAAGCTCATAACGTTGCCCTTTCGGCAGATGCAGCTCCTCACGGCGGCAGATGTTGAGATCGCAGCAGTTTTTTCTGCCGCGGGGCGCACCGGCATAGCCGGTAGAGATGATTTCGTCCTGTTTGACGATGATGGCACCGAATTTCCGGCGCAGACAGGTGCTGCGTCCCAGAACGGCTTCGGCAATATCAAGGTAGTAATTGGTTTTATCCCGTCGTTCCATGGGGTATCATCCTTTCTTTTTGGTTTGGTATAACAAATGTGTACCATTTCAAGTATAGCATAGATTCTTCAGGATTGCAAGTGGTTTTTTAAAATGTAGGCATTGTGCCTTATAGGCGACACCGCACAAAGCTTGTGCGTCAGATGCGCAAGCAGATGGCGTGCAAAGCCGTCAGGCGGGCTTTGTGCGGTGTTGCCTATAGTCTATGTCATCGGATATGTGCATAGACCGATTGGGAAAGGTCGAATGAGGTGAGAATATGTTGGAATTAACCGATATGCAGGTGATACGGATGCTTGCCAAGAGGTATGCGTTTTCATTTTCAAAAGGATTGGGACAGAACTTTCTGATTGACCCGACTGTCTGTCCGGCGATTGCGGACTATGGCATTCCCTCGCCCGATTGCGGTGTCTTGGAGGTCGGTGCAGGCTTTGGTGTGTTGACGCAGCAGCTGGCACTGCATGCTGCTCAGGTGGTGACGGTAGAACTCGATCGACGGCTTGAGCCGGTGCTGAAGGAAACGCTTGCCGATGCACCCAATGTCAAGGTTGTCTGGCAGGATATCATGAAAGTGACGGATCTGCGTGGATTTTTACAGAAGCACTTCGGCGGCCGGCAGGTGGCATTCTGCGCCAATCTCCCCTACTATATCACATCGCCGATTCTCATGCACCTGCTCGAATCCGATGCCGTCTTTGCCTCGATTACGGTGATGGTGCAGCGAGAGGCGGCAGAGCGGATTTGTGCCGCCATCGGCAGCCGTGAGGCAGGTGCGGTCACAGCGGCAGTGCAATTGCGTGGCAAGGCGGAGGTGTTGTTTGATGTTCCGAGAACGGCATTCTATCCGGCACCGAATGTCGATTCGGCAGTCATTCGCATTACGCCCCATGCCGAACCGCTGTGTTCGCCGAAGCAATTGCAGAAGGTATTGCGGATTGTGAAGGCCGGCTTTGCCCAGCGGCGCAAGACGGCGGTCAATGGCTTGGCATCGGGTTTGGGAGTGCCGAAAGAACAGATTACCGCTGCATTGGATGCCTGCGAATTGCCGCAGAATGTGCGCTTTGAGCAAATCCAAACCGAGCAGCTGCTTGCTTTGGCAGAGATTCTTGAAATATAAGGCAACACCGTACAAAGACAACCTGACGGCTTTGTGCGGTATTGCCTTGAAAAAACGCAAGGATAAGGGTTATCCTTGCGGTTTTTGTTTTATTGATGTTTGAGGGTGAAATTCCAGCTGTCCTTGCACATCGTCAGCAAATCGGATTTGGCTTCCCAGCGCAGGAGCGTCTTTGCCTTGGACGGGTCGGCATAGGAGGTTGCGATATCACCCGCACGGCGGGGTGCAATCACATAGGGCAGGGTCTTGCCGCAGGCTTCCTCGTAAGCATGCAGCACTTCCAGAACCGATGCGCCGTTGCCCGTACCGAGATTGACCGCACAGAATCCGGCTGCGGTTTCGGCATAGTCGAGTGCGCAAAGATGACCCTTAGCCAAGTCGACCACATGAATGTAGTCCCGTACACCGGTGCCGTCGGGGGTATCGTAATCGTTACCGAATACATTGAGATGTGCGAGCTGACCGCAGGCAACCTTTGCGATATAAGGCACGAGGTTATTCGGAATGCCGTTGGGGTCTTCACCAATTAAGCCGGAGGGATGTGCGCCGATGGGATTGAAATAGCGCAGGGCGACAAAAGACCATTCGGGATCGGATGCTGCCGTATCCATCAGAATCTGCTCAATCATCTGCTTGGTCCAGCCATAGGGGTTGGTTGCAGAGGTGGGCATATCTTCGGTGAAGGGTGCGGTATTGTTCATGCCATAGACGGTTGCGGAGCTGGAAAATACCAGTCGCTTGCAGCCATGCGCTCCCATCGAACGCAGTAGATTCAGTGTGCCGGTCAGGTTGTTGTGGTAGTAGGTCAGCGGAATTTGGCAGGACTCACCGACCGCCTTTAGTCCGGCAAAGTGAATGACGGCATCGACCGTGTGCGTAGCAAAGAATTGCTCGGTTGCCTGTTCGTCACAGAGATCCAGTTCGACCAAATCCGGTCGTTTTCCGATGATTTCGGCAATACGGTCAAGGGTTTCGGGCTTGCTGTTGCAGAAATTGTCGAGGATGGTGACCTGATCGCCGGCTTCGAGCAGCTCGACACAGCAATGACTGCCGATGAATCCGGCACCGCCGGTTACAACAATATGTCTCATGAGAAATGCCTCCTGTTACGACAGTAGAAAGGGTTCGATGCAGCGAGTACGTACCAGTGCAGCCTCTGCATCAGAGAGATGGTGTTCGGAATCCCATTCGCTGCCGAACTGCTGTGCCGATTTCCAATATGCGGCAAATGCAGGGCTGTTCCGATAGCTTTGCAACAGAAGCGGCAACGGTTCCTTGGCTTGCTCCATGCGTGTAATGGCTTGGCAGAGGGCAATATTGACCTCCGTGCGGCTGCCGACACATTCAAAAGGCTTGTTGGGAATGGCACCGGTCAGACCGTCGAAATACACCTGCATATCGGGATCATTGAGGAGATCCGCACCGAGCAGGCGGCAAACTTCCGGATAGGGCAAAAACGGTGACAGGATGATGGCGACAAACAGGCACTTGGCACAGTGACCGCACCATGCATCCTGTTTTGCACCGGCATTGCAACTGCGGAAGATTTCGTGATAAGCAACCGGCAGACTTGCGAAATAGCGTGCAATCTGGTATTCAGTCAGCGGCCGCAGCAGACTGAAATAGCGGATGCCTGTTCGGAGAAAATCCCGTTCATAGGCGGCGAAGTCCTGCTCAAAGGCATAGCTTTTGGAATACTGGTGATTGATTTCAGCGGCAGAAAGCGAAACGGTGGCTTCACTGGCAGAGGATTCATTCGAGAGAATGACCGACTCCAGATCGTGCAGATAGGCGGTCAGCACTGCCGAAAATGCGACAATCGCCGAGAACGGTGTATGTCCGTTGAGATACCCCTCTCGATTGCAGCGGAGCATATTGGGGTCAAGGCTGCGGGAAAGCTCGTAAATGCGTGTATCGGGAATGCCTGCCAATTGGGCGGCCTTGACGGAAGAATTCCGATGATTGATGAGGAAGGCGGCAGCATTGTCGAGTTGTCCTTGCAGAAGATTGAGTGTGACAATGGAATCCTTGCCGCCGCCAACGGGAATCAGCTTACCGGATTTTGGCGTAGTATCGGGCGTATCGGGCAACGGGTCTCCGGTATACACAATCTGCATGAAATCGTCCTGTGTGGTTTCGATGCCGTTGCGGTAGAAGAATTCGCCCAAACCGCCGAAATACAGTCGTTTCCACCAGTCGGTTTGTGCAGGGGTAAGGCAGCCGCAGCAGACCTTCACGGTCGGCGAACAGGCGATTTTCCAGTAACTGACCAGTTCGGTCATACCGAGGGAAAAGACCAGTCGCTGCAAGGCTGCATCGGATTCCGGAGCGATTGGCGGCGTACAGGGAATGCGCCATTGCGGACGAAAATCACACAACCCCTCGATGGAGAAATGGTATTCCAAAGCCAGTGCATCGGGTTCTGCGGTGATGGTATAGCCGTGATAGACAAAGACCGGATGGGTCTTGCGAAGTTCGGAAAAAGTCATAGCTTCGTACTCCTGCGATCAGAATGCCAATCGGATGGCGGCATAGTTATAGGCATCGAGGTGAATGCAGTTTTTCGCCACCTCGCCGTGCAGAACCAGCACCTTGTTGTAGATGCCCAGAAAGGCATCGTCCTGCATATCGATTTCCACCGGATGATCGGAGCGGTTGACGGCAATCAGCATGGCAGAGTGCATCGAGCCGATGAATCGTGTGAATACCACATAATCGTGCTCGAGCTTGAGGAAACGGAGCATGCCGTTTCGGAACACACTGTTCTGGCTGCGAATCTGTGCGAGGGTCTGCGTATAGGAAATCAAATCCGCATCCTCCTGTCCCCAAGGGTAGCAGCGGCGGTTGAAGGGATCGCCATAGCCCTGTAAGCCGGCTTCATCGCCATAGTAGATGCTCGGCACACCCGGCAGGAAGAATTGCAATGCCATCGCACATTTCAGCTTCTGCTTGCCCCGTTCGTACTGTTCGGGGGTGAGGTAGCGTTCTGCCATCCAGTCTTTATTCTTGCCCTCCGAAGACTCACCGCCCAATACGGTAATCGCACGGGCGATATCATGCGTGGACACGAAATTCATCAGCACGTCAATGACAGGTTTCGGGTAGTTTTCGAGAATGGTCATGATCGCACAGCGGAATTGTTCCGGATCACAGCCGCCCAGATACTGCATAATCGCACTGCGGAACGGGTAGTTCATGACGGAATCGAGCTGATTGCCGAGCAGATAGCGGCGTTTGACGCCGTAGGCCTCTTTGTTGGAGGCATCCTCCCAGACCTCGCCGATGATGATTTTCTCGCTGTCAAACTCTTTGACGCAGGTATTGAGGTTTTCGAGGAAGGCATCGGGCAGTTCGTCTGCGACATCCAGACGGTAGCCGGCTGCGCCAAGCTGCATCCAGTATTCGAGCACGCCGCCCGTACCGCAGATATAGTCGGTATAGGCAGGGTCATTCTCGTTGACATTGGGCAGCGTGGTAATGCCCCACCAGGACTCATATTCATCGGGGAATCGGTGGAATTGGTACCAGGAATGATATGGGCTGGACGGGTCATTGTATGCACCGACCGTATCATAGCGATTGAACTTGTTAAAATAGATGCTGTCGGCGCCGGTATGGGAGAACACACCATCGAGAATAACGGAAATACCATAGATGTGTGCTTCGTTACAAAGCCGGGCAAAGTCCTCATTTGTACCGAGCAGCGGATCGATGCGGCGGTAGTTGGCGGTGTTGTAGCGATGGTTTTCATGCGCCTCAAAGATCGGGTTGAGGTAAATGCAGGTGACGCCCAAATTGTGCAGATACGGCAATTTCTCGATGATGCCGTCTAAGTCACCGCCGAAATAGTCATTGTTCCAGACATGACCGTTTTGGTCGGGACGATAGAGCGGTGTGCCGCCCCAATCCTCTCGCAGCACACGATCAGCAGGGACATTTTCATGTACCTTGCCGCTTTTGCGGAAGCGGTCGGGGAAAATCTGATACATCACGCCGCCCTTGAGGAAATCCGGTGTTTGGAAATTGCGGTCAGTGACGGTCAGCTGGAACAGATCGCCTGCTTCCGGTGTACCCAAATGACCGTTTTTCTTTTTGATATAGCGGCGATGGCCGCCGACACGGTAGGAGAAATAGTAGTAATGCACACCGACATTGGGGGTCGAGCAGGTTGCAGAGTAGTAGACAACATCGCCTTTGTCATAGACGGTGTTCATCGAAACAAAGCGTTCCTTCGTGCCGACACAGTAAAGCACGAGCATGGGCTTTGCATCGGGGACAATGGATTTGGGCAGACAAATGGTGAACGTACACGGCTCATTTTGGCGCAGCGCACCGAATACGCTCTTATAGGCACGGTCCCAGCTGTCATAGATGCAGGGTGTCATGGAAATACCTCCTTCGCAATTGCAAATGCGATTGAATGATTGGGGAAAGCGTGCGCAGGATAGGGAGCAGCCGTGCAGTCGTCATAGTACAAGAAACCTTCTTGCAGCAAGAAGGTTTCTCATGTTGTGTTGCGGATTACAGATTCCAAATGCGCTTTGCGTATTCGGTGACCGCACGGTCTGCAGAGAAGATACCGGCACCTGCGATATTGCAAAGGCTCATCTTTGCGAACTTTTGGCGGTCGGCATAGCAGGCAGCTGCATAGCTCTGTGCGGCACGGTAGCTGTCGAAATCAGCCAGAACCATGTACGGATCCTTCGAGCGCAGTGAATCTGCGATTTCATTGAAGGTGCAGCCGTTGATGCCGCTGTTCATGCGGTCGACACAGGCACGAATCAGCTCATGATGCTGGTAGATATCCTGCGGATGGTAGTTGGGCTTGCGCCGGTTGACTTCCTCGGTATGCATACCGAAGATGATGATGTTGTCGTCACCGGCAGCCTCCTTGATTTCGATGTTCGCACCGTCGAGTGTACCGATGGTGACGGCACCGTTGAGCATCAGCTTCATGTTACCGGTACCGGAAGCCTCTGTGCCGGCGAGCGAAATCTGCTCAGAGAAGTCCGAAGCCGGCATCAGCATCTCGGAGAGGGTGACGCAGTAGTTCTCGAGAAACACAACCGACAGCTTTTCCCTGATCTTCGGATTCTTGCGAATCTCCTCGGAGAGTGCCCAGATGAGCTTGATGATCTGCTTTGCGAGATAATAGCCCGGAGCAGCCTTGGCAGCGAAGATATAGGTCTTCGGTGCAAACGCCATATCCGGATTGTGGAGCAGCGTCAGGTAGTCGGCAATGATGTTCAGCGCATTGAGGTGCTGACGCTTATACTCATGCAGTCGCTTGACCTGTACATCAAAGACGCTGTCGGGATCGAGGATAATACCGCTTTTCTGCTTGACATAGCGAGCGAAATTCTCCTTGTTCAGCCGTTTGACCTCCATCAGCTTGCGCAAAACCTCCGGATCATCCTGGAACGCACGGAACCGGCTCAGCTCGGCGGCATGCTTGAGGAAGCCGCTGCCTATGGTTTCGGTGAGCAGCTGGGTTAGTGCAGGGTTGGACTGATAGAGCCAACGGCGGTATGCGATACCGTTTGTGACATTGGTGAACTTGTCGGGAGTATCCATGTATTCGTTGTGGAATACCCGCTCCTTGATGATCTCGGAGTGGAGCTGCGATACACCGTTGACATGATGAGAGGCAGCCACACAGAGCGTTGCCATATGGATGACATTGTCCTGAATGATGGACATTTTGGTGGTCAGGGCACTGTCCTGATAGCGGGCAAAGAGGTCGGCACAGTAGCGGTTGTTGATCTCGACGATGATCGAGAAGATGCGGGGAATAATCTTGCGCACGAGGTTGACATCCCATTTTTCGAGTGCCTCTGCCATGACGGTGTGGTTGGTGTAGGCAAAGACACGGGTGGTGATCTCCCAAGCAGCTTCCCAGCTGTAACCGCAGTCATCGAGCAGAATGCGCATCAATTCCGGAATGGCGAGGGTTGGGTGGGTGTCGTTGATATGGATGGAAACCTTATCGGCGAGGTTATCGAGTGTGCCGTACACGCCCATATGGTTGTTGACGATATCGCCGACGGCTGCGGCGCAGAGGAAGTACTGCTGGCGCAGACGGAGGGACTTGCCCTCGAGGTGGTTATCGTTCGGGTAAAGCACCTTGGAAATCGCATTGGCAACGGAGTTCTGACCGAGTGCCTTGGAATAATCACCCTGGTTGAACATCTGCATATCAAAGCTCGGAGCCTTGGCATCCCACAGACGCAGTATGCTGACGGCATTGCTGTTATAGCCGGACACATACATATCATAGGGAATTGCGGTTACGGTGCTGTAATTGATATGGGAAACATGGTGGTACTGCTGATCCCAGTATTCCTGCAATTCGCCTTCGAAGTGGATATCAATGGCCTGTTCCGGTCTAGGGTCGAGCCAGACTTCACCGCCGGGCAGCCAGTTGTCGGGCAATTCCGTCTGCCAGCCGTCCTCGAGCTTCTGCTTGAAGATACCGTATTCATAGCAAATGCTGTGGCCGGTTGCAGGATAGCCGGTGGTGGCAAGGCCATCGAGATAGCAGGCTGCCAGACGCCCCAAGCCGCCGTTGCCGAGGCCGGCATCCGGCTCATAATCGTAAATGAGTTCGAGGTTGATATCGAATTTCTTCAGCATTTTCTCGACATCGTCGACCAGCTCGAGATTATATAGGCTGGTCTTGAGGGAACGTCCCATTAGAAATTCCATCGAGAGGTAGAAGATTTGCTTCTGACCGGTGGAATTGACATGGTTCATGAACTTCTGCCGCTTGGACTTCATCAGGTCACAAACAACAGCGGACAAGGCAAGATAGATCTGTTTATCGCTTGCCTCATCGGGGGAAACATTGAACTGGGTCTGCAAGCGATTCAGAAAATCCTGCGTGACCTTTTCGGAATATTTTGACATAGCTGCACTCCAATCTCCAACAAACAGGGTTTGCGTACCGGGCGATTGCCGGGCGAGCACATGACGGTTTTCCGAGATGATATTGTTGGGAGTATCGTCTGCAAACCGAAATGATAGCAATATTATACCCGATTTATTCCAAAAAATCAATAGCCGATTTCAACAAATACGGAAGTTTTACAAAAACAGCTTGCATTTGTGCGGAAATTATATTATAATAAGTGTGTGATGGAATCGCAAAGGGGAGGCGGTTCTGCGCAGTGATCAAACCGGGGGCGAAACAGCCCTATGAAGGGAGCGTTTTTTCAAATGACTGGAAACAAGAAACTGTCGGCAGCGGCTATGGCGGCTGTATTGAGCCTGACCGCAGTGCCGGCGACCTCGACCGCAATCGCAGCAGACGATGGCGTGTTGATTTCGGCGGATTTCGAGGACGGCGAAACGGTATTCACCCGTCGTGGAGAGAATGAGGTACTGACTGTGACCGATGAGCTTGCCCATGGCGGCAGCTATTCGCTGCTGGTCAGCGAGCGTGCAAAGAGCTGGAACGGCCCGCAGCTGGCACTCGATGGCATCATCAATGCCGGTGAGGAATACATGGTGACGGCATATGCCAAGACGCCTTGGTATGCGACGGTGACGTTGAGCCAGCAGTACACCGACACCGACGGCACGGTGCATTATGCCAACATCCTGCAGCAGACCTGTGAGGGATCGGATTGGGTCGGCTACGAGAATATCAAGTTCAGCTTTCCGGCAGGCTCGACCGATATGTACATCTATTTTGAGGCAAGCGATGCCAGCGTTGATATTTACATTGATGATGTGACGGTCAGCGAAGCACCGTTTATTCAGCCGGAGGATATCCCGGCATTGAAGGATGTGTATGCCGAATATTTTGATATCGGTACGGCATTGATGTGCTCGAACCTCGGCTCGAAGTCGTTCATGGCTTTGGCAGAGAAGCATATGAACGAAGGCATTACCGTCGGCAATGAGCTGAAGCCCGATTATATGCTCGATAAAGAAGCAAGTCTTGCGATGTATGAGGCGGATGGGGACGATACCAATCCGCAGGTGACATTGGCGAGCGTGCGTCCGATGCTCGAGTATGCCCGTGACAACAATGTGCCGCTGCGTGGTCACACGCTCGTGTGGCACAGCCAGACACCGGACTGGTTCTTCAAAGAGGGCTATGCTGATGATGGCGACTGGGTCAGCCCCGAAAAGATGACTACCCGTATGGAGAACTACATCAAGAACACGATGGCGATCCTTGCCGAGGAATTTCCGACCGTTGAGTTCTACGCATGGGATGTGGTCAACGAGGCATGGAAGGACGACGGTACACCTCGTGATGCCGGTTCTAACAACACGACGAGCGGTCAGTCGGCATGGGTTTCGGTCTATGGCGACAACTCGTTTATCGAGCTTGCATTCCAATTTGCAAGACAGTATGCACCGGAAGGCTGCAAGCTGTATTACAATGATTACAACGAGTATATGAGCGGCAAGATGAATGCCATCTATGACATGGCAATGTCGCTGAAGGAAAAAGGCTTGATTGACGGTATCGGTATGCAGTCGCACCTCGATACCTCGTTTCCGACACCGGCTACCTATGAGAAGGCATTGGAAAAGTATGCCTCGACCGGTCTGGATATTCAGGTCACCGAACTCGATGTCACCACAAATGATACCTCTGAGACCGGTCTGGAAACGCAGGCACAGTACTACAGCGATATTTTCGATGCGTTGGTGAAGTACAGCGATTCGATCTCCAAGGTTATTCTTTGGGGCGTGACCGATGATCAGAGCTGGAGAGCCTCTCGTCTGCCGCTGCTGTTCGATGAGAACTACAAGGCAAAGCCTGCCTATTATTCCATCATTGACGGCATCGATTACACAACCACCGAGCCGGTTGAGACCATAACGACTACCACAACAACGATCACAACCACTACTACCACCATGGAGGGTATTTTGAAGGGTGATGTGGATGTCAATGGTTCTGTCAATGTTTCGGATGCGGTTTTGCTGAATCGCTATATTGCAGAGGATTCTGCCGTCACAGTCAGCGAGCAGGGTTTGCTGAATGCAGATATGGGCGGTGCAGTCGGTGTGACCGCAGAGGATGCCGCAATACTGCTGCGGATGCTGGCTCATCTGGAAGCCGAGGGCTGATGCTCCGAAAGAACGGCTGTAATCGGTTGCTGCGCCGACTCCCCTGAATGCGGGCAGCAAGCCGATCACACGAAAATGCCCCATAGAGTCAAAACTCTGTGGGGCATTTTGCTTTGAGCTGTGAAGGGATCTCATATCTCCAATAAAGAAAAATCACTGCCCGAAAGCAGTGACCGGAACTGTGCTCGGATGTGTACCGTCATCCGAGCACGATGCAAGCAGGAATACAATGAGAGAGGGTTTCCGATAGAGGGGACTACGGAATCGTAATACTGCTTTGCTGTTTCTGTTGTATAGGAATACGGCTGTGTGATTCCGACTTCCTACAATCGCATTATATCATATTTTTACGCTCTTTACAATGCAGGATTGTGATATAAAACTGTCATATTGTCACCGTATTGGCAAATGCTTTCAAGGCAAATGGCATGTGATGTATGACACATGCAGCGTTTGCTAATGTCTTAACATTCGTAATCATGCACAAATCTGCAAGACGAAACATTGCGGTTTCAACAAATTCGTGCAAGGCAAAAGCATTTCTCTTGACAAGATGGAACAAATATGATACAATATATAAGATAATAATCAGGCAATTAGACCAAAGACAACGAATGAGGGAATCGGGCGGTAAGGGCATGCAGGCAAGCCGAAATCCGTCAGACTGTACGAAAGAGGTGGCATAGGTGGGCACAATTCCCAACGATAATTTGAATATCGCTGTAATTGCCTCCGGCATTGATGAGGAATATCAGCAGTCCGTTCTTTTAGGCATTCAACGATATGCCAAGCAGCATCATGTCAATATTGCGCATTTTATTGCATTTGGCGGTATGCTTGCCAATCCGAAATATGACCTGGGTGAATACAATATTTTTGAACTGCCGAATTTTTCGCAATTTGACGGTGCGATTTTGCTGTCAAATACATTTTCTGCGGATTTGGCAGAGATGCTGCGGAGCCGCATTGAAGAAGCCGGCATTCCGGCAGTGAGCCTTGACCGCAATCTGGAGGGCTTTTACTTCATCGGCATTGAGAATGCCTCTGCCATGGAGCAGATTACACGCCATTTCATTGAAATCCATGGCGTGCGGCGATTCTATTTTGTTTCCGGTCCCGATGACAACAGCGAGAGTCAGGAACGCTTGCAGGCATTTTCACGGGTGCTGAAAGAATATGCAATTCCCTTTGCGGATGACCAAATCTATCACGGTACTTTCCGCGGCAAGGACGGCAGACGGGCGGCAGAATTGCTACTTCAATCGGGTCAGCCGCTGCCGGAGGCCATTGTGTGTGCGAATGATGCGATGGCAATCTCGGTTCTGCTGACGCTCGAGGCAAACGGCATTCGCTGTCCGGAGGATATTTTGGTATCCGGCTTTGACAATATCTATAATGCCAGAAACTTTTCACCAACCTTGACAACCGTTGAGCGACCGCTGCTGCAATCGGGCGCACTGGCTTGTGAACTGATCTGCCGGCATACGGTGGGCGAGGATTTGCCGATGCAGCATGCACTGAATGCCGTTCCGGTTTATGCAGAAAGCTGCGGTTGTCATTGCAGCGAAGCGGAGGATATTGCGCTGTTCAAGAAACGCAATTTTCAGGTACAGGAAAATACCGTCCGTATCATCAGCCGTATCAATCAGCTCTCCTGTTCGCTGGTCGAATGCGACAGGCTCGACGAATTGACCGATACGTTGAAAGCATTTATTTGTGCGAGCGACTGTGAGGAATTTTATCTTTGCCTGAACGACAACTGGTATATCAAGCAAATTCGGCAGGAAACCGGTTATATCGACGAGATTTCCGCAGATAATTATACGGTCAAGGGATACTCGAAGCGGATTCTGATGCCGCTTGCGTACTATGACGGCGTATTCCACGAACGGGAGAGCTTTGTTAGTACGGATATGCTGCCGTATCTCAAGCGGAACCCCGAGCATTGGCGTGCGATGTATTTTGTACCGCTGCATTTTCGGGAGCGGTGTTTGGGCTATTTTGTCATGGTCAATTCGGAACTGCCGATGCATTTGCTGTTTCATACTTGGAGCATTACGCTGAGCAATTCGCTGGAGAATCTGCGGAAGCTGCTCTGTCTGGACGAAGTGGTGCAGGAGCTTGATCGGCTGTATGCGATCGATTCGTTGACCGGTATTTTCAATCGCAATGGGTTCCAGCGCAGTGCCAATGCACTGTTCCAAGACTGCATTGCCAAGCAATTGCCGGTGATGATCATGTTTGTCGATATGGATGGTTTGAAGTATGTTAACGACAGTCACGGGCATAAAGAAGGAGACCGTGCCATTCGGACCATTGCCTCGATTTTGCAGGTGGTGTGCATGAAGCAGGAGATCACTTGCCGCTTTGGCGGTGATGAGTTCTTTATCTTTGCGGCTGATTATACGGAGGAGGATGAACGGCAGCTGCGGCAGCGGATTCATGCTGCCTTGGATCTCTGCAATCGGCATGGGGGACTGCCTTATCGGTTGTGCTTGAGTCTTGGGTCTTGTGTGATGGTACCGCAGCCCGGCTCGAATGTATTCCAGCTCATCAGCTTGGCAGACAATCGTATGTACGAAGAAAAGAAAAAGAAAAATCCCTCGAAATATTTGAAGCAGGGCCTATAATCAAGAAAGTCGCAGCACATGGCGAATGGGCTGCGACTTTTGATTCGGGAGCGTAGAGAGATTATGAAATTATCTTCATTTTTGCATTTTGCAGGTTTTGGACTCAAGACCATTCTGCTGAAACGGCAGGATCCCATTGTGGGTACGGTGATTGTGACGGACCAATGCAATCTGCACTGCAAGCATTGCTCGGTCAACAATATTACAGCGGTGGTCTATCCCTACAAACAGATTTGCCGAGAGATGCAGCAGCTGTATGCGATGGGCGTGCGGATTTTGTTTTTCTGCGGCGGAGAAACCTTTCTTTGGCGAGATGGCAGGCGAACCTTGCGGGATTTGGTGCTCGAAGCCAAAGCGATGGGTTTTCTGCTCGTGAATGTTGTGACGAACGGAACATTTCCGATTGATTTGCCGGAGGCGGATTTGATACTGCTGAGTCTGGACGGCGACCGCAAGCGTCACAATGCCATTCGGGGGGACACCTATGACACGATTTTGCACAATGTCCGATGTGCCACTGCCGACAATATCTGCTTTTACATGGCCATCAACCAAATCAACAAGGGTGCGATCGCCCATGTCTGCCGTTTGGCAAAGAAATTGCCGACTGTACGAGCGGTATCGTTCAATTTTCACACGCCCTATCCCGATACCAAAGCCTTGGCACTCTCGAAACGGGAAAAGGCGGCTTGCTGTGCGGAAATTGCCCGTATGATAGATGCGGGTGCCCCGGTATTTAACCTCAAGAGCGCATTCCCCTATCTGATTGAGAACCGCTTTCCGACACCCTGCTGCCAATGTGTGGTCATGGAAAACGGCAGACTCTCGACCTGCGGCCGCTGCATTGATGTACCGGGACTGTGTGAACAGTGCGGGTATTTTTTTGTTGCGGAGTATACCCTGCTGTTTCGGGGCAATCCGAAAATTCTGCTTGAAATGCTGCGCACATATCTGCGCTATATTTGAGGTGCTGCCATGCTGACAACATTCACCCGTATGTGGCTGACCCGTTCGACACAGCCCTTTCGGTTCACCAATCGCAATGATTGCAGGATTGCCTATGCGGACTGCTGCCGTCTGGGGCTGTATGTGCATATTCCGTTCTGCACACAGATCTGCAAATTCTGTCCCTATTGCAAGGTGCGATATGACAAGGCACTCTGTGACCGCTATCTGGATGCTCTGATGCGGGAGATTCATTTGGTCGGCGGTATGCACAGCGGCAGAAAAACCGTAACCAGTCTGTATTTCGGCGGCGGTACACCGGTCTTGGCGGCTGACCGATTGGGCGAGGTAATGACGGCGATTCGGGCACATTTTGAGATTACCGAAGGCGTTGGGGTGGAGCTGCATCCCAACAATGTCACGCCGGATATCTTGCGTAAGCTGAAAGCAGCCGGTGTGACAAAGCTCAGTATAGGGGTACAGTCCTTTCGGAAGAAATATCAGCGGATTCTGGGCAGGTCACAGGTGGATGCCGATGCACTGCGTGCGGCTTTGGCAGAAGTGCCGTTTGAAACGGTTTCGATGGATTTCATTTTCGCCCTGCCGACACAAACCTTTGCCGACCTAAAAGCCGATATTGATACGGCATTCCGCATCGGTGCGAACCATATCGCAATCTATCCGTTCATTGATTTCAGCTTTACACCCAATGATATTCCCGTGATGGGCAAGCAAGAGAAGCGTGCCCTGCTCGATGCCATCACCGCATATTGCCGTCGCAAGGGCTATGTGCGTCAATCGATTTGGACATTTGCACGAGAGTCCCATGCCGGCTATTCCTCGATGACCAGAGAGAATTTTCTGGGCTTTGGCTGTTCGGCGACCACGCTTTTGCCCGATCAGTTCAAGATTAATACCTTCTCGGTGGATGCCTATTGCAAGCGTATTGCACAAAAGCGTCTGCCAACGGCGTTGACCTTGCGGTTTACCAAACGACAGCGGATGATCTACTACCTGTTCTGGACGGCATATGGCATGGAGATTGATGCACAAGGCTTTGCGGATTTCTTTGGCGTACCGCTTTCGCAGATGTACGGTATGGAATTGCAGCTTGCGGTATGGCTCGGGTGGCTCGAGAAAACGCAGCATGGGTATCGCTTAACACCGGAAGGTGCGTTCTACTATCACCATTTTGAGAATTACTATACCCTTGCGTATATCGACCATATGTGGGGCACATTGCGTAAAGAGGCGTTTCCAAAACAAATCACCCTATGAGAACAGCCCGAACGGAAGTGTTCGGGCTGTTGTGATGGATGGGATTATTCATGAGATTCCACGGGCTGATCGGGCGGAGCAAGATGCCGCTGCCAGACATTGCTGTGATAGAACAGGTAGGAGAGCGCCGTGCCGGCAAGCCAGCTGACCGGCCATGCCATCCAGATACCCGATGCACCGTATGGACCTTTGAAAATGGCGGCAAGCACTACACGCATCACCAAATCGAGCAGCGTGCAGATGATAAAATGCACCATGCTGCCGCTGCCGCGCAAGACCGCATCGGCAATCAGCTTGATGCAGATAATGCAGTAGAACGGTGCGGTATACCGCTGAAATGTCATGCCGGTTTCGAGTGCAAGCGCAGAGCTGTTTTCATCGAGGAACAGTCCGAGCAGCTGCTTGCCAAAGACAAGGTAGTAGAGCGAGAAGATCGCCGCAACCACACATGCCATCACAACACCGATCCGAAAGCCTTCCTTCACACGCTTGGGTTTTGCCGCACCGAGATTCTGTGCTGTGAAATTGGACACGCCTGAGCCGATGTTGGAGAAGCAGGTCAATGCGAAGGTATTGAGCTTGATAGCGGCGGAGTAGCCTGCAATGACCGAGGAACCGAACGGATTGACGAAAGTCTGAATGAACAGATTGCCAACCGAAACACAGCTCTGCTGCAAAATGCTCGGAATGGATACGCCCATCACATCGATAAAATCCCGTCGGGAAAACAGCGGTGTATGCTTAGCGGCAGGCAGTTCGCGCATACGGCGCAGCAGTGCAATCACACCCAAGATACAGGCAATTGCCTGCATGAGCAGCGTTGCCCATGCCAGACCGGCAATGCCCCAATCACAAATCAGGACGAATGCCAAATCCAATACCACATTGCCGATGGACGAGATGATCAGCAGGTAGAGCGGTGTTTTGCTGTCACCAAGACTGCTGAAGAGTCCGGTCAATACATTATAGATGTAGACGAAAGGAAAGCCAATAGTATAAATGCGCAGGTAGGTGCAGCCATCGGCGAAGATGTTGTCAGGGGTCTTGACCAGACGCATCATATCCGCACAGAACAGAATGCCGAATCCGGTCAGCACCAGAGAAATGACCAGCCCACTGAGGAGCGATGTGGTGATGCAGGAGCGGACTCTCTGGTAGGATTTGCTGCCGTAGAGTCTGCCAAGCACGACGCTGCATCCGATTTGGCAGCCGACGGCAACCGCCATGAACAGCATGGTAATCGGATAGCTGGCACCGATGGCGGCGAGGGCATCTTCACCGACATAAGAGCCGGCAATGGCACTGTCGGCGATGTTATAGAATTGCTGGAAAAAGACGCTGAGAAAGAGCGGTAGGGTGAATCGAATCAAAACAGGAGCAGTTTCCCCTTGTGTTAAATCGATTGCATTTGACATGTTAATCATCCTTTGATTTACGGTTTCGTTTCAACCAAGAACGAAACGATTGCCATTCGAGCTTGGTTTTTTCGATCAGCTCCCGGCTTTTGTGCTTGAGCAGTGAAAGGGTACGCTCGTCGTCGGGAAACCATCGGCGCAGCAAGAAAATGGCAAGTGCGATGGTAAGAATCTTCTCCGGCGTACCGGGTACCCAGAGCAGCCCCAAATAGACGGAAGCGAGATTGCGCAACCAATCAATGGAAAAAAACACACCGATGCCCAAGGCACAATATGACCAGCCGTTGGTCAGAAACCATGCAGCCGCCAGACAGAACAGCAGGTGCGGATTGGTCAGCGCACGCAGCCAAGGGTGGCTTTTTTTCGGTTTTTTCGGAGAATCGGATTTCATGAAGATGCCTCATCAGAGTCAAGGCTATGCTCGACTACGGGAATAAAGGCGGCGGCGATACGGTTCTTGCCACGGTGACGGATATAGAGCCAGCCGATGACAGAAAAGATGACAGCACCGATGAAATTGACGAACAGGTCTTTGATAGTGTCATGCAGGCCAATATCCAAATATCCTTGTATAACAATGGGTTCACCGGATTGTGTTTCAATGACGGTGCGGACGATATCGGATACGGGAATCGGCGTGTTGCTTTGTGTCGGGTCGAGTTTGACCGATTGGAAAGTCGTAACGATGGTATCCTTCTGCATATCCAGCAGAAAGAAAGTGTCCATGGCATATTCAAAGAATTCCCAGACCACGCCGATGGTCATGGAAAAGCAGAATGCGACCACAGCTAAGAAGGTCGGTGACATCTCGAACCGGATCCGCTTGTTCTCGTTGAGCAGGTCGATCAGACAGAACCCGAATGCGGCAAAGAGAAAGCCGTTGACGGTATGCAGCATCGTGTCCCAGAACGGATATTTGAGATAGTAGCAGCCGATTTCGCCGAGAATCTCCGCACAGAAAATGAAAACGAGCAAGGTCACCTCCAATGCGGTCGGGAGCTTGATGTTCAGCTGGCGTTCGACAAAGGCGGGTGCCATAAACAGCAGGAGCGTCAGCATACAGACAAAGAAGCTTTCCCATAAGCCTTGAAATGCACTGCGAACGGCAATCGCAATGACGATCAGACGCAGAATTGACCAGACTGTGAACACGGCAGGTTTGGCACGAATTTGTGCTGCAAGCTCCTGATAGGCTTGACGAATGGATCGTTTGGGACTGCGGTTTGCTTTATGTTTCATAGGCAGATTCCTTTCGGCAACATGTAATTTTGCATATGCGGAAAGTCCGGCATCGTGTAAACCGCAGTCTACACGAAATTGTATGCATATTGCATTGGAATATGCAGCCGGTTCCAAGCGAAATTTGAAAAAAAAGCAGGACCGAAGCCCTGCCTGACGAAAATGAAGTGAAATCAAATGTGTAGAACAAAAGAAAGGAGACAACAAAACGAGTGAAAAACAAATTCATGTTTATCACCATCTTTATTATACCGCAGATTGGGGTGCGCGTCAACTCTTTTTGGGAAATTTTGCATTTTCAGAGCGCATTTTGGCGTTCTGCACAAAAACAATCTGGAAAAATTGGATTTTTTGAAATGATATGTTAGAATCCCTCGCAATTTCCATGGGAGTTTCAAGAAAAAACGCCTAAAAATCAAGAAAACGCCTTTACAAATGCGAATAGTTGTGATATAATGGATATGCGAAATTCTGCGCAGTCGAGAGACGGTGCGGTTTTCAGTCTATCAAAATCAGGAGGAAGTTTTCATGGCACCTATCGTTCGTAAGAAGAAGACCATGGACGGCAACAATGCCGCAGCGTATGTATCCTATGCGTTCACGGAAGTAGCGGGAATCTACCCGATCACGCCTTCCAGCCCGATGGCAGACTATGTAGATCAATGGTCCGCACAAGGTGTAAAGAACATCTTCGGTACAACGGTCAACGTTGAGGAGATGCAGTCGGAGGCCGGTGCTGCCGGTACCGTTCACGGTTCGCTTAATGCCGGTGCATTGACCACCACCTACACCGCATCTCAGGGTCTGCTGCTGATGATCCCGAATATGTACAAGATCGCCGGCGAGCTGCTCCCGACCGTGTTCCATGTTTCTGCTCGTTGCGTGGCTTCGCACGCGTTGAACATCTTTGGCGACCACTCTGACGTGTATGCTTGCCGTCAGACCGGTTTCGCAATGCTCGCCGAAACCAACCCGCAGGAGGTTATGGATCTCGCAGCTGTCGCACACCTGGCTACAATCAAGAGCCGTGTGCCGTTCATCAACTTCTTTGATGGTTTCCGTACCTCTCACGAGTTGCAGAAGATCCAGGTTTGGGATTATGCAGATCTCGCCGAGATGTGCGATATGGACGCTGTTCAGGCATTCCGTGACCGTGCATTGAATCCGGAAAAGCCGGTGATGCGTGGTTCTCACGAGAACGGCGACATCTTCTTCCAGCATCGTGAGGCTTGCAACAGCTACTACGATGCGGTTCCGGGCATCGTTGAGGATTATATGAATCAGGTCAACGCAAAGCTCGGTACCAACTATAAGCTGTTCAACTACTATGGTGCAGAGGATGCCGATCGTGTAATCGTGGCTATGGGTTCTATCTGCGATGTGGCAGAGGAAGTCATTGATTATATGAATGCACACGGCGAGAAGGTCGGTCTGGTCAAGGTTCGTCTGTATCGTCCGTTCTCCGCAGAGAAGCTGGTTGAGGCAATCCCGGTTTCCGCAAAGACCATTGCTGTTCTCGACAGAACCAAGGAGCCGGGCGCACTGGGCGAGCCGCTCTATCTGGATGTTGTTGCAGCACTCAACGCTATGGGCAGAACCGGTATCAAGGTTATGGGCGGCCGTTACGGTCTTGGCTCTAAGGATACCCCGCCTTCGAGCGTGTTCGCTGTCTATGCCGAGATGGCAAAGGCAGAGCCGAAGATGCAGTTCACCATCGGTATCGTCGATGATGTGACCGAGATGTCCCTGCCGGAAGAGCCGGCTCCCAACACCGCAGCAGCCGGCACCATCGAGTGCAAGTTCTGGGGTCTGGGCGGCGACGGTACGGTCGGTGCGAACAAGGACTCCATCAAGATCATCGGTGACCACACCGATAAGTATGTACAGGCTTACTTCCAATATGACTCCAAGAAGACCGGTGGTATCACCATTTCCCACCTGCGCTTTGGTGATCAGCCGATCAAGAGCCCGTACTATATCAATAAGGCAGACTTCGTCGCCTGCCACAACCCGTCCTATATTCTCAAGGGCTATAAGATGGTCAATGATGTCAAGCCGGGCGGCGTGTTCCTGATCAACTGCCAGTGGACACCCGAGGAGATCGGTCAGCACCTCAATGCCGAGACCAAGCGCTATATCGCACAGAACAACATTCAGCTGTATTTGGTCAACGCCATTGAGATCGCTGCACAGATCGGTCTGGGCAAGCGTACCAACACCGTTCTCCAGTCCGCATTCTTCTCCCTCTCTAAGGTGCTGCCGGAGGCTGAAGCCATTGACTACATGAAGGAGAAGGCACAGAAATTCATGAAGAAGGGTAAGGAAATCGTCGAGATGAACGAGGCAGCCATCGATGCCGGTGCAACTGCTTATGTCAAGGTGGAGATCCCTGCTGATTGGGCAACCGCAACCGATGATGCCGCTCCCGAGAAGGCCGAGGGGGCTGAAAAGCTCGTCAAGATGGTTGACGGCATTATGAAGCCTGTTGGCAAGATGGACGGTGATTCCCTGCCGGTTTCCGCATTCGTTGACCATGCCGACGGTACGTTCGAGCAGGGCGCATCCGCATACGAAAAGCGCGGTGTTGCCGTTCTCGTTCCGGAGTGGAATGCAGAGACCTGTGCAAAGTGCAACCGCTGTGCATTTGTATGTCCGCACGCTACCATCCGTCCGTTCGCAATGAACGAGGCTGAGGTTGCTGCTGCACCTTCCAACATCAAGATTGCGCCGAAGGATATTGTAAAGACCGCTTACAAGTACACGCTGGCCGTTTCTCCGATGGACTGCATGGGCTGCGGCGTCTGCGTTGGCGTCTGCCCGACCAACTCCCTGAAGATGGTCGCAAGAGAGTCGCAGGACGATCAGCAGGCAGTATTCGATTACTGTGTTGCAAAGGTCACCGAGAAGACCGAGGTCGCTACCGACGCTTCCGTGATCAGCAGCCAGTACAAAAAGCCGCTGCTCGAGTTCTCCGGTTCCTGCGCAGGCTGTGCCGAGACCTCCTATGCGCGTCTCATCACCCAGCTGTTCGGTTCCAGAATGTATATCTCCAATGCAACCGGCTGTTCCTCCATCTGGGGCGGTCCTGCTGCAACCTCTCCGTACACCGTGGATGCCAACGGCCGTGGTCCGGCATGGGCGAACTCCCTGTTCGAGGACAACGCCGAGCACGGTTTGGGTATGTACCTGGGTCAGAAGGCAGTCCGTAACCGCCTGATCGAGAAGGTCAAGAACATTCTCGATGCTGAGAAGGCGTCCGCTGAGCTGAAGGCCGCTGCACAGGCTTACCTGGATACTGTCGATGACGGTGCGAAGAATGCTGTTGCAACCGAAGCCTTGATTGCAGAGATCGAGAAGGTCAAGGATTGCTGCGATAACTGCAAGGATATCTACGACAACCGTCAGTATTTGTCCAAGAAGTCCGTTTGGATCTTCGGCGGCGACGGCTGGGCATATGATATCGGCTTCGGCGGTCTCGACCACGTACTGGCAACCGGCGAGGATGTCAACATCATGGTCTTCGATACCGAGGTTTACTCCAACACCGGTGGTCAGGCTTCCAAGTCCTCCAACATCGGTCAGGTGGCTCAGTTCGCAGCTGCCGGTAAGGCGATCGCAAAGAAGCGTCTTGCCGATATCGCTATGAGCTATGGCTATATCTACGTTGCACAGATCGCTATGGGGGCAGATATGAACCAGACCCTTAAGGCAATCAAGGAAGCGGAGTCCTATCCGGGTCCGTCCCTCATCATCGGCTATGCACCGTGTGAGATGCACAGCATCAAGGGCGGTATGCAGAACTGCCAGAAGGAAATGCAGAGAGCTGTCGAGTGCGGCTACTGGAACAACTTCCGTTACGATCCCAGACTCGCTGCCGAGGGCAAGAATCCGTTCATTCTGGATTCCAAGGCTCCGACCGCTTCCTATCAGGACTTCATCATGGGCGAGGCTCGTTACAGCGCATTGACCCGTTCCTTCCCGGAGCGTGCGAAGGAGCTGTTCGAGAAGGCAGAGCAGTCTGCAAGCGACCGCTACGCTTACCTCTCCAAGCTGGCCGGCAAGGCGTAATTCGCTGCCGAACACAGCAAATGTGAATCGCAACACCCCGATTGCCATATGGTGGTCGGGGTGTTTTTCATAGAAAAAGAGCATCTTTGGTAAGGTACAGATCAGAGTGCGATATTGCATTTTCGAGGATATCATGGTATAATGAAGAGGACGATGTCACGAGGATATCGCACACACATATTATATCGAAATGAGGCATAATGATGCAAAAACAAATGAATCTGGCAGGCATCTGGAGCTTGCAGCTCGATGCCGAGCCTTGTCAATATACCGCACCGCCACAGGACTATGCTTTGACTATGACCTTGCCCGGAACGACCGCACAGCAAGCTATCGGCAGCCTGAATGAAAAACGAGAGGACGGTTTCTTGACCGAACGCTATCCGTTTGCCGGACAGATTTGGCTGAAGAAAATCGTTACCCTAGAGCCGGAGCAGGTTGGTCAGCCCTGTTTCCTCTATCTGGAACGGACTCGTATGACCCGTCTTTGGGTCAACGGCAAGGAAATCGGCGAGGAAAAGAGTCTCTGTACGCCCCATGTCTATGACTTATCGGCACATACGGCGGAAACAATGGAGCTTGTGCTTTGCATCAAGAATGTGGACTACCCGACCAAGGGCGGTCATATGACTTCCCCCGACACGCAAACCAACTGGATTGGCGTAACCGGCGAGCTGGCATTGCAGTTCCATGCGCCGGTGTATCTGTCGGATGTGCAGGCCTATCCTTGTGCCGAGCTAAAATCGGTGACGCTGAAAGCGGTACTCCATGGTGCAGCATCCGTACAGGTGCAGATTACCATGCAGAACAGACCCGATGCCGCATGGACGGAAACGCTGACGGCTGATGGCGACGGCAAGATTGCCGTCACGCTGCAATTGCCGGAAGACACTCCGCTTTGGAGCGAATTTACCCCCGAAATCGCGACGCTTTGTTTGACTTTGCCCGAGCAGGAAACGCAGACGGTGACCTTTGGATTGCGGGCATTTTGTGCGCAAACCGATCACTTCACGATTAACGGCATTCCAACCATGCTGCGAGGCAAGCATGACGGTTTGGTGTTTCCGCTTTCCGGTGCAGCACCGACCGATGTCGAGGAATGGAAACGGGTTTTGCTGCTGATGAAGGATTGGGGCATCAATCACTATCGCTTCCACACCTGCTGTCCGCCGGAGGCTTGCTTTGCGGCTGCGGATGCGGTGGGCATCTATCTTGAGCCGGAGCTGCCGTTTTGGGGCACGATTTACGGCGAAGAACAGCATCCGGAGGAATATGCCGCTCAGAAAGAGGAACAGGAGTATCTGATTCGAGAGGGATTCCGCATTGCGAAAGCATTCGGCAATCATCCGTCCTTCTGTATGTTTTCGCTCGGCAATGAGCTTTGGGGCGATCCCGAACGGCTCGATGCCATTCTCGTGCAGCTGCGTGCCGCTGATGACCGTATGCTTTATACGCAGGGCAGCAACAATTTCCAGCATATGCCTGTTACTGTACCGCATGAGGATTTCTGGACAGGGGTGCGCATGGGAGGGGGCAAGCTGATTCGCGGCTCGTATGCAACCTGCGATGCGCCGATTGGCAGGCTGCAAACCGATGCGCCCTCTGCGAATTGGGATTACGAGCAGTATCTTTGCCCGTCTGAATCCGAATCGGCAAATACAGCGTCTGGTGAGGAAACCGAATTGCAGATTCAGTACGGCACGGGTATAAAAACCGTCAAGGCGACGAGTACTGACGGTCTGGTACCGCATAAGCCGATTGTCACGCATGAGATCGGGCAGTATGCGGTTTATCCGGATTTCTCGGAGATTTCGCACTATACGGGTGTGGTAGAAGCACGCAATTTCGAGATTTTCCGAGAGCGTCTGGCGGCAGCGGGTATGGGCGCACAGGCGGAAGACTTTTTCCGCTGTTCGGGTGCATTGTCGAGGGATTGCTATCAGATGGAATTGGAGGCAGCCATGCGTTCGCCGCATATAGCAGGCTTTCAAATTCTGGATTTGCAGGATTTCCCCGGTCAGGGCACGGCTCTGGTCGGTATGCTCAATGCGCTGCTCGAAAATAAGGGGTTCATTTCTGCCGAGGATTGGCGAGG
This sequence comes from uncultured Clostridia bacterium, assembly GCA_944388075.1. Lineage (GTDB taxonomy): Bacteria > Bacillota > Clostridia > Oscillospirales > Ruminococcaceae > Firm-04. Next base: position 41,377 of record CALXHI010000048.1, on the reverse strand, counting down.
ATTCTGTGGGGATCTGGTGCTGTTGGCACGGTTTGACCGCTATGTGTGGGAATCGGGTGTGGAAGTTCCGGTGACCATAGCGGTACGCTGTCACCGTCCGAATCCGGCACAGCAAACCATTCGTTTGACGTTGATTGCCGATGGGGAAACTATTGCAGAATCGATGCTTTCGATGCCGGAAAACTGCATGGGATATGCAGAAATCGGTACAATTTCATTGCAACTGCCGTTGGATTTGGTCGGCAATGCGGAATTGCGTTTGGAGGCGGTTGCGGCAGGTGTGCAGAACCGTTGGGCGATTACCATTCTGCCGCCGGTACAGCCGGTTGCATGGGAACGGGATGGCGTTTCCATTGTTCATACGATAACAGATGCCATGCCGCTATTGCAACAGGGCAAACGGGTACTGCTGCTGCCGTCCGAGGTCAAGCAGGCTATTCCGGGCTTTTACTGTGCGGATTTCTGGAATTATCACATGTTCCGTCTGATTTCGGAATCCATCGGCAAGGAAGTACCGGTTGGCACGATGGGACTGTGCATTCAGGCCGAACATCCGATTGCCAAGCGCATGTACAGTGCCGAGTATAGTACGCCGGTGTGGTATGATGCAGTCAGTCATGCAGATTGTGCGGTACTCGATGCGATGCCGGAGGGCTACCGCCCTGTCGTACAGATGATTGACAACTGGGAGCGCAATCACCGTCTGGGCTTACTTTTTGAGACGAATGTGGCCGGCGGCAGTCTGCTCGTCTGCACGATTCGGCTCGAGGAAATTCAGGATACCTTGAGTGGCAATCGTTTGGCACACGCTGTTTTGGATTATTGTTCCAGCGACGCATTTTGTCCCGAAATCAGGCTGAATGTGGCAGATTTGACGAATTTGTTTGGCTAAAGTCGGGATGCACGGGCAGGATTTGGGACACTGCTGCGGAAATGATAGAGAAATTCCGCATTTGCTCTTGCTTTTTTTGCCGTAATGCGATATAATAAGTGTGTATGACTAATCGTCCCCATCCGGAGACACCGAGGGAGGAATTCATTTGTCCAAGCAGAGCTTGCTCTCGATTATTGTTCCATGTTATAACGAGGAAGAGTCGCTGCCGCTGTTCTATGCAGAAATTACAAGAGTCACGGCAGAGATGCAGCAGAAATATCCTGAGCTGACGTTTGAATATCTGTTCATCGATGACGGATCAAAGGATCATACGCTGGAAGGCTTGCGCAAGTTAGTGAAGCAGGACAAGCGTGTGCGATATCTGTCGTTCTCGAGAAACTTCGGCAAGGAAGCCGGCATTTATGCAGGACTCTCCCATGCGAAGGGTGACTACTGCGTTGTAATGGATGCAGATTTGCAGCATCCGCCGAAATTTCTGCCGGAGATGTATGAGGCAGTCAAGAGCGGCGAATATGACTGTGCCACCACACGTCGTGTCAGTCGCAAGGGAGAATCCAAAATTCGTTCGTGGTTCGCAAGACTGTTCTATAAGATTATGAACAAGATTTCCCAGACGGAAATTGTAGACGGTGCACAGGACTTCCGCTTTATGACGCGGCAGATGGTCGATGCGGTGCTGTCGATGAGCGAATATAACCGCTTTTCCAAGGGCATTTTCTCCTGGGTCGGATTCCGTGTGAAGTATCTCGAATATGAAAATGTCGAGCGTGTTGCCGGAACGACCGCTTGGAGCTTCTGGGGACTGTTTCGCTATTCGATTGAAGGTATCATCGGCTTTTCGACTGCGCCACTCGGGATTTCCGTGCTGCTGGGTCTGGTCAGCTGTTTGATTGCCGTCATCGTTATCATCGGTACCATTATCAAAAAGTTCCTGTTTGGAGAACCCGTTGATGGCTACCCGACACTGATTTGCTCGCTCTATTTTTTGGGTGGCTTGCAGCTGTTCTGCACGGGCATTCTCGGTACGTATCTATCCAAGACCTATCTCGAGGTCAAGCACCGTCCGATTTATCTGGTGCGGGAAACCGATGAAAATGCCGATACCTTTACACAGACCCCTGCGTCCAAGGAGTCGGACAAGCCGGAAGATTAACGCTTCTATGCTATCTATTTGCTCGCTGTTGCCTTGATAACCAGCAGAAAACAAGGAGGAATTTCATATGAACCGCATTTCCGTATCCACTATGGCACAAATCGGCGTGATTGCCGCCGTGTATGCCGCACTGACCATCGTGCTGGCACCGCTTTCTTATGGTGCTGTCCAGATTCGCATTGCAGAGGCATTGATGTTGCTCTGCGTTGCCCGAAAACGGTGGTGTGTTGCGTTGACGATTGGGTGTTTGATTGCCAATCTGTTCAGCAGCATGGCGATTGATATTCTCGTCGGAACGGCTGCGACGATGATTGCCGCTGTTGTGATACATTGGGTCAAGCGGTCGGCGATTGCTGCTGTGATTCCGGCATTGGTCAATGGCTTGTTGGTCGGATGGGAGCTGAATGTGTTCATGGAAGTTCCGTTTTGGTACGCATTTGGCACGGTGGCACTCGGGGAATTGATTGCTGTTGCAGCAATCGGCTTGCCGCTTTACTATGCTGCCATGCGTTCGCCGTATCTGCGCAGGTGGATTGCGGCAGCAGATGCGACTGTTTCCTAATCCGAACAACACAAAGAAAGGAGCACGTCTATGCATCGCCGCATGCATTGGATGATTTTGGTTTTGCTGCTTGTTGTCGTGGGGCTGATGATCGCCATTTTGCGGCCCCGACAGGAGAGCGAAACGGCAGATGATTCAGGCATTGTGACACCGGCATCTAATGAAACGGAATTGTTCGTGGAAAACGGCAAATGGGGCGTGCGAACCGGCTCCGGCAGAACGGTTTTGGAGCCGGAATGGTACTATCTCCGTGCAATGGGCGAGGATTTGTTGATTGCCCGATCGGATGGCAGCAGTGAGAGCCGATATGGGATCATCCGCTATAACGGAGAAATTGTCGTACCGTTTTTTTATGATTCGATCGATTCGAAAGCAGAGGATTTGTGGATTGCGCAGATCGAGGAGAATGGTGTCGTACAGTATCATCTGTATCATCAAGATGGTACGCTTTGGATGACGACCGCATGGGATGACACGAAATATACGCAGGAGCAGTTGATGTTGCAGCGAGGCGACGATTCCTTCATCGCAAGCTTGGGTGCAAATGGCATCGAATGGGAGCAGTGGCATAGTGCGCACATGGTTGGTCTGCACACTATGACAATGGACTTTAATGCCGCACAGCTGCGGCATCTGCCCGACTGGGAAACGCTCTATATGCTCGGAGAGGCGGCGGCATGCTATCTGAACGGATTGATGATTGCCACGCCGGATACCCTTTCCTTTTTTCCTTCGAATATAGAAGACAATACGAATTTTTCGGGCGCATATTATTATACAAACTGTACGCTGCAAGACGCTTCGGTTTCACGAGTGAAAATTGTGCAAACGGAAGGGTTCCCGGCGTATTTGGTACAAATGCAGGTGACCTATATCCGCACTGATGCCGATGGTGCGGAAACAACGATTTCAACCGCAATTTTGTTGGATATCTCCCGTAACCTGAATGGCTCTTATGTATTTACGGGTATGCGAGATTTGCAGCAGGAAGTGTCGGGCGGTGCATACTGAACCGACAAGATAGAAACAGACGGGCTTGCCCGTTTCCAGAAAGGATGCGTGATCGCATGAAGAAAGTTGCCGTGATCATGGGAAGCGACAGCGACCTCCCGATCGTAGAAAAGGCTCTGGCTGAGCTGAAGGCCTATGGTGTGCCCTCTGTCTGCCATGTCATGAGCGCACACCGCACACCGCAGATCGCCTGCGAATTTGCAGCCAATGCCAAAAAAGAAGGCTTTGGTGTGCTGATTTGTGCCGCCGGTATGGCCGCGCATTTGGCAGGCGTGATGGCAGGCCATACAACCTTGCCGGTGATCGGCATTCCGTGCAAATCGAGCAATCTCGATGGCATGGATGCACTGTTGGCTACCGTGCAGATGCCGCCCGGGATTCCGGTGGCGACCGTTGCCATTAACGGTGCGAAGAATGCGGCATTGCTGGCGATTCAGATGCTGGCACTCTCCGATGAAACGCTTGCGGCAAAGCTCGAATCCGAAAAGCAGGCGATGATCGCAGGCGTGATGCAGAAGGATGCCGCCCTGCAGGAAAAGCTGGCTGCACTGCAACAACAACCGTAACCGTATCACGGTATGAAATATGAAGGATGGAGGACTATCATGGAGAACATTGTCAAGGGCGAACAGCTGTATGAGGGAAAGGCCAAGAAGGTCTATGCAACCAATGATCCCGATCTGGTGATCGTGGATTACAAGGACGATGCAACCGCATTCAACGGAGAGAAGAAGGGTACGATCGTCGGCAAGGGCGTCATCAACAATCAGATGACCAACTATATGTTCAAACTGCTCGAGCAGCAGGGTATCCCGACCCATTTGGTTGAGGAAATCAGTGAGCGGGAAACCATCGTCAAGAAGGTAGAGATCGTTCCGCTGGAGGTTATCGTACGCAATGTGGCAGCCGGCAGCTTTTCGAAGAAGCTCGGCATCGCAGAGGGTACGCCGCTCAAGCAGCCGACCCTCGAATTCAGCTACAAGAACGATGATCTGGGAGATCCGTTCATCAACGATTACTATGCACTGGGCTTGGGTCTGGCTACGAAAGAAGAAATCGATACCATTACTAAGTATGCGTTTGCAGTCAATGCGTTCATGGTGGATTTTTTCAAGAAGCTTGGTATTGACCTGATCGACTTCAAGATTGAGTTTGGCCGCTTCCACGGTCAGATTTTGCTGGCAGACGAGATTTCGCCCGACACCTGCCGCTTCTGGGACAGCGAGACCCACGAGAAGCTCGATAAGGATCGCTTCCGCAGAGATATGGGCGGCGTAGAGGAAGCATATCAGGAAATCATGAAGCGTTTGATGGGCAAGGCTTAATCGGCACGCTCTTCCCAAACGGAAACGGAGGAAAACATGGGCGGTTTATTCGGTGTCATTTCCCGAGAGGACTGCGTTGCCGATTTGTATTTCGGAACGGACTATCACACCCATTTGGGCGCAAGACGCGGCGGTATGTCGGTCTATGATGAGCAGAAGGGTTTTCAGCGTGCGATTCACAACATCGAGAATACGCCGTTCCGTACCAAATTCGAGCAGGATATCAACGAAATGCACGGAACGATGGGCATTGGCTGCATCAGCGATACCGATCCGCAGCCGATTATGATTCGCTCCCATTTGGGCAGCTATGCCTTGACAACCGTTGGCAGAATCAATAACATCGAGGAGCTCGTGGCAGAGGTCTTCAAAAACGGCGGCAGCCATTTCACCGAAGCGAGCGGCAGCGTCATCAATAACACGGAGCTGGTTGCGGCATTGATTAACCAATGCGATTCGATTCCCGAGGGCATTCGCTATGCTCAGAAGCGAATTGACGGCTCGCTGTCCCTATTGCTGATGTCGCCGGGCGGTATCTATGCGGCAAGAGATTGGGTGGGACGTACCCCGATCATCATCGGCAAGAAGGATGGGGCATACTGTGCCGGCTTCGAGTCCTTCTCGTATCTCAATCTGGGCTATCACTATGTTCGGGATTTGGAGCCCGGCGAGATTGTTCTGATGACGCCGGACAGCTGTGAGCAGGTCATGGAGCCGAACAATCGCATGAAAATCTGCGCATTCCTGTGGATTTACTACGGCTATACCACCTCTTGCTATGAGGGCGTGAATGTCGAGGTCATGCGCAATCGCTGCGGCGCTTTGCTTGCGAAGCGTGACAAGGGCATTGATGCGGACTATGTTGCCGGTATTCCGGATTCGGGCATCGGTCATGCGATCGGCTATGCCAATGAGAGCGGCATCTGCTATGCACGGCCGTTCATCAAGTATACACCGACTTGGCCACGCAGCTTTATGCCCCGTCACCAGACGAAGCGCAATCTGATTGCCCGTATGAAGCTGATTCCGGTGGAGCAGCTCATTCATGACAAGAAGCTGCTGTTCCTCGATGATTCGATCGTCCGTGGTACGCAGATGCGGGAAACGGTCAGCTTCCTCTATCAAAGCGGCGCAACCGCTGTGCATATTCGGTCTGCCAGTCCGCCCAGTATGTTCGGTTGCAAGTATCTGAACTTCAGCCGTTCCAAGTCCGAGATGGATTTGATAGCACGGCAGGTCATTCGGGATTTCGATGGCGACGACCGCTATTTGGAAGAATATTGCACTGACAATACCGAACGCTATCATGCGATGGTGGACGAGATCGCCAAGCGTTTGAACTTTACCTCACTGAAATATCATTTGCTTGCTGATGTGCAGGAAGCCGTCGGCATCGATCCCGACCGGCTCTGCACCTATTGCTGGACGGGCAAAGAATAATCTTGGCTTGAAAGGGTGACGAAATGGAACACGGAAAGAACAGCTTTTCTGAAAGCTATAAGGAAGCCGGCGTTGATGTCACGGCAGGATATCAGGCGGTTGCATTGATGAAGCAGCATGTGGCACGTACCATGACCGCAGGTGTGCTCGACGGCATCGGCGGCTTTGGCGGCTTGTTTGCACTGAATGTCAAGGGTATGGAAGAACCGGTTTTGGTTTCCGGCACGGATGGTGTCGGTACGAAGCTGAAAATCGCTTTCCTGATGAATCGCCACAACACAGTCGGTATCGACTGCGTTGCCATGTGCGTAAACGATATTATTTGCTGTGGTGCAAAGCCGCAATGCTTTTTGGATTATATTGCCTGCGGTAAGAACGTGCCCGAGCGCATCGCCGATATCGTATCGGGCGTTGCGGAAGGCTGCGTGCAGGCAGGTGCGGCATTGGTCGGCGGCGAAACAGCCGAAATGCCCGGCTTTTATCCGGAAGATGAGTACGACTTGGCAGGCTTTGCGGTCGGTATCGTCGATAAGAAAAAGATTCTCAAGCCCGAATCGCAGAAGGCCGGCGATGTGCTGATCGCACTGGCTTCAAGCGGTGTGCACTCGAATGGCTTCTCCTTGGTGCGTAAGGTCTTTGCGGTCAATGCCTCGAATCTGGCTCGTCATTATGATGAACTGGGTACGACCTTGGGCGAGGCGTTGCTGACCCCGACCAAGATCTATGTCAAGGCGATTCTCAATCTGCTTGATGCAGTGCCGGTCAAGGCGATTTCTCATATCACCGGCGGCGGTTTCTATGAGAACATTCCACGCAGTCTGCCTTCGGGCATCAGTGCCAAGATTCGTCGCAGTGACGTGCGTGTCCTGCCGATTTTTGACCTGATTGCGAAGAACGGCCGCATTCCGGAGCGTGATATGTTCAATACCTTCAATATGGGTGTCGGCATGATTGTTTCCGTTGCACCGGAGGATGTGGCTGCTGCATTGGCATCGCTGAAGGCCTCCGGTGAGGACGCCTATGTACTTGGTACGCTGGTCGAGAGCGACGAAGGCGTGATCATCGAATAAACAGGAGAAGAAACATGGCACAGCAAAAGCGCATCATTGTTTTGGTATCCGGCGGCGGTACGAATTTGCAGGCACTGATCGATGCAGAGTCCCGTGGCGAACTGGGCTGCGGGAAGATTACCTGTGTCATCGCCTCGAAGCCCGGTGTTTATGCGTTGGAACGTGCAAAGCAGCATGGTATTCCGACACGAGTCATCGAGCGAAAGCAGTATGTATCGGTGGAAGCGTATACCGATGCGATGCTCGAAGCCTTGGACGCAGAACAGGCAGATTTGATCGTCTATGCCGGTTTTATGACGATTGTGGACGAGCGTATCTGCAAGGCGTACCCGAACCGCATGATTAATGTGCATCCGGCGCTCATTCCGAGCTTTTGCGGCAAGGGCTACTATGGATTACGGGTGCATGAGGCGGCTCTGCAAAAGGGCGTAAAGGTCACCGGAGCAACCGTGCATTTTGTCACGGAGGTCTGCGACGGCGGCCCGATTATCTCCCAGAAGGCTGTGGCGGTGCTGCCGGGCGATACGCCCGAAACCTTGCAGCGCAGAGTCATGGAAGAAGCGGAATGGAAGCTGCTGCCCGAAGCGGTGCGGCTGTTCTGTGAGGACCAGCTGTTCGTATTGGACGGCGTGGTTATGCGAAAAGAAGATATGAACGGAGGATGGTAATATGGCTATGATTTCCATTGCACAAGAATTGCAGCAAAACAGCTACCCGGGTCGAGGCATTATCCTTGGCCGCACGGCAGACGGTACGAAAGCGGTTTGCGTCTATTTCATCATGGGACGGAGTGAGAATTCCCGTAACCGTATTTTTGTGCCGGACGGCAACGGTCTGCGCACGCAGGCGTATGACGAGAGCAAATGTACCGATCCTTCGTTGATCATCTATGCTCCGGTGCGTGTGTTGGGCAATAAGACCATCGTCAGCAACGGCGATCAGACCGATACCATCTATGAAGCGATGAACCATCAGTTCACGTTTGAGCAGGGCTTGCGTGCCCGTGAGTTTGAGCCGGATGCGCCGAACTTTACGCCTCGCATTTCCGGCGTCATTCGCTGTGAGGGCGAGCATTTCAACTATGCGCTGTCGATTCTCAAGAGTGCGGATGGCGACCCGTCCTCCTGCCAGCGGTTCACCTTCACCTATCAGAATCCCGTTCCCGGTCAGGGGCACTTCATTCACACCTATGTCGGCGACGGCAATCCGCTGCCGAGCTTCCGGGGCGAGCCGAAGCTGGTGTCGATTCCCGATGATATTGAGGGATTTACGCAGCTTCTGTGGAACAGCCTGAATCCGGATAACAAGATTTCTTTGTTTGTGCGTTATATCGACCCCAAGACCGGCAATGCGGTCAGCAAGATCGTCAACCGTTACGGCAATGCACCGGCAGCAGAATAATACCAAAATGGGGGCAAAGGAATTTTCAAATGCAGCCTGCATGACTTCCTTTGCAAGATGATGTTTCAAAGATAGTTGTAGAGGAGGATTTTCCGATGTCCAATGAAATGCAGTTGAAGTACGGCTGTAATCCCAACCAAAAGCCGGCTCGTATCTATATGAATGACGGCAGTGATCTGCCGATTACGATTCTCTCTGGCAATCCCGGTTACATCAACCTGCTCGATGCCTTCAACGGCTGGCAGCTGGTACGGGAGCTGAAAGCGGCAACCGGTATGTGTGCGGCGACCTCGTTCAAGCATGTATCGCCGGCAGGTGCTGCCATCGGCAGACCGCTGTCCGATACGCTCAAGAAGATTTATTTTGTCGAAGATCTGGGCGAACTCAGCCCGTTGGCATGTGCCTATGCCCGCGCAAGGGGTGCAGATCGAATGTCTAGCTTTGGCGACTGGATTTCGCTGAGCGATGAGTGCGATGCCTGCACGGCACGTTTGATTGCCCGTGAAGTATCCGACGGCGTGATCGCACCGGGCTATACCGCAGAGGCACTCGAAATCCTTAAGACTAAGCGCAAGGGCAACTACAACATCGTGCAGATTGACCCCAGCTATCAGCCCGCTCCCATCGAGCATAAGGAAGTATTCGGCATTACCTTCGAGCAGGGTAGAAATGACCTTGCTATCAACGCAGAATCGATGCTTTCCAAGATGGTGACCCAGAATACCGAAATCCCCGAGGACAAGAAGATGGATTTGCTCATCTCCTTGATCACGTTGAAATATACGCAGTCGAATTCCGTTTGCTATGTCAAGGACGGTCAGGCGATCGGTATCGGTGCCGGTCAGCAGTCGAGAATCCATTGCACCCGTCTTGCCGGTACAAAGGCAGATAACTGGTGGCTTCGGCAGGCTCCGCAGGTGCTGAACCTGCCGTTCCGAGATGACATCAAGCGTCCCGATCGGGACAATGCCATCGACCTCTACATCGGCGAGGATTATATGGATATTCTGGCAGATGGCGAGTGGGAGCGTGTGTTCACCGAGAAGCCGCCTGTGTTCACGAAAGAGGAGCGTCAGGCTTGGATTGCACAGAATACCGGCGTATGTCTGGGTTCGGATGCGTTCTTCCCCTTCCCGGACAACATCGACCGTGCCCACAAGAGCGGTGTGGAATATATCGTCGAGCCGGGCGGTTCGATTCGTGACGATCTGGTGATTGCGCAGTGCGACCGTTACGGCATTGCGATGGCCTTCTGCGGTCTGCGTTTGTTCCATCATTAATCGAGATATGCAGCATCGAGAGGACCATGGTTCATGCGTCCTCTCACTTATCATCACACGCTTGCAAGCGGAAAGGACGACCTTATGAAAGTTTTGGTAGTCGGCGGTGGCGGCCGAGAGCATGCCATCGTCATGAAGCTGGCGGAAAGCCCGAAGGTAACCGCCCTTCACTGCGCCCCCGGCAACGGCGGTATCGCACAGTATGCGCAGTGCCATGCGGTGAAAGCAACGGATCTGGACGGGATTCGCAAGCTGGCAAAGGAATTGGCAGTGGATTGGGTCTTTGTCGCACCCGATGATCCGCTGGTCATGGGTCTTGCGGATTTGCTGCGAGAGGACGGATTCCGTGTATTTGGTCCGTCAAAGGCAGCGGCAATTATTGAGGGCAGCAAGGTGTTCTCGAAGCAGCTGATGCAGCAGTACGGCATTCCGACTGCCGCCTATGCGGTATTCACCGAGCCGGACGCAGCCATCGCCTATATCCAAAAGCAAAATACCTATCCGACTGTCATTAAGGCAGACGGCTTGGCACTCGGCAAGGGTGTCATTCTGGCAGAGAATGAGCAGGAAGCCGTTGAGGCGGTTCGCTCGATGATGGAGGATAAGATTTTCGGTGAGAGCGGCTCGAGACTGGTTGTGGAGGAATTCCTGACCGGTCCTGAAGTATCGGTGTTGGTATTCACGGATGGTGTAACCGTGGCACCCATGATTTCGTCGATGGATCATAAGCGTGCGCTCGATGGCGATCAGGGCAAAAATACCGGTGGTATGGGCACGGTTTCGCCGAATCCCTACTACACCGAGGAAATTGCAAAGGAATGTATGGAAACGATTTTCCTGCCGACAATTCGTGCAATGGCAGCTGAAAACCGCAGCTTCCGTGGCTGTCTGTACTTTGGCTTGATGCTGACGCCGAATGGCCCGAAGGTGATCGAGTACAACTGCCGTTTTGGAGATCCCGAAACGCAGGTGGTGCTGCCGATGCTGGAAACGGATCTGCTCGATATCATGGAAGCAGTCGAGAATCAGACCTTGGCAGAACTGCCGATGCAGTGGAAAGCGGGTGCTTGCGCTTGTGTCATTGCGGCAAGCGGCGGCTATCCGGGCAGCTATGCCTCCGGCAAGGAGATTACCGGCTTGAATGCAAAGGGTCAGCTGAACAACGCAGCCGTTTATCATGCCGGAACGAAGCGCGAGGACGGCAAATTCTATACCGCAGGCGGCAGAGTTTTGGGCGTTACGGCGACCGGCGATACCTTGCCGCAGGCTTTGGATGCGGCATATGCAGCGATGGGCGATGTGCAGTTTGAAGCGATGCACTACCGCAAGGATATCGGTCAGCGTGCGCTGGCGGCAAAGCAATCATAATCCGCACACAGACGAAAAGGAGGCGGCGCAATGGCAAAGCAAAAGCGTGGTACGGCAAAGGAAGAACGGGCGGTGCGTCGCGGACAATACGGAGAGCCGAAACGCCCCTACACGCTGAAAGACTGCATGAAAATGGGCAGACTTGCAAATATCTTGTTTGTTGTGTTCATTATCATTTGCGTCCTTTACTATTATTCATTGCATCGCATTGACGGTGTGTGTGTGGTGACGGAAATTATTGCCTATGTGGTGGAATTTTCCGGCTTTATGATTTTTTCCATCGGCATTATCTGGCTTGACCGATTGGTACGACAGCGGGGCATCATGAAAGTGCTGATGCTGGTGTATATCGTCATCGAAGCGGTTTTGATGCTGCTCGAATTTCAGATTATGCGGCTTTCGTGGTACAATGGTCTGGATACCTGGCTGATGATTGCGCACACGCTGTTCTCGGCAGGTGTGGTATTGTCTTTGCTGCAGCTGGATCCGCATAACAAATCCATGCAGATTATTGTGATTATCACGACCTCTATTATTTTGGCGGGTATGTTCTTTGCGATTGCCGGATATCGTGTGTATGCGAGCATTCTGGTCAATGCGGTTGCCTATATCTTCTTCTTTACGGCGATGCTGCATCAGCTGCGGCTCGATGAACTGGACATTGATTGCTATGGCGACCAGGCCAAGGTGACGACCTTCTCGTCCACCATGTTTGCCGATATGCCGGAATTGCAGGAGAAACCCAAAAAAGAACGGAAATCCTTGCAGCGTCGGGTACGGGATGTGGTCGATCAGCTGCAATCGGAGGAGCATATGGTGCTGACCGATACGGATGAGAAGTTTGAATACGAATTTGGTGTCGATGCCGATGATGCAGACGATACCGAACAGGATGATGACGATGAATCCTAATCCCAGACTGCCCTATTTGCAAAGCAAAACCGCTGCTTTGACCACAGAACCCGGTGTGTATATCATGAAAACACAGCAGGGCAAAATTCTATATATCGGCAAGGCCAAGAATTTGCGCAACCGTGTGACAAGCTACTTCCGAGACAATCCCGACCACAATCTCAAAACGGCAACGATGGTATCACAGGTCTATGACTATGATTTCATCGTGACCGGCTCGGAGTATGAGGCATTGGTGCTGGAATGCTCCCTCATCAAACAAAATCAACCGCCCTACAATATCCTGCTCAAGGATGATAAGGGGTATCATTATATCCGCATCTCTCCGCCGCCTTACAGCCGTATCACATCGGAAGTGCAAACCGATGCGCCCGGCACGTATCTCGGACCGTATATGAGCGGCTTTCTCACACGGCAAACCGTACAGACGGTCAACCGAATGTTTCGGCTGCCGACTTGCCACAGAGCGTTTCCGGCATCGTTTCGGAAAGAGCGTCCATGCCTGAATCACCATATCGGGCAGTGTATGGGCGTGTGCAAGGGAGAAATATCCGAGGAAGCCTATGCGGAAATCATAGCGGATGCTGTGCGGTTTATCAAGAGCGGCGGCGACCGTACCGTATCGGAATTGGAACAGCGCATGATGGCGGCAGCGGAGCGGCTGGATTTTGAGGTGGCGGCTCGGCTGCGTGACCGCATACGCACCATTCGGAAAGCCGGGGAACGGCAGGATATTCTCGATGCTGTCGGTGTGGATACGGATGTAATCGGCATTGCCTATGCAGGGCAGAATGCTGCTGTTGCGGTATTGATTTTCCGAGATGGGCGGCTCTCCGATCAGTCCTCGTTCCTGATACCGGAGCAGGCTTTGTCCGATCAATGGACCGATGAATTTCTGTATCAATATTACAGCCAGCGCACCGGGCAGGATTTGCCCAAGCAAATTCTGCTGGAACAATTGCCGTCCGAGCCGGAGCTGATGCAGCAAATGCTCGTGCAGCAAGCCGGGCATACGGTATCACTTGAACGGCCTGTGCGTGGTGCAAAACATCGGCTTGTGCTGATGGCAAAGCAAAATGCCGGCGAAAAGCTCTCCATCAAGGCAGGGCGTACCGGCAAGGAGCTGATGGCACTAGAGGAATTGGGCAGAGTCCTCGGACTCAAGAATCCTCCGAACCGCATCGAAGCGTATGACATCTCGAATTTGTCCTCGTCGGCGATGGTGGCAGGCATGGTTGTATTCGAGCATGGCAGACCGCTGAAATCGGCATATCGGCGATTTTCGATCAAGGAACAGGATGGTCAGAATGACTATGCCGCTATGCAGGAGGTCATTCGCCGACGGTTCGAGGAATATCAGGCGGTATTGGAAACGCCCGAATCGGAACGCATTTGCAATGCTTTTGCAGTGCTGCCGGACTTGATTCTGCTGGATGGCGGACAGGGGCATGTGGCGGCAATTGCGCCGATTCTGGAACAGTTTGCTCTCGAGATTCCGCTTTACGGTATGGTGAAGGACCAGAAGCACCGCACCCGTGCCATTGCGACCAATGGCGGAGAAATTGCACTGCGGGAGCAGCAGGCGGCATTTGCACTCTTGACTCGGATTCAGGATGAGGTGCATCGATTCGCCATTACCTATATGAAAACCAAGCATAAAAAGGCCAGCTATGCACTGTCGTTGACGCAGGTGCCGGGCATCGGTGAAAAGCGTGCGCAGAAGCTGCTGCTGACCTATAAAACCAGAGCACAGCTTAAAGCGGCATCGCCGGAGGCACTGGCACAAACGGCCGGTGTCAACCTCGAAACGGCAAAGCAGCTGCATCGCCTGATTGCAGAATTGCCCGATGCCTGATGCCGCATTCCCATAGAAAAGGAGGAATCCCCATGGAACCGTTAAAACTGCTGCCGGCTTTTCAGGATTACATCTGGGGCGGCACAAGACTGCGTGACGAATTTAAAAAGCCCTGCGATTATGAACGCGTGGCAGAAAGCTGGGAATTGTCCTGCCATCCGTCGGGTCTGGCAACCATCGTCAACAGCGTCAACAAGGGCATGAGTCTGAAGGCCTATCTCGAGCAGGATTGGGCGAATCGTGTCGGCGAAGGTGCTGCGAAATATTCAACCTTTCCGGTGCTGATTAAGCTGATCGATGCCCGTCAGGATTTGAGTGTACAGGTGCATCCCGATGACTGCTATGCCCATGAGCATGAGAATGGCGAAAACGGCAAAACCGAATGCTGGTACATCGTTGATTGTGAAAAGGGGGCAGCCCTCGCCTATGGCTTCAGCCGAGCGTTGACGAAGGAGGAGTTCCGTGCCCATATTCAGGATGGCACTCTGCTCGATTATGTGCGGCTGGTGCCGGTGCATAAGGGCGATGTGTTCTTCATCGAGGCCGGTACGCTGCATGCGATTGGCGCAGGCATTCTGATTGCGGAGATTCAGCAAAATTCCAATGTCACCTATCGTGTGTATGACTATGACCGTGTGGGTGCAGACGGCAAGCCGAGAGAACTGCATATCGACAAAGCGGTAGATGTGACGAAAACATGGGTTGCACCGCCGAATAGGAAGCGTCCGCCTGTCGAACAGAAGGGTTATTCGAGTACGGTGATTGCCGACTGCACTTATTTTACCACATGGGAAATTCAAGTGCATGGCGAGGCGAAGTTTCCGGCAGACAATGGTCAATCCTATGCACACTATCTGGTGACGGATGGCGAAGGTGTACTGGTGTATGACGATGGTGTGGTGATGCCGCTGATGAAAGGCGATTCGGTATTCCTGCCGGCGAATTTCGGTGCATACTCGATTCGTGCGGAGCAATGCACGCTGCTTTGCACCCGTACATTACCCAAAGAATAAAGGCAACACCGCACAAAGACCGCCTGACGGCTTTGTACGCCATCTGCTTGCGCTTTTTCCGTCATATTTCACAAAAATGCTCGAAAATACACAGAGTATTTCCTGCGTTTTTTGTTTCATCTGACGAAAAAATCGACGACGCATCTGACGCACAATCTTTGTGCGGTGTCGCCTAAAGAAAAGAGGAAAGCAATATGAAGTATTATGTTGGTATTGACTTGGGCGGCACAAACATTGTTGCCGGCGTTGTGGATGAGAATTACAGCATCCGGAACAAGGCATCAAAAAAGACCAATTGCCCTCGTCCTGCTAAGGAAATTGCGGATGACATGGCAGCCTGTGCACTGCAGGCAATTGCCGATGCCGATTTGACCCCCGAGCAGATTGAATGGATTGGCATCGGTACGCCCGGTATCGCCAATTCTTCGACCGGTATCATTGAATATGCCAACAATCTGGGCTTTGTCAATGTGCCGATGGTTGAATGGATCTCGCGGGCAACCGGTCGTCCGACCTTTATCGAGAATGATGCCAATGCCGCTGCCTACGGCGAATATGTCGCCGGTGCAGCAAAGGGTGCAACCAATGCGGTCTGCATCACACTGGGTACCGGTGTCGGCGGCGGTATCGTCATTGACGGCAAAATTTATGACGGCTCGAATTTTGCCGGCGCAGAGATCGGTCACATGGTGCTGAACCTTGACGGTCCGCAGTGTACCTGTGGCAGAAAGGGTTGTTTTGAGGTTTATTCGTCTGCAACCGGACTTGTGCGCATGACCAAGGAAGCCATCGAGACACATCCGGAGAGCAAGATGAGGGATATGATGCTTGAAAAGGGAAAGGTTACTGCACGCACGGCATTTGACTGCATGCGTCTGGGTGACCCGATTGCCAAGGAAGTGGTGGATTTCTATATCCGCTGCTTGGCTTCTGGTATCACCAATACCATCAACATCTTCCAGCCCGATGTCCTCTGCATCGGCGGCGGTGTCTGCAATGAGGGCGATGCCCTGTTGCTGCCGGTAAAGGAACTGGTGGCAAAGGAGGTCTACACCCGTAACTCCAAAAAGAATACCGAAATCGTGATTGCCCGACTCGGCAACGATGCCGGTATCATCGGTGCGGCATTCCTCGGCAAGGCACAGTGATTCATCCGTTCCAATAGACGGCAATGGTTTGCCCTTCGACCATCGCACAACGAATCAGCTGTTGTGCGATGGTCTTCTTTTGCGGAAAAGTGCAGGTATTCCAATCCGGTAACGGCAAGGAATGCGTCTGCCGTTCGGTATGGCATTGCGTGGAAAGCTCGGCAATGCGGCTGTCTAAGCGTTGGATCGCTTCGGCGATGCCGGCGAGGTCTTCGGTATCGGTATCGGTCAGCAACTGCAACAGACGCTCTCGGCGCAGGCGCAGCGTATCGAGATGCTGCTGCACCGGCGCACTGCCTGTTGGGGTTATGGGAATGGCAGACAGATATCGCAATCGGTCTGTGAGCAGCTGCGCAAAGATTGGCTCGACCGTATCCAACCGCCAGGTTGCACCAAGACCTGTACAGATACCTCGTTTTTTGCCGCCGCAGACCAGATATTGGGCATGCCGCCCCTGTACGATGGTTGCGGTACTTTGGCATTGCGCACAGTAGAGCAGTCCCGAGAGCCAGCTTGTCGTGCCTTTTCCGGTATTGCGTTTTTGTCTGGATGCGGTCAGCTTTTGCTGACAGGAGAGCCAAAGCTCTGCCTCGACCAGCCCCAAATGCGGCGCACAAATTGCATAGACATCATGCAAATCGGTCAGCTTGCTATGGTTGGTGCGGCGGTCGGCATAGAGATAGACACCGTGATTGGGTGGCAAAGGCTCCGGCGTACATAGGATTGCACCCAGACTTGCCAAATAGGCGTAAACAGGTGCATTTGCCTGCACATAGACCGGATTGCGCAGAATCCGTGCCACGGTGGCACTGCTCCAGAGATTGCCCCGTCCGGTTCGCAGCGGCAGCGCATTCCAATGCCGTGCCAGTGCCGAAAGACTGCCGTCTGCTTGCAGATAGCGAGAAAAGCCGTCGGTGATGATGGGGGCATCGGCAGTCGGTTCGAGCATTTGGGTTTGCTTGCCGCCGAGCAGTACGGGCACTTTGCGAAAGCCGATCGGTGCAACTCCGCCCGTATCGAATCCGAGCTTGGCACGGGCGAATGCTGTATCTCGTACCCGCCCGCAGATGGTTTCCCGTTCCAGCTGTGCAAACACCATCAGCAGGCTTTGCATCGCCTGCCCCATTGGCGATGCCGACTCAAAGCGTTCTGTGTGGGATTGAAAGGTTACGCCATTGCGTTGACAGATGCGGAGCAGCTCTGTGAAATCGGCGAGATTACGGCTGATGCGGTCGAGCTTGTAGACATAGATGCAGGACAATTCCCCGGCTTCCACTGCTGTCATCATCTCATGCAGGGCAGGACGCTGTGTATTTTTGCCGGAATATCCCGCATCCCGATAGACCCGAACCGGCAGATCGGGTGGGAGATCCATGCGGCAGAGCCGTTCCTGTGTTTCAAGGCTGACGCTGTCAGCCCGGCTGACCGACTGCCGCACATAGATGGCTGCCTCCCGCATTGTATCCCTCCATCCTTTGTATGCTGTTCTGCAGTCACGGTAAGTGCCATGCCGTTTACGGGGCTTTTGTTGTGCAAATCGCTGTAGAACATTCGGAAAATTCGTGTAAAAGAATACTTGCAAAGTATTCCCAAATATGCTATAATATTATATACTGGCGCATGGGATGTCCTTATGCGCAACGGTAAGGAACCGAACATATCACAAAGGAGTGCTGATTATGCAGAAATTCGGACATTTTGACGACCAACAGAAGGAGTATGTCATTGAGTCCCCCAAGACCCCGTATCCTTGGATTAACTACCTCGGAACGCAGGCATTTTTCTCGTTGATCTCCAATACGGCAGGAGGCTATCACTTCTATAAGGATGCCCGTCTGCGCCGCATCACCCGTTACCGCTACAACAATGTTCCGGTCGATATGGGCGGTCGGTATTTCTATGTCTACGATAACGGCACGGTCTGGAATCCGGGCTGGTCGCCGGTCAAGACAGAACTCGATGCCTATGAGTGCCGTCATGGTATGGGCTACACCATCATCACCGGTCAGAAGAACAACCTGAAGGCAGAAGTGACCTTCTTTGTCCCGCAGGACTTCAACGGCGAAATCCAGAGAGTTCGTTTGACCAATACCGGCAGTGAGGAAAAGTCTTTCCGTCTGTTCTCCTTTGTGGAGTGGTGCTTGTGGAATGCACAGGATGACTCGACCAACTTCCAGAGAAACTTCAATACCGGTGAGGTTGAAATTGAAGGCTCTACCCTCTTCCACAAGACCGAGTATAAGGAACGGAGAGATCATTTCGCATTCTACACGGTCAATGCCCCGATTCAGGGCTTTGATACCGACCGTGAATCCTTCATGGGTCTGTACAACGGCTTCGAGAATCCGCAGACCGTTATGGCAGGCGAGCCCTCCAACTCCGTTGCCGATGGTTGGTCGCCGATTGCGTCGCACTGCCTGTCCATCACCCTCGCACCGGGTGAAACCAAAGAGCTGATCTTCATGCTCGGCTATGTCGAGAATCCGGTTGCCGAGAAGTTCCATGCCGATGGCAGCATGAACAAGTCCCGTGCGTATGCAATGATTGAGCAGTTCAACACCTCCGAGAAGGTCGAGCAAGCGCTTGCCGAGTTGAAGGCCATGTGGAATGACCTGCTGGGCAAATATCAGGTCAAGACACCTGAGGACAAGCTCAATCGGATGGTCAACATCTGGAATCAGTATCAGTGCATGGTAACCTTCAACATGAGCCGTTCTGCGTCTTACTTCGAGAGCGGTATCGGCCGTGGTATGGGCTTCCGTGACTCCAATCAGGATTTGCTCGGCTTTGTCCACCAGATTCCCGATCGTGCAAGAGAGCGTATCATCGATCTGGCATCGACGCAGTTCGAGGATGGCGGCTGCTATCACCAGTATCAGCCGTTGACTAAGAAGGGCAACGACGAGATCGGCGGTGACTTCTCCGATGACCCGCTGTGGATGATCCTGTCGACTGCCGCTTACATCAAGGAGAGCGGCGATTATTCCATCCTCGATGAGATGGTTCCTTACGATAACGATGCCTCCAAGGCACAGACCATGATGCACCACCTGAAGCAGAGCTTCTATCATGTGGCTGAGAATCTCGGTCCGCACGGCTTGCCGCTGGCGATGCGTGCAGACTGGAACGACTGCATCAACCTGAGCTGCTTCTCCGATACGCCCGGCGAGTCCTTCCAGACCTCGACGTCCCCGAAGTACGGCGAAGCCAAGTACAGCCGTGTGGCAGAGTCGCTGATGGTAGCAGGTCTGTTCACATTTGCGGGTCCGGAGTATGTTGCCCTCTGCAAGATTCGTGGCGATGAGGCAGAGGCTGCCAAGGCACAGGAGCAGATCGACAAAATGAAGGCTGCCATCATGGAATTCGGTTTCGATGGGGATTGGTTCATTCGTGCCTATGATGATTTTGGCAGAAAAATGGGCTCGAAGGAATGCGAAGAGGGTAAGATCTTTATCGAGCCGCAGGGCTTCTGCGTGATGTCCGGTGTCGGCAAGGAAACCGGTGCAGATCTCAAGGCGTTGGCAAGCGTTGACAAGTACCTCAACACCGAGCATGGTCTGGTGCTGAACAATCCGGCTTTCACCAAGTACTACATCGAGTACGGTGAAATTTCCACCTATCCGGGCGGCTATAAGGAGAACGCCGGCATCTTCTGCCACAACAATGCTTGGATTATCTGCGCAGAGGCATTTGTCGGTCACGGCGATAAGGCATTCGAGTATTACAGCAAGATTGCGCCGGCATATCGTGAGGCAAAGTACTCCGATCTCCACCGCACCGAGCCGTATGTCTATGCACAGATGATCGCCGGTAAGGACGCAAAGCGTCACGGTGAGGCAAAGAACAGCTGGCTGACCGGTACTGCCGCATGGAATTTCGTTGCCGTATCGCAGTACATGCTCGGCATCATTCCGGATTGGAACGGTCTGAAGGTTGACCCGTCCATTCCGCACGAGTGGGATGGCTTCGAGCTGACCCGTGTGTTCCGTGGTGTGACCTATCAGATCACCGTTCAGAATCCGAACCATGTCTGCAAGGGCGTGAAGTCGGTCACGGTGGATGGCAACGCCATCGAGGGCAATGTGTTGCCGGTATTCCCGGTTGGCGAAACCCACGCCGTCACAGTCGTTTTGGGCTAATCATAACAAAAACTGCAGCGTGGGTCAATGAACCTGCGCTGCTTTTTGTTGCAAAAACAGATGAAAAGGAGACGAATATGGATTTTTTGGACGCATTGAGCAAGGGTCTTGACCGTCTTGCCGACAAGCTCGACAGCTATTCCGACCGCCGTGCTGCGGAACAGGGTCATCGGGATACCTCATTTTCCGTTTTGGAGAAGGACTATTGCTGGGAGGATTTGGATTATGCCGGCGACTTGGTATTGCAGCGGCATATCGTCAACGGGTTCTGCCGGATCGTAGACCAATACGGTACGATTGTCGATCACGGCTTACAGCCGGAAATGGAAGCCTCTTTGCGGCGGCGAGCCGAGCAGCTGCGTGCCGCCTATCAGGCAAGTACGCAGTTGTCGGGAATTGTACAAGAGCCGGTACAGGCGCAGTATGGCGATATCATTGGTGTGGTACGCAAAAACGGGATGTATGAGCATTACGGCATCTATGTCAGCGATACCTGTATCGTGCACTACGGCATACCGGCGACACAGTCGCATTTGGCGGCACAGATTCATTGCACGAGTTTACGGTATTTCCTCAAGGACGATACGGATTATTTTGTGCTGGATTTCCCAAAACCCTATCAGCCGCCGGTGCGCATTCAAAATGGCGTATCTCCGGTGAGAGATGAGGTGTCGGAGCAGCTGGCACGCACCTTACAGCAGACCTATGGCTACCATCTGTATTCGCCGGAGGAAACCGTGGCACGAGCCCGTTCCCGCATCGGCGAGGAAAAGTTCAATCTCATTACCAACAATTGTGAGCATTTCGCCATCTGGTGCAAGACCGGTGTCAACGAATCGATACAGGTCAACGGTATGCTGAGTATGCTGACCGGACACCAGAACTGGAAGTTCCACAAGTCATTTTGTCTGTAAAAATGACCAAATTTGCATCGCAATTTCAGCAACTTCAACAACATTGATGAGATCTTGCAACAAATCATCCCGGAGCAGACACTGTAGCAATAGAAACCGGGTTTCCAGAGCATTAAAAAGAGGTGGAGAGGATGCAGAATATCGCACAAACAGCGGAGCAATCCGTAGGATCACAGCTTGCATTTCAAGCGGATGTGCAGGCGGCTTGCAATGGAGATGCGGAGGCATTCGGGCGGCTGTATGGAGAAATCTATCCGTCCCTGTACCGTGTGGCACGCTATTCTTTGCGCACACCGGAGGATGCTGCCGATGCGGTCAGTGAAGCGGTTCTCGATGCCTTTGCGAGCATCAGACGACTGCACAATGCAGAGGCGTTTCGTGCATGGATGTTCCGCATCCTGACCGCAAAAATCAAGCGTATCTACCGCAGCTATGCACAACCGGAGCAGCCCTGGACGGAAGCGCGGGATGCGTCCTGTGCATTCGATTATGCCGGCACGGAGCTGCATATCGCAATGGCGCAGCTGCACGAGGCGGATCGACTGCTGCTGTCCTTGCAGGTGCTGGGCGGCTATCAGAGTCAAGAATTGGCAGAAATGGTCGGCGGCACGGCTGTCGGCATTCGCACTCGCCTGATGCGGATTCGGCAGCGGCTGCGGTTGATGCTCGAACCGGAGAAAGGATGAATACGATGCAAACCAATCATGAATTTGAAACGGATGCCAAGCTCGATGCAGCGATGGCAGATGCCTTGCAAGCCATTCCCGTGCCGCCCGCAGTCGAGCCGGATGCCATGACCAAACGCTTGCAGCAAAATCGCAAGCCGATTCAGCAGAGCAATCGTTGGGGCTTTCGGGTAGCGGCAGGTCTGTGTGCGGCATTGGTTGCCGCAGTCGGTGTCGGCATGGTGGCAGGGAAAGCACCGGATTCGCCGCTGCTGGCGGAACACTGTTATATGGAGAATGCCGGCAGTTATCGTCAGCTCTATCAGCAGGCAAAATATCTCGATTACTGTGTGCAGCAGGAACAGAATGAGATGGGACTGACGTTTTTTGATGGCATTGGAGAGGATGCCAGCAATGATATGATAAAGGGCGAGGTTGTGCCGAGCGTGGACACCACGGACGGAGAAAACTTGGACTATTCCGATACCCGTTATCAGGTCGAAGGCATTGCCGAAGCCGATTTGCTGAAAACGGACGGCAAATCCCTCTACTATGTCTTTGAGCAGAATTTGTGGTATCTGCCCGTATCGAATGGTGTATTCGGCGAACAGACAGCGGTCAAGCCGGATTTCGGGGAAGCGGCAGCGGAGATGCTCGCCTATCAGATTCAGGCCATGTATCTGGAAAATGGGGTTGTAACGGTGCTGTATCGTGCCGATGCGGCAACTGCTGTGGTCACCTATGCGCCAAATGCTGAGGGCGATTTGGTACAGACCGGTTTATACTGGCAGGAAGGCGGGTATTGCGACAGCCGTGTGACCGACAATGTGCTGTACCTGATTACGCTGACCCGCAAGCCGCTGTCCGATGTGGAGGAATCGGATTTGAGCAGTTATGTGCCGTATTGCGGTGAGAGCACGGAAAGCTATCTCCCTGCGGAGGATATTCTGATTCCCGATGATTGGCAGAATGCGCTGTCCTATACACTGGTATCGACCATTGACCTGCAAACGGCTGAGTCCATTTCGGCAAAGGCGTTTACCGGCGCAAGCGGCGAGGTGTATATGAGCCAAGATGCACTCTATCTCACGCTTTATGACGGGGATAACATCCGTATTACCCGTGTGACATATGAGAATCATGTGCTTGTGCCGATGGCAGTTGGCAAGGCATCGGGTCATACCATCAATCAATATGCGATGCACGAACGGAACGGTGTATTCTATATCGCCACAACCGATGCGGATACCAATTGGCTGCGCAGCTTTGACGGCAATTTGCAGCAGCTCGATGAGATTTCCTATGCGCCGGGCGAGCGCATCAAGGCGGTGAACTTTACCGGAGACAGAGCCTATGTGGTGACGTTCCTGCAAACGGATCCGCTGTATTCGATTGATTGCAGCGACCCTGCCAATTTGGTAATTGATGACGAATTCAAGATCAGCGGTTACAGCACGTTTCTCTATCCGTGGAACGATCTTCTGTTCAGCTTTGGCATGGAGCAGACGGAATTTGGTGAGGTTGGTATCAAGCTGATGATGTACCGCACCGATGAGAACGGCGGCTTAACTATGCTCGATGACTATCAGATGGTCAACAACGCCACATATGACTATCAGTTTGTGACGAGTCCTGCCTTGTACGATGCGGATGCGATTTACCTGCAAGCAGACCAAAACCGCATCGGCATTCCGATTGTTACGCCGGTGCGTGTGTATTACGCTTTCTTTTCCTATGAGAACAATGCGTTCGTGCCGATTGGTACGGTGGAGTCCCCGATTCAGATGGACGGCTATGTGCAGCAGGCACGCTGTGTTTCGATTGGCGACTATGTTTACTGTGTCTTTGAGCAGGAGTTTGCCAGTGCAAGACTGAGCGATCTCTCTCAGATTGACAAGATGATTCTGATGAATTGATTGCATACCTGCATAAGAATGGCACATACTATCGGCAAATGAAACCGAAAGGAGTCCTTCTTATGCAGGATTTTGTTTCTCATGAAAGTCACGAGCCGACGTCGGAGCAATATCAAAAGATGGTACACGATGCCTCGATTCCGACACGCTTCGGTGTAACGATCGGGAAAGCGTTTTTGATTGGCGGCAGTATCTGTTTGCTTGGGGAGTGCATCAAGCAATTTTTGCTTTGGATGGAACTGTCGGAGGACTCGGCAGCGGCTTGGACGTCGGTGACTTTGGTATTTCTGTCAGCCTTGCTGACCGGACTGGGACTGTATGAAAAGCTCGCCAAACACGGCGGCGCCGGTACGCTCGTGCCGATTACCGGATTTGCCAATGCAGTTTCCTCGGCGGCGGTGGAAGCCAAAACGGAGGGCTTTATTTTAGGCGTGGGCGCAAAAATATTCACGATTGCCGGACCTGTCATTTTGTATGGCACGGCGGCATCGGTGCTGTACGGCATTATCTATTGGGTTGCCACATCAAATTTTTTTTGAAAAAGCCGTGACAAATGGTGCGATTTGTGCTATAATAGAAAGGAACACACGGAGAATCCGTTTACTCCAAAAAGAAAGGATGTCAATATGAGCAAAGCAAGCAAGGACAATAAGCAAGCCAAACGGAAATCATTGATTTCCGTTCCGATGGTGGCGTTGACGATTTTGGCGGCGGCCGGTCTTGCAACCGGTGGATGGCTGGCACTCCAATCGCCGGAGCAGGATCCGCTGGCAACACAGACCATTGTGATGGAGGTTGGCGACCAGCGTACCCTCGAAACGGCATTGTCCAATGCGTTTACCGTCACCGCTTCCTTGGATGGAGCGGCAACGATTGCAGAGGATACCTATTTGATTACGGCAAATGCGGTCGGGCAGTCTACCATTTTGGCAAAGGACAGTGTGACCGGTGAGGAGCAGCTGTTCTATGTGAATGTGGTCGCCGATCGGAATACGGCAGCTGGGACCAATGCGAATAGCGATGACACAACCACGACCTCGACTACAAGTAGTGCTGCTACCACAACGACGACCACCGAATCTACTACCGAGGGCACAACCACAACGGTTTCCTTGCCGCCCGGTTCTGTCACCGGCATCGAGCTGACATTCTACAATGTCAACTTGGCAATCGGTCAGTCGAAGATGCCCATCGTGACGATGTTGCCGTCGGATGCGACCGACAAATCGGAGAAATGGACGACAACCGATGAGGCGGTTGCAACAGTAGATGAACTCGGTAATATTACAGCCGTTGGTGCGGGCACCTGTACGGTGCGTGTAACCTCGGTCAACAATCCGGCGGTATATGCGGAGGTGACAGTCACGGTGAAAGACCCGAACGGTTCTTCCACAGGGCAGGCGAATATCACTACTTCCAATGGCGTGACCTTTGTGGATGGTATTTTGATTGCCAATAAGACCTATGGTTTGCCGGCAAGCTATGCGCCGGGCGTGAATGCCGACGCAAAGGCAGCATTTGAACGGATGCAGACGGCAGCAGCCATGGAGATGATGACGCTGACGATTGTGTCGAGCTATCGTTCCTATGAAACGCAGCAGATTCTCTATGAACGTTATTGCAATCGGGATGGGCAGGCGGCTGCGGATCGCTATTCGGCACGTCCGGGGCATTCGGAGCACCAGACCGGTCTTGCATTTGATATCAACAATGCCAGCAGCAGCTTTGATGATACGCCCGAAGCACAGTGGTTGGCAGAAAACTGTTGGCGGTATGGATTCATCATCCGCTACCCGGAAGGGAAAGAGGATGTGACCGGCTATCAGTATGAATCTTGGCATATTCGCTACCTCGGTGAGGAGAAAGCCCGAGCGGTTTACGAGAGTGGCTTGACCCTCGAAGAATATCTGGGAATTACTTCGGAATACGCTTCTTGATGTGACTATCTTGCGAATTTGGAATATGTTGTTAGCAAAAAGGGACGAGAGGACAAATCTCGTCCTTTTTGTTGCAAACGCCGCAATTGTGAACGATACATGAACGAAAACCATGCACAGTACCGAAATTCAGTCGAAAAAAGACAGTCCGTTGTAGATTCTTTTGCAATCATATTGCACTCAACATGCCCCCTTTGCACAAGAAATAAAAGCCGAATTTATGCAATATAAACAAATTCCAAGCGAAAAATTTGGCAGTTGAAAAACTGAAAATGTCTATTAATTGCTTGACAATTCTGAGGGAATGTGGTAAATTGAAAGTACCCACATATCACGCATATTAAAAAAGGAGAATGAACTGATGAAATTGACACAAAAACTCATTTCTGGTGCCTTGACCCTGTCGATGGCACTGGGGGCTGTTTCGTTCCAACTGCCGAAGGCGCCGGTCGAAGCAGCAACAGATGCCGTCTCGATGGTTGAGGAGATGGGCGCTGGCTGGAATCTGGGCAACACCTTTGATTCTGATACCTCCAGCTGGAATTCCTCCCCCACTGTTACGGAACTGGAAACCGCTTGGGGCAATCCGGTCACCACGCAGTCCATGATCGATGCCATTGCCTTCTATGGCTTCAAGACCGTGCGTGTGCCGGTCACCTGGAAGCAGATGTCGGACGAGAGCGGCAACATCAATACCGAATTCCTCGCTCGTCTGAAGGAAGTCGTGGACTATTGCTACGCCAACGATCTCTACGTCATTCTCAATGTCCACCATGACGGCACAAGCGGCAACTGGCTGTACAACGGCACAAGTGCAATGTCTCGGTTCTCTGCGCTGTGGACAAACATCGCCAACTACTTCAAGGACTATGATTCCCATTTGGTCTTTGAGGGTTGGAACGAGATCGATTGGAATTATTCAACCATCACCACGATGGGGCAAGCATTCGTTGATGCAGTTCGTGCAACCGGCGGAAACAATGCAAACCGTTTGCTGGTTATCCCCGGCAAAAATACCAACTATGCCAATACCACCAGCAGCAGCTTTGTGATGCCGACCGACCCTGCCAATATGCTGGCAGTGGACATCCACTACTATGATCCAACCGTTTGGACCGTATATTCGGATGATGACGATTCTTGGGGTTGGGGTGTGACACCGCAGAACACTTGGGGCTCGGATTCTGAGGTGGCACAGGTCAAGAATGATATCAGTGCCTTGAAGAGCCGCTTCACCGATCAGGGTATTGGTGTACTCATCGGCGAATATGGTGTTGAGAACTACAATAAGGATGAGGATGATCGTCTGCTCTACACCAAGACCGTTGCATCCGCTGCCTATGAGATGGAAGGCGTTTGTGCTTGCCTGTGGGATTCGTCCAATGGCGGCGATATGAAGTACTTCGACCGTCAGACGCAGTCTTGGCTCAATTCCGCATTCGGCGATTTCTATAAGGAATTGACCGGTGGCAATTACCAAAATCCGGATGGCTTGATTCTGACCGACCGTGTGACCATCACCCAGACGGAGGACGGTGTTTGGGATCTCAAGCAGTTTGAGGGCAAGGCTGTTCTGAAGGAAGCCATCTGGTCTGTCGATGTAACCGGTTTGACTGATGACGGCTACTATGGTCTGGCTGCTGTGCAGGCAAACGTGTTGTCGGATACCATTACAGAGCCGACTACAGAGGATTACCTTTGGGCTTTCTCGAAGGTCAGCATCTCCAGCGATGATAATGTCTACACCACCAGCCTTTCGGATTGGTATCATACTGTGAATGACGAGGATGTGCTGTATGATGATAGCTATTCCCTTGCCTATGATTACCTGAAGATTGAGATTTGGTATTTTGGTTCAGATGGCACGGCACCGACTGCTGTGACTGTCAATCCGACGCTGACGCTCGTATTTGAGGAACCGATTTGGGTGACAAAGGACTATGAGATTCCGGATACTCCTGTCACCACAACGACCACAACCACCACGATCACTACAACTACCACAACAACGGAGATCTCCACCGTGGTGAAGGGCGATGCAGACTGTAACGGCGTGATTTCGATTGCGGATTCTGTTCTGATAAGCCGTTATATCGCAGAGGATAGTGCAGTGGAACTGACCGAAGAAGGCAGACTGAATGCAGATTGTAACGGCGATGGCAATATTACTGCTGCGGATACCAGTGTGCTGAACCGCTATCTTGCAAATTTGGGCGATCTGTAATCCGAATAATCCCCAATCTGCAAACGCATAACAAACACAAATGGAGAGCCAATTTCGGCTCTCCGTTTTTCTTTGGCAATCGGCAGCGCACCGTCCGAAATGCGGGTTTGGAATGCGGCAGATTGCTATTCATGTGGGCTGCGATTTATGCAGAGAAAAGAAAGATGTCCATCCGTACAAATCCATGAAAAGTGATGATTTTTATGGAAGCGTCTTGCTAAATGCTTGGAAATCATGTATAATATCATGGGAGCGAATAAAATGCCAAATCGATATCCCGAAAGAATGGAGATGAAATACGGATATGTGTGGAATCATTGGCTTTACCAACCGAATCGAAAACGCAAAATCGGTTTTGACGGAGATGATGGATCGCATTCGCCATCGAGGTCCGGATGCCGGCGGGCAGTATATTGATGCGGATATCGCATTGGGACATCGCCGTCTGTCGATCATCGATGTGACGGAACAGGGCGATCAGCCGATGTTCAACGAAGATCGTTCGCTGGTGCTGATCTTCAATGGAGAAATCTACAATTATCAGCCGCTGCGAGAGGAATTGATTGCGGCTGGGCATACCTTCCGGACACAGACGGACTCGGAAGTGCTGCTGCATGGCTATGAGGAATACGGCAAGGATTTGCTGAACCGCCTGCGTGGTATGTTTGCGTTTGTGATTTGGGATACCAAGCACAAACGGCTGTTTGGTGCACGGGACTTTTTCGGCATCAAGCCGCTGTACTATGCGCAGATGGGTGACAGCTTCCTGTTCGGCAGCGAAATCAAGGGCTTTCTGCCTCATCCGGACTTCCAAAAGGAGCTCAATCGAGATGTGCTCGAGCAATATCTGACCTTCCAGTATTCGCCGACGGAGGACACGTTCTTTGCCGGTGTCAAAAAGCTGCTGCCGGCACATTATTTCATCTACGAAAACGGCAGCATGATGATTGAACGGTATTGGGATATTCATTTTGATGCCGATGAGCAGCCACTGCTCGGCGATTGGGTGAAGCGGATTTCTGACACATTTCATGACTCTGTGCGTGCCCATAAAATTGCCGATGTAGAAGTCGGCAGCTTTCTGTCGTCAGGTGTGGATTCGAGCTATGTTGCGGCGGTCGCCAATGTTGACAAGACCTTTACCGTCGGCTTCGGTACAGATGAAAAATACAATGAAATCAGCTATGCCAAACAGTTTTCCAAAGCCATTGGCAAGGAGAACTTCAGCCATGTGATTACCCGTGAGGAGTTCTGGCAGATGCTGCCGATTATCCAGTATCATATGGATGAACCGCTGGCTGATCCGGCTGCGATTGCGCTGTATTTCGTATGCCGACTGGCAGCGGAGCAGGTCAAGGTTGTGCTGTCGGGCGAGGGTGCGGATGAGCTGTTCGGCGGCTACAATGTTTACAGCGAGCCAAATGGCACATGGTATGATCGAGTGCCGATGCCGATTCGGCGTGGGATCGCATCTGCGGCGGAGAAACTGCCGGCACATCGGGGATTGAATTTTCTTGTGCGAAAAGGCAAAACGCTTGAGGAACGCTTTATCGGCAATGCGTATATGTTCAGTCCAAAGGAGCGGAAGGCTTTGCTCAAAGAGCCGACACAGGCGCCCGACCCCACACAGGTCACCAAGCCGTTCTATGACAAGGTAAAGGACGCCGATCCGGTGACGAAAATGCAGTATCTGGATCTGCATCTGTGGATGACGGGCGATATCCTGCTGAAAGCAGATAAGATGAGCATGGCGAATTCTCTGGAATTGCGTGTGCCGTTCCTTGACAAGGAAGTGATGGGCTTGGCACAACAGATTCCTCATCGCTATCGGGTGACGCATCAGCTTTCGACCGACGAGCATACGCCCTATATCACGAAATACGCCATGCGCTTGGCGGCAAAACAGGACACACCGCCGGAAACAGCACCTACAGCGGCAAAGAAAAAGCTCGGCTTCCCCGTGCCAATTCGGGTATGGCTGAAGCAAGACGATTGTTATGAAACGGTGCGTGCGGCATTCACCTCTCCGGCTGCGGCATCGCTGTTCCACACCGATCAGCTGATGACGCTGCTTGACGGGCATCGTGCCGGCAAGGGCGATTTCAGCCGCAAGATTTGGACGGTCTATATGTTTTTGGTCTGGTATCAGGCCTATTTTGGCGATGCCGCAGCGGCTTGAACGGCTTGCGCAGCAAGAAAGGACGTTAATATGCAAACTCCGTATTCGCATTTGATCGATCTGAATGACTATCCCGTGACTTGGTGGAACAAGGTTGTCAAGCTGGGCGCAGAAATCTATCAGCACCCGCAGCGTTATGTGCAGGCATGTGCCGGAAAGATTATGGCAACGCTGTTCTATGAGCCGTCCACAAGAACGCAGATGAGCTTTCAGTCTGCCATGATTCGTCTGGGCGGCAGCATCATCGGCTTTGATAACCCGATGAGTTCCTCGGTATCGAAGGGTGAAAACCTCAAGGATACCACAAAGGTGGTCAGCTCCTATTCGGATATTCTGATTATCCGGCATCCGATGGCAGGCTCGGCTTTGGCTGCGGCACAGACGGCAGACTGCTCGGTGGTCAATGCCGGTGACGGCGGACATCTCCATCCGACACAGACCTTGACCGACCTGTTGACCTTGCATATGGAAAAGGGACGGCTTGGCCATCTGACGGTTGGACTATGCGGCGATTTGCTCTACGGCAGAACGGTGCATTCGCTCTGCAAGGCACTCTCCTGCTATGAGGGCAATGAGTTCGTGCTGATTTCGACACCGGAATTGCAGATGCCGGACTATATCCTCAAAATTCTCGACCAATCCGGCTGCACCTATCGAGTCGAAACCTCGCTCGATACTGCCATCGGGGAACTGGATGTGCTGTATATGACGAGAATCCAGCGGGAACGGTTTGCCTCGGAGGCGGAATATCTGGCGCAGAGAGATGTATACTGCTTGACACCGGAGAAAATGGCACATGCAAGGCCGGATTTGGCGGTACTGCATCCGCTGCCCCGTGTGGATGAGATTTCGGTTGCGGTCGATGCGGATGCACGTGCGCTTTATTTCAAGCAGGCGCAATACGGTATGTATATTCGCATGGCATTGATTCTGATGCTGCTGGAAAGCAAGCCGAAACACGATTTGCTTCATGGCATTGCCGATGCGCATCTGCGCTGCGTCAATTCGAAATGTATTACCGCTACGGAGTCCTATCTGCCGCATCGCTTCCTGCAAACGGATGACGGTATGGTTTGTGAATACTGTGAGGAACGTGTTTTGTAATATCCAAACAAAATCTCGAAATGACGAATTGCGCGTGATTTCGAGATTTTTTGTGAACATACGTAACTTGTACAAAACGACATTCGGATATTGGCAGGATGCAGGGCATCTAAAACGGAAAAAACAGGATTCTCAGCAGAAGTGAGAATCCTGTTTTGTTTGTGATTGCATGGGGAATCAATAGTTCTCGATGTAATCGACAATATCACCAACCGTACGAATGCTGTCAACGGCATCGTCCGGAATGGCCAGATCAAATTCATCCGCAATGGTTTTCATCAACAGGACAACATCCAGCGAGTCGGCATGGAGGTCGTCAACGATCTCAGCATCGAGCGTGATGTCCTCTTCGTCGGCATCCAGTTGGTCCAAAAGGATCTCCTTGATTTTGTCAAAGACCATGTGTTCTGCTCCTCTCATCACAGTTTGGCACAGGACTGACATCCCCTGTGCATTGATTATAGTATATCGTGAGATGCCCAAAAGGTCAATATCTCAGCGCAAAAAAGATGAAAGAAGCTGGTAGAGATTTCATGTTGGTTTTTGTGCATTGTCACGAATGCTGTAGCAATTCGATTTCCCAAGTGGCAGTTTGCAAGCAAATACGCCATTCTGCTGCGGTCATAGTTTCGGCGTCGGGGTAACGATCTCGGCATGCCGCCTCTCGCAGGAACAGCAAATCTCCACCCTGCTGTGTGAGCGTTTCCTGCATGGCGGCATTGACCATCGCATGAATCGTTTCTCGGTGGACATCGGACAGGGAGACCGCAGCCCCGTGCTGCCTGGCAACGGAGAGAGAAAGCGTCAGATGAAAGGCGATATGGTCATCAACCTGCCGCACGGCAATCTTTGTTTTACAGGCCGTGAGCGTGACAGCCGATTCTCCGAGTGCCGCTGGGAGAGGAAATCTATCCCAATCACCGGAGAGGAGGGCAAGTCCTCTCGCCGCATCGGTGGATAATAACCCCAAAAAGCCGCTGCTGTCCCAGAGGGACAGCGTCAGACCGCCTGCGGTTTGGCTTGCAACCGCTGTAACGCCCGAGCCGCCGTATAGGTCGCCGAGAATGCGGTCCGCAGTGCTGGCAGGCAGATCACCCTGTGCGATGGCGGCTTGGAGCATGGCATCGGGGGTATCGGTTTCAGCATCCCATTGTCCGGGAATTGGCTCGTCTGTCCAGAGGACGGCGCAGGTCGGTACAATGGTACCGGAATGTACCGGTTCTTCGAGCAGCTGCGATACATTGCCATGCAGCAGCAGAAGAGAGAGATGCCCGGTTGAGATGGACTGCCCTGCCTCCAGTGCCAATGCCGCAAGCAAATCGGACACGGAATCGCCGGCTGCATGGTAAGACTGTGCGCCGCCCAAATCCAGTACTGTGCCGGTCAGACCGTTGGCGTGTTGTTCGATGGCGAAGAGGGCGGCATAGCGTTGCTTGTGGAGCGTTTCATGATCACAGCCGGTCAGCAGAACGGCACAGCTGCAGAGAGCGAGCAGGCGATATGGCAAGCGGTTCATGTGGAAGCACTCCTTTCATGGCAGGTGTGAATGCGGTCATAGAGGGCGGCAGCCCATGGGATACCGATGCCGAACAGCGGTATCAGCCAATGCCAAAGCGATACGGGCAGAGCGGATGGTTGTAGAATGCAGATGCCGGACACAGCCGCCAATGGAATCAGCAATCCCATCACGGCGAACGGGGAGGGCCGGTCGACGGATTTGACCCGATGCAAAATCCCGACCATGGCAAGTGCGGCGCATCCGACCGCAAACCAAATCCAAAAGCCGTCCATGCGGAAGGTATCGGATAACGGTGTTCGGGCAAGCAACAGAAAGAATGGATTGCCCTCCCAGTTCTGTAATCTGCCGTTCTGCATCGCACCGAATACTATTGTAAGAGGTATGACAACTGCCTTGCCGATTGCCCAGCCACAGAAGCTCTGCTTGGCGGCTTTGGGTGATTGGCATTGGCGCAGCAGGGGCATTAAGAGCAGTTCGCCGCTCTGTGCCCATTCCAAGCCCCACAGATTTGCTGTATCGACCGGTGTGTAGAGGGAAAGCACATGAGCGGTCGAAAAGCCGGTGATCGGCAGCAGCAGAAAGGCGAATCCCGCTAACGCTATGGTCAATCCGGCTGCCCTTGCGGCAGATACCTCCGGCAAGGTAAGCGCATAGAGTAGCACGCCGAATAACAGCAGCAGGAGCAGAGGCGGTTTGGCTGCCCGCAGCGAGTCCATTAGCCGATAGAGCTGTGCGACCAGATAGCCGCACCATAGCAGGCAGGGTACCCGTTGGCAACGAGCAAGCCATGTCGGTAGTTGGTATGCCGATGGTGCGTTGCGGAAATAGAGCGGCAGCAGGAGTGCCGCTTGCAGCAGGGCTGTCATGCTGACATCGAGCGCATAGGCGGTGCTGTATGGCGTTTCATGGCTGAAAAACAGCCCTAGCCGACAGAGCAGCAGCAATGCCATGCCCTGACCGCCGGTCCAGTCTTTGCGGTCAGTGTTTGTCATGGGCACGCACCTCCTCCACACGGAAATTGCCCTTGACCAATCGCCGGAATCCGAGACGAGTGACCACATCTCGCAGACCCTTGCGGT
Source organism: uncultured Clostridia bacterium (assembly GCA_944388075.1). Lineage (GTDB taxonomy): Bacteria > Bacillota > Clostridia > Oscillospirales > Ruminococcaceae > Firm-04. Next base: position 7,268 of record CALXHI010000048.1, on the reverse strand, counting down.
AGAAGGGGGCGATGGGGGCAGTAATCGGAAAGCCGTAAACCTCTGTCGCACAGGTATTGAGCAAAACGGCGACGCCGAGCAAGGCGATGCCGCAGAGCCCACCGCATGCTGCCGCAAGGACAAATGCCGGTCGCAAGAGCGTCAATGCCTGATGAAGATTGGGAATGACAAAGCCTGCCGTTACCGACAGTGCCGCAACCGTCAGCACGGGCGTACTAATCAGACCGGAGGAAACGGCGGCATCACCGATGATAAGTCCGCCGATGATGCTGACTGCGCCGCCGACGGATTTCGGCAGCCGGAGGTCTGCTTCTCGGAGAATTTCATACATGAACAGTACACCCAATAATTCTGTTGCAATCGAAAAGGGGGCAGTTTGTTCGGATTCGAGCAAGAGATGGAGCAGTGTGCGGTGCATCAGCTCCGGATGCCAGACCGCAATTGCCAGATAAACGGCGGGCAGCAATACGGCAACAAAGAATGCCAGATACTTGAGCCAGCGCACGAGCGTGACATAGACCGGATTGTAGCTGTAATCGTCAAGGGTCTGGAATGGCTCACAGAACAGCTGGGGAATGACGAGTGCAAACGGTGTACTGTCAATTAGGATGCCGACACGACCCTCTAAGAGCTTTGCACAGAATACATCGGGGCGTTCGGTCGTGCCGATGCTGTGAAAGAGATGGGTGTCGGATTCCTCGAGATAGGGTCGGATATAGCCGCCGGATAGGACAGATTCGGCAGGGATATTTTTGAGTGCCTGTCGAATTTGGTCGAGCAAATCCTTCGGCACACGGTCTTGCAGATAGCAGATGCACAGGTCGGTTTTGGAGAGCGTGCCGCATTGGAGCATTTGAAAGGTCAGCTGTGGCGATTTCATGCGGCGGCGTATGAGGGAGAGATTGAGGCGGAGGGTTTCGGTGAAGCCATCCTTGCCGCCGAACAGATTGCGTTCTCCAGTCGGTTCGCCGATGCTGCGGGATACATAGCCCTGTAAGCCGGTGGCAAGACCGAAGGGTGCGCCGTCAGCAAGGAGAATCGCAAAGCCCGAATGCAGCAAGTGAAAGAGTGTATCGTAACGCTCCACGGATTTGCGATCAACACCGAGCAGCTTGTGATTTTGGATCGCATCAAGCAAAGCCGTGCCGGTGGCGTAGGTTTGGGAGATCTGATTGATCGGTTCCCAGACCATTTCGCTGAGGAATGTAGTTGAGAACATACCCTCCGAACAGAGCAATGCACAGGGAATGCCACCAACCGTCACCCGATTGATGATGAGGTCGGCGGAATAGGCGGCTGTTTCACGGATATAGCAAAGCGACTGCTCCAAATCGGGACACAGTGCCAATTGTTCCGGCTTACCGGTCATGGAATCACCTCGTTGTTCATGGTGTAGATTACGAATAGTATGCGCACAAGGAGATGGATTCATGCGATTGACTGCATTCCAAACATGAATCCGAAATCGACAGAATTGGACAATTTCACAAATGCAATCACAGAAAATCGGATGATGTATCAGAAAAAACAGCTTGCATTTTTTGGAGCGATATGGTATAATATAATCACCCCCGAATAGAGTGGGGCAGTTCTGTCCGCATGAGGCAGATAGAGAAAAACAGATGTATCATATGTGGGGATGTAGAAAGAGAGGAATACCATGAAATCTATGCGAATGACATTAGCACTGCTTTCGGTTTTGACGGTAACGGCATCGACCGGCTGCGGTATGTTTCAGGATATTCCGACGGGACAGCTGAGTTCGTCGGGCAATGCGGTCAGCGGAACCGGCACATCGACCACCACAAGTGCGACGACAACCACAACAACTGAGCCCGAACCCATCCCGAATCCGGTTGTGCATATGGTTGCCGTGGGCGATAATCTCGTGCAGACGGGTGTATATCGTGCGGCACAGAAATGGTCGGCTGACCCGAATTCCTATGATTTTACGAAAACCTATGAGAATGTTGCCCCACTGGTCAAGGCAGCGGATGTTGCCTTGATCAATCAGGAAACCCTGATTTGCGGCGGCGACTATGAGATATCTGGTTCAAATTTCAACTTTAATTCTCCGGTCGAGCTGGGCTATGAGATGGTCGAGGTTGGCTTTGATATTTTTGTGCTTGCCAACAACCATCTGCGGGACAAGGGCATTGACGGTCTGGAATCGAGTCTGGACTACTGGGACAGCATGATGGAACAGTATCCGATCTATGCGGTTGGTGCGTATCGAGATGAGGCAGACCAGAACAAGATCCGTGTGCAGGAGGTCAACGGCATGAAGATTGCTTACCTCGCCTATACGGAGCATCTCAACGGCTATACGATTCCGGAAACATCGTCCATCAAGGTTGGGTTCACCTCTGATACTGATCTGATTCAGCGGCAGATTCAGGAAGCTGGCGAGATTGCCGATGCGGTCATCGTATCGGCACACTGGGGTTGGGAGGATACGCATAGCGTTGCACCCGCAGTCAAAGAGCTTGCCAACCAGATGGTTCAGTGGGGTGCGGATGTTGTACTCGGCGGTCATTCGCATACGGCGGAGACGATGGAGTACATCGAGCGTCCGGACGGCACGAAAGGCTTTGTGTTCTATTCGCTGGGCAATTTCGTGTCGGCACAGACCGATAACTTCAATATGATCGGCGAGATGGCGGATTTTCAGCTAGAGCTAGACCTCGAAACCGATGAGCTGATCGTACGGGACGTGCAGTGCATTCCGATCATCACGCATTATGACGATTCCAAATTCTCGAATCTGCGTTTATATCCTTATAGTATGTACACCGAAGAATTGGCGAATAGCCATGGGCTGCCCTATGCGCCGCTCGGCACTGCAAAAAGTTTTAACATGGATGCGATCAATCAAATCATTGATGCAAATATCCCGAAGGAGTATCAGAAACTGGACTAATTGTGAGAGTGTTGCGCAATTTTGAATAAGTTATGAACGCATATTGGGTGGATTGCATAATTATTCCAAGGGCGATTTATTAGAAATCACAAAAATGGATGCAAAGTCTTGACTTTATTACAGTGGTTTATTATAATGATACTAAGGAGTGTTGTGCGGGGTAGTATACCCTATTGTAAATTCGATGCGGCTTATACGGAGCGTACGGTTCCGGATCGGCGCATATGGATTGCACAACACAAATGCGAGAATGCTTCAGCTTATTTTAATGTTTATTCCATAAAATAAAACGGAATGTGTATATGGTGATGGAGTGATATGCATAAAGGGGGGATAAGCTGAACGCATTCCCGATTACTCTTGTATATATGAAAAGGAATGTATCAGCGCATTTCTTGGAATATATAAATACATCAGATGGAAGAAGGAGGAAAAGAATGAAGGCGCAGAAAGCGATCGCCGGCATACTTGCAGGATTGTTTGCCGCCGGAACGCTGAAGGGTGCTGGTTCGATACATTCGGCTGCGGAAGAAACCGATACTGTTGCGATTTCCGTTTCATCGACGGTAGCGGCAGCGGATGGTACGTTCTCGGCTGTGGTGTATTTGGACGAGCTTCCGGATACGGGACTGTGTGCGATGGATTTTGCGGTTGCCTACGATAGTTCATTTCTGACCGTCAACGATGTGGAATTGCTGTACGATACCGGCGCAGATGATGCAGAGGCGGCAGCCAATCCTGATTTGGCAGGAACCGTGTTTCGATATGAGGATACGGACGGCGAAATTCGGGTGCGATGGGCAACCGCACTGATGGATTCGTATTATTGGCTTCGGGAAGAACGTGCTTTTTTCGTCCTGCACGGAATCGTGAACGGGGATGTGGCAAAGGGCGAGCGAAGCGAATTGCGTTTGGGACCTGCCAGCCGGGAAACAACAGAAGGTTCGGGTGTGATCAACACGACGATCATTGCCGGCTATGTGGATGCGGACGGAAATTCCTACAACTGCAACACGACATTGACCAATGGCTATGTATTCACCATGCTTGACGAAACCGGTGCAACTATGTACGGAGACCTCGACATGAATGGCGAACGGACGCTTGCGGATGTGATATTGCAAAATCGTGTGATAGCAGAAGAAGTGGAGCTTTGCGCCGCAGCATACGCAAATGCAGATTGTGAGCTGGATGGCTGCTTGTCGATGGCCGATGTTACGCTGATGCTTCGATACCTGAAAGGGGAAATCGAGGGGTTGGTTCTCGGAAGTGCCGAAAGTTCAAAGACCGGGGGACAGACATAGCACGGTGTTCTGTGCATGAAAAAGTTCGTGAAGTGCTGCACTTGTCGCGTATCTACTGCACCATTCACGAAAGCCGGCGGCCGGCGGCACCCCACGCCCGGAAAAGCCGACGGTACAGCTGGATTTCAAACCAACAAAACCGATGAAACCCTTATCAATACAGTGTTTCGGTTTATCCGAAACAGAAAGGAACAAGTTGTCATGAAGAAATTCGTTTCTGTTCTGACTGCTCTGACCGTTTCTGCAACGGCCATGGGCGGCACTTTTGCGCTCGGTGCCGGCGCAGCAACCAACACTGAAGTCGAGACCACCATTATCGAGTTCGTAACCAAAGATGCGAACGGCAATAATACCTTCAATGTTGAAGTTTCTGCCGATGCGTTGGCAACCGATACTTACACCATTCCGGTTACTATGTACGTTCCGCAAAGCTCCGGTGTCAACAGCATCTCCACCAAGCTGTCGATCAACGGCGGCGAGACCATCGGTCAGTATGAGGAGCACCTGTTTGGTAACTATGGTATTACCATGACTAATGCAGCGTATGCAGATCCCTACTGCTTCGATACCAACTGGTTGGAAGACTACGGTGTGCCGGGTGCTCCCTGGATGGGCACTGCTCTTGTTACAGCCAGCCGTTTCAATATCCTTTGGTCTTTTGACAAGGGTATTTCGAACAACTACAATGCAGACTCCTACAGCGCATATGCCGCAACCGGTGAATCGCAGATCTTCACCTGGACTGAGGATGAGACGTGGGCACGTGATCATGCATTCGTCACATTCGATATCGTTCTGCCAGTAGGTCTCGAGGCTGGCACCTATGTGCTCGACGTTTACAGAGATGTTTATGTGAATGCAAACTCTGTTGGCACTGATAAGCTGGTTTACGGTCAGTCTCTCGTTCTGGGTGTCCCAGATGCGAACGGCGACAGCGAGCGCACCTATGAGACCCGCCCGCTGACCATTACCGTTATCGACGATACTCCGAGTGATACCACTACCACCACTACTACCACCGCCTCTATTTCTTCTGATACTACCACTACCACCACAACCGATGGCGATAGCGGAACCGGCGTTGATCCGGATCTGATGACCTTTGCATTCATTCCGCAGGATATGGATTATGCGTGGGATGCAGATCAGGGTATGTATGTTTGCACCGTTGCGCCGAACACTGACTTTGTTCTGGGTCTGAGCGTTTGGAATGACCCGGGTACTGCCGCCGGTCAGTTGCGCTATGATTTCAGCACCCTGACCTTTGTCAGCAGAAAGATGGGCACCGCATATCGTACAGGTGTGGAATGGAATCCTGAGACCTATGACTATGTTTGGTGCACTTCCAATGGTCTGAACCTCATTGCAGAAGATGGTTCCGTCATGTCTTACTTCACGCTGAATGCAGCTGAGGCAGGCGAGTACATCTGCGGTATGATGGATGATCCGACCACGAACATCATTCGTGACCAAGAAGGCGTTGACGTTATGCCGAATACGCCTTTCGTGTTCCGTGACACTAAGGTAATCGTTGCTGATACCGGAGTGACCACAACAACTTCTACTGAGTCCACCACCACAACAACTTCTACCGAGTCCACCACCACAACAACTTCTACCGAGTCCACTACCACCACAACTTCTACTGAGTCCACCACCACCACTACCACGACTGAGTCCACCACTCCTGCAGCAGGCGAGATCTACTGGGGCGACGTCAATGTTGACCAGAAGGTTTCCATCGCGGATGTTGTTCGTCTGAACAAATATCTGGCCGGTAATGCTGATATCACCGATCAGGGTAAGCTGAATGCGGACTGCGCATATGATGGCACGCTGGATTCCAAGGACGCTACCGCTATTAAGGAATATCTGGCTCTGCTGATTGCATATACCGATCTGGGCAACCAGTAATTTTCACTTTGCTGCCTGATATATGTTAGGCAGCGACCGAAATCTGCAAAATGATCGTACTGCGTGCGCAGGGATAATACCTGCGCACGCTCTACAGAAAGGGAACAAGATGAAGAAATTCATTTCTGCGTTATCTTCCTTGTGTCTCGCAGCAACTACGGTATTGTCTGCTTTCCCGGCACTGACTGTCAGTGCCAAAGAGGAATCAAAGCCTGTGTTGCAGGCGAATAATACCATTTCTCCCTCTGATGGCGAAGAAACTATGACCTTCGCCTTTATCCCGCAGGATATGGACTATGCTTGGGATGCGGAACGATCCAATTATGTCTGTACCGTTGCTCCGAACACCGACTTTACTTTGGGCTTGAGTGTTTGGAATGATCCGGGTACGGCCGCCATGCAGCTGCGCTTTGATTTCAGCACGCTGACCTTTGTCAGCAGAAAGATGGGCACCGCTTATCGTGCAGGTGTTGAATGGAATCCTGAGACCTATGACTATGTTTGGTGTTCTTCCAATGGTCTGAATCTCAATGCTGAAGATGGTTCCGTCATGTCCTACTTCACGTTGAATGCAGCTGAGACAGGCGAGTATATTTGCGGTATGATGGATGACCCGACCACGAACATTGTTCGTGACCAGGAAGGCGTTGACGTTATGCCGAATACGCCTTTCGTATTCCAGAACACTAAGGTGATTGTTGCTGAAACTGTCGAGACCACCACTACGACGACTACCACCACGGAGTCTACTTCTACGACCACTACGACCACTACTGAGTCCACGACCACCACGACCTCTACTGAGTCCACGACCACCACAACCTCTACTGAATCCACGACCACCACATCTGCTATGATTCCTGCCGGCAGCGTTGGCTGGATCATTGCAGAGGAAGTCGCTGAGGCAGGCGCAGCTGTTTCTGTACCGGTCACCGTTACGGGCGATCAGGGCACGGCAGGTTTCATTGTAAACTTCGCATATGACAGCGCACTGACCTTCACAGGCATTACTTGGGGCGAGGCTTACACCGGCGAGGCTACCATCAATGACAACGAGCTTGTTGTTGTATGGGCAGACAATTCCGGTGCAGACCAAACTGCTGCCGATGATGCAGTTGTTCTCTATCTGA
>CALXHI010000047.1 GCA_944388075.1 uncultured Clostridia bacterium | reverse complement strand
CTATTCAAAAGGCAGAAACAGTATTTTTAGGCAAATGATTGTATCCGCCAATTATACCCTAACTTTGCCAAGAGAAAGTGCTAAAATTGTTCCGTAGTGAAAATAACCGAAGGGAGCAAAGAAATGGTAATAATAAAGGATGTTTAAAAGGCTTCGCATCATAGGGAATGGGCGGAGCAGATACGAATGGTTGCTTTTTTATTACCCAACATCCAAAACGGGTCATTTTCGCCAAAATCGCAAAAATGCCTCGTTTTCAAGGTAATCGTTTCGTTTTATCAATTTGGGAATCTGCATAGAGGAATAGACTACGAGATTGATAAAACCCTTATATCTTTAAAATAAAAATACTATAAATCCACGAAAATAAGGGCTTTCAGCACTTGCGGCACACAGAGCTGAAAGCCTTTTCGATTATTTAGGTTGTGAATAGATAAGTATTTGAAAATGTTGCGTCCCTTTTTGGTAATCGTTTTTAGGATATATAGTGAAAACCATTTTGATGTTATTTTTATGCTGCCAGCCTTTACTTCGGATACAGGTAAGTTCATATGCTCCCGGTGGTATTCGTGCCTTACGTTAATCGACGCTGAGATGTTGATGAAGAATCTTTAGGAGGTGGAATCATGACGCCAAAACAATATTTGAATCAGGCAAAGCACTTAGATGCGCTGATCTCTACCAGCCATATACATCACCTCATTTCAGGTATAAGAAAAGCGTTATCCATTTCTGAATAACGCTTTATTAGAGTGACATAAATTCAACGCAAATAGATATCGGTGTACTCGGTCTGCTCAAACTGCAACACACCGTTTTCGTCTTCTCTGACAATCAAAACCGGAGGAGCAGGTATATCTTCAAGCAGTCCTTTTTTTTCTCTGTTTGGGTTGATATATCCTAATCCCAGCCACCTGTCCACAAAATTGCAATTTCTTATCATCTTTTTAGCTTTTTCAAAGCTTAACCCGTTCGCTTCACAGTACTCTTTGATTTGGGGTTCCCATTCTTTATACAAATTTCTCATATTATCACTCCTCTTTATTGAATGTAGCATGTTTCCCTTTTGAATTGTATATAACGCTTTGTTTTTGATTGAAACACTTTAGAATAGCAGTATCACCATCTGATGCAATCAAGGAAAGTTCATCGATACCGGGGTGTGTATGTCCACTCCGTCTATACCCTTGCCGTGCAAGTTCCAAAGCTTCGTTGATATTAATATTGACCTTTCGGCTGTTTCCACGGATAATCAAACGTTCATTACCTTTTGTAAACATTGCAAATTCATCTCCGGTTTTTGCCGTCAGTGCAGCTAAGTCCGTCATACTAACCGATTTTTTCGGAACAACCTTGCGGCTATCAAAACTCGGAAGTTCCTCAAGAAGCTTTTTCTGCCGATTATTAAGCGGGACATCAAATAGCAGTATTGCGTTAGGATTGCCTTTTCCAGTGTGCCGTTGTTCTATCGGAGTACTAATGGTGGATGATATAGTCGAAATATCTATTCCTAATTTTATTATACCGCTTTCCTGAGATTTGTCAATCCCCTTTTTGCCACTTTTTTGAGATTTTTTTAATTGCTCCTGCTCGATGGCTCTGCCCTCATCACGACTCAGCCGGATCGGCTCTCCGGTTGGGACATCATCACCGGGCACTTGCCACTGTTTCTTAGACCACACATCCTGACGCATCCTGCCGTTTTCATAGGTCACCACACAGTCGCAGTTATCGTGCCGCCGGAAGATGTCTTCCGGTGCGGTCTCGTAGTCATACCGCCCGGCAAGCTTATCGCACCATGGGCAGCACTTTCTGCGGGTATATCGTGTCAGGTAGCACTTTAAGCCGGCTTCCTCCCGGAATTCGGCATTTTCTCGTATGTAGTCATCGGCATACGATTGCACGATGTTTTCTGCCGATGATTTTGCCCTGCGTTGTATCACAGCCAGCACCACGGTCGCCACTGATGCGAACTTCGTCCACTGTCTGGGGAAGGTCTTGGAGATTCAGGAGGATGTAGAGAGAAAGGTATCACAACTCATATCCCTGCGAGATGGAATCAATCGTCGCATTGACACGATTGCCGACCCGGAGGAACAGCTGCTGCTTTACCGATATTTCGACAACTGCGCATGGGAAGAAATCGAAACCCTGATGAATGTATCGGAACGCACGGTCTATCGCATCCACGACAGCGCTCTGCAGAATTTTCCCGTACCGGAGAAAAGCTGACAGTCTTTGGCAGTGAATGGCAGTGTTAACATGTGCTATAACTATAATTGTAGGTTTACAATAGAAGCGTGGCAGTTCACAAAAAAAGGTAGCGGATCAATTGAAACTGTGGTATGTAGGTTTGTCAATGATGCGTGACAAACCTACAACCCCAAACATCGATTTTTCAAAAAAGCACTTGACAAGCTGCGGAAAATCTGGTACAATATAGATTGTTCCGTAAGGGTAGGTATCCTATGGGAACAGTCGCACTGCCAACGGCTTGCCGATTGGCGGTATCCTTGTCCGTTTTTGTATGAGCGGGCTTTATCCAGAAGGAGGTGTATTGGAAATGGCAAAGTTGACTGAAAGCTATGAGCTGATGATTGTACTGAGCGTGACAAAGGGTGAGGAGGCACTCCAATCCGTTTGGGCAAAGTTCAAGGATATGATCGAGAAGGGCGCAGAGCTGGGCGAAGTCGATGAGTGGGGCAAGCGCAAGCTGGCATATCCGATCAACGACGAAACCGAGGGCTACTATATCGTAGCAGCATTCAAGGCGGATCCGGATTTCCCGGCTGAGTTGGATCGTGTGATGCAGATTACCGATGGTGTTCTGCGTTCGATGATTACCGTGAAGGCGTAATCAGGCGGGCGTGGAGGATGACCTAGTCCGAATTAGGTGCCGTATGGCGTTTGCCATACAGAAAGGAACGGGATTGCGTATGTTGAATAAGGTAATTTTGATGGGTCGTTTGTGTGCAGATCCGGATTTCCGACAGACACCCAGCGGTGTTGCACTGTGTCGGTTCCGAATTGCCGTTGACCGTGGGTTTACCCCCAAGGACGGTGGTGAGCGTCAGGCTGACTTCATTACGGTTGTCGCATGGCGCAGCAATGCGGAATTCGTGTCTCGCTATTTTACCAAGGGTAAGATGATCATTGTCGAAGGCGCTCTGCGCAATGCGGACTACACCGACAACAACGGTGTGAAGCATTATGCGATGGAGGTTCAGGCAGATCGCTGTGCCTTTGGTGAATCCAAAAGTGCCTCGCAGGCAAACAGCGGTGGCAGCTATGCGCAGGCAAGTCCTGCACCGGCACAGCCTTCCTTTGCGGATACGCCCCCTCGTACTTCATTGCCGCCTGAATTGGGCAAAGCAGAGGATTTCGAGGAGATCGTCAGTGACGGTGACGTTCCGTTCTAAATGATAACGAATTTTCATTTTTGATTTCCTGAAAAGGAGGGAAACTACCATGGCTATGGATCATGAGAGACCGCAGCGCAGCGGTAAGAGACCGCGCAAGAAGGTTTGCATGTTCTGCGTTGATAAGGTGCAGACCATCGACTATAAGGACATCAACCGTCTGAAGAAGTGCATGACTGAGCGTGCAAAGATTCTGCCCCGTCGTGTCACCGGTACTTGTGCATATCACCAGAGAGCTTTGACTGCCGCCATCAAGCGTGCAAGATATGTTGCTCTGCTGCCCTATACCGCAGACTAATCCCATTGCAAAACCTCGTATTTCTTCGGAAATGCGGGGTTTTTCTTGTGCGGAAAGCACCGAAAGGCAGCATGACCGCCGAAAAATATTTTTTTCTCGCATTTACGAGAATAATCTTGCAGTTTGACGTAAAATACCCACTTCCTGACTATGCGTGAAAATCAAAGAAAACAGGAGAATTCGAGAGAAAACAGCGGAAAATCGGCAGGTGAGATTTTTATTTGGTGCTGTTGCGAGTTGCTTTTTTTGGCGAAATATGGTATGCTATATTCATCGGGGCGGTTGCTCCGAATATACGGAATCGGAAAGATAGAAAGGAATATTACAATGGCAAACACAGTCAAGGTCGGAAAAATTATTTTGGGCGCAGTGGTTGGCGTGATCGCATTGGCAACTGCCGCTGCATCGATGGTCACCGTTCCTGCCGGTCATACCGGTGTGGTCGTGACGATGGGCAAGGTCAGCGAGAATACCATGTCCGAGGGCTTCAACATGAAGATTCCCTTCGTGCAAACGGTTGAGTGCGTGAACAACCAATTGCAGGTTTATGAGGTCGATGCAACTGCCGTGTCCCGTGACCTCCAGACTGTCAGCAGCCGTATTGCGGTCAACTACCGGGTACAGGCAACCCATTCTGCCTCGATTTACCGCAACATCGGTTCGCACTACGAAACGGTCGTGTTGATGCCGGTGGTGCAGGAGAGCGTGAAGTCTGTGACGGCGCAGTATACCGCCGAGGAGCTGATTACCGAGCGTTCCACGGTCGGTGAGGAAATCAAGGCGCTGCTCGCTTCAAAGGTGGAGGAGTACGGCATTTACATCGAGAAGTTCAATATCGTTAACTTCGATTTCTCTGCTGAGTTCAATGAAGCTATCGAGCAGAAACAGGTTGCTGAGCAGAACCTGATCAAGACCAAGACCGAACAGGAACAGGCACTCGTCATCGCCAATGCCGAGGCGGAAAAGAAGATCATCGCCGCAGATGCCGAAGCCTCTGCGACCCTCAAAAAGGCACAGGCGGAAGCTGATGCCAACAAGCTGCTGAACGATTCACTGACAGAACTTGTGCTGCAAAACCGTATGCTGGACAAGTGGGACGGCGTATTGCCCAAGGTCAGCGGCAGCGATTCTTCCCTGCTGCTCGATGTCGGCGAAACTGCCTCGAATACATCCGGTACGAACCAGTCTACCCCTGCACAATAATGTTTGCACAAAACTGCTCAAACGAATACGGTTTCATGACGGTTTGCAGATCATTTCTGCAAATGCATTGCGATGGACGTGAAGCCGGGATGGAAAGAAATCATGGAAACATTGATTTTGAAGGCTTGTGCCGTGCAAAACCGAAAGACGGTTTTGGGCGGTGTTGCTTGAATCCGTAACGACGCATGGGTTTCCCCATAGACCGCAAAACCGCCCACGAGGACGAATCCTCGTGGGCGGTTTGCACTTGGGATTAGCAGCCGCAGTTGTTGCCGCAGCCGTTGCCGCACATGTTGTTGCCGCAATCGCCACAGCCACAGCCGCAGCTATTGCCGCAGAGACAGCCGCAGCCGTTGTTGCAGAGCAGCATGAACAGAACGATCAAGATGATGATCCACCAGAAACCATTGCAGCTATTACCGCACATACTCAACACTCCTTCAAAAGATTGTGAATTCGGGCACGGTGTCCGGACACCCGTGTTCGGTTCGGAAGGGCTTTTTGCCGCTTCCTAGTGTCATGATATGCCGCTGCCGCCGATGTGTGCAAAGAAATTTTCTCGCAGCGTCCACTGCATGAATGACCCCAACCGGTTCATACTCTTATTATAAGCAGTATGTGAAGGAGGCAGCTATGCAATCTCATTCGGAATCCCATCCTTATACCAAAAAGGCACGGCAAATCGTCGAGAAAGCGAAACCGCTCGCCGAACAGCTCGGGCATACCTTTGTCGGCAGCGAACATCTCATGCTCTCGATGCTCGCCGATCATAGTAATGTCGGTGCGGCGATTCTTCGCACGCACGGTATTACCCTGCAACGCTTTCAGCAGGCGATGATTGCACAAATCGGACGAGGCGATGCGGTATCTTTGACCGATGATGCGTATACACCGGCATTTCAGCGGATTCTTCGCAGTGCCAATACCATCGCTGCACAGCAGACAGAAAGCAGTGGGCAGATCGGTTCAGAGGCAATTTTGCTTGCCATGCTCCGAGAAGAACAGTGCGGTGCGGCGATGATGCTTCGGGCAATGGGAGAATCGCTGACCGCTTTGCGCTGCGCCTGCATGAGCGGTGAACCCGACATAGACGGCGGCTGCACACCTTTGTTCGATGCCAAGCGTTGCCCGAACCTTTTGAAATACGGCAGGCATTTGACCGATCCTGCCGTTGCACAGAGCTTTGATCCGCTAATCGGACGGGAGCGGGAAATCAATCGGGTGTTGCAGATTCTGCTGCGCCGTACCAAGAACAATCCCGTGCTGATTGGTATGGCAGGTGTGGGCAAAACTGCTGTTGTCGAGGGGATTGCCAAGCGTATTGTGCAAGGGCAGGTGCCGCCGGCATTGCGAGATCAGGTGATGATTTCGGTGGATTTGCCGGCAATGCTTGCCGGTGCGAAATATCGCGGCGATTTTGAGGAACGCCTAAAAGCCTGTATGGAAGAGGCAGCTGAGGGACATATTCTTCTGTTCATCGATGAGCTGCACACGATTGCCGGTGCCGGTGCAGCGGAGGGTGCGATTGACGCTGCCAATATCCTCAAACCCCGTTTGGCAAGGGGCGGCTTGCAGCTGATCGGTGCGACCACTGATGAAGAATATCGCAAGCATATTGCCAAAGATCGGGCGATGGAACGCCGCTTGCAGCCGGTGCAAATTGAAGAGCCGTCGGAATCGGAAGCGATTACCATGCTGACTGGCTTGCAGGAGAAATACGAACGCTATCATGGTGTCACGATTGCGCCGGAGGTGATTCCGGCAGCGGTGCAATATGCGATGCGATATCTGCATGACCGTGCGCTGCCCGACAAGGCACTCGATGTTCTCGATGAAGCATGTGCATCGGTGCGGTTGGATGCCTTTACCAAGCAACGCAAACCTTCAGCAGCCGTGCAGCCGGAGGTGACACAGAGCGATATCGAGCGCATCGTGGCAGAGAAAACCGGTATCCCGGTACAGCGTTTGACCGAATCCGAAGCTGAAAAGCTCCTCCATCTGGAAGAAACCCTCCGTGAACACATCATCGGACAGGACGAGGCGATTCATGCGGTCGCACAGGCGATACGGCGCAGCCGCTCAGGCTTGCGTGCGGTCAGGCGACCGGAGGGGGCGTTTCTGTTCCTCGGGCAAACCGGTGTGGGCAAAACCGAATTGGCAAAGCGAATTGCCGATGTGCTCTATGGCGGCAGCTGCATTCGCATTGATATGAGCGAATATATGGAGAAGCATACCGCCTCTCGCCTGATTGGCGCACCGCCCGGCTATGTCGGCTATGATGAGGGCAATTCCCTTGTGGAGCAGGTACGAAAATCGCCCTACTGCGTTGTGCTATTTGACGAAATGGAGAAGGCACATCCCGATGTACTGGGATTGCTGCTGCAAATTCTGGAGGACGGCAGCCTGACCGATGGGCAGGGCAGGCGTGCCGATTTCAGCAATGCCATGGTCATTTTGACGTCAAACCTCGGTGCGGAAGCCTTGCAGAGCGGTGCGGTTGGCTTTTCGGATGTACCGCAGGACGAACGCCGTGCCGAGCGATTGCTTGAACAGGTGCGGAAAACCATGCGGCCGGAATTGCTGCACCGCATGGATGCTGCCATCGTGTTTCGGGCATTGGATGAGCGTGATTATCGGACAGTGGCTGAGCGGCAGCTTTCGGCTTTGGCAGAGCGTGCGGCGGTATGCGGCTGTCGGTTTTCGTGGAGTTCGGAAGCCGAGCAGCTGTTGGTGGCACGTGCCGATACGCTTCATGCCGGTGCCAGAGGAATTCGGACCTGCGTGGCACAGAGCGTCGAACCGCTGCTGGCAGAGCATCTGCTTCATCGTCAATCTCATACGGCAACGGTACAGCCCTGTCGGCTTTGCGTGCGGGAAGGGGAGTGGAAGCTCGAACAGGAACAGCCGATGATTTGCTAGCAGATACGAGAAAAGCGGTGCATGTTTGGTGTACCGCTTTTTGGGGTTATTGGTGGTCGGCTGCCGTTTGCAGACCTCTGGTGAAGGGTTTTGGCGGTTCGATGACCTTGCCGGATGCGTAGGCATGGACGATATCCCGAACTCGTTCGGCGGATTCATCGGTCATATACAGCAGCCGAAAATCGGCATGGGCGTCGGCCTGCGGTCGGTCGGCAAGCCAAATCGGGGCGGCATTGAAGCATTCGGCATAGTCCGGATTGTCGGCATAGCGTATACAATCGGTATAGAGTGCTGTACCCTTGCGGTCGTACAGCGTATGCTTGCAGTGTGCACAGCCGATCTGCGCCTTAATCGGGCAGTTCCGCATCAGCATCAGCGGCAGCTTGCCATAGACCATGCGGCCCAAGGGAAGTGCGGTATCCAAATAGACCGCCTGTGCAGGGGATACCTCCGGCGAAATCAACATCTCGGTCAGATAGGTTTGCATCCATGCTGCCGTGGTACGATTGGTGCAGTGCAGCCCTAAGCCGCCGTGACAGGTGAAGTCGAGTTCCTGCCCCAAAGCGATATCGCCCAAATGTTGGCAGATCAGATGGCGAAATCTCTGCTTTTGGGCGGCAAGCAAAGCTGTACGAATGGCATTCTCATCGCATGAAAAGCGAGGTGGTACGAGAAAACATTGTACTGTCGGGATTCGGCCGCAAACGGCGTTCGCCATCGAAAGCGGAAGCCAAACCGCTGAAACCGCATGCCCCCATTCCTCCCATGATTCCAATTGCGACAGATGTCGTACCTGCACATACAGCCGTGATTCAGACGGTATCCTGCGCTTGGCAGGCGGCTGCAATGCTATCGGAACAACGGGATAGTGTGGGGTATTCGTTTCGATGCGCAGAGCATCCATCGCCGCCACTGCCTGTCTTCGCAGGGCATTGAGTGCCGATGCCGGCAGCATCAGACCTTTGGCGATGGCAGCTGTAACAGTACCGGCTGTATAAATGGTATCGCCGAGTTTGGCGAATTGCTTGGCAAGCTGTGACAAATCAGTCGGGCGATTCTGTGCAATCTGCGGTATGTCGCCGTGTACCATGACGGCATGACCGTCTGCATCAGTGACTTGTAAGCCGGTCGGTTGATCGGATTGCAACACAAAGTGCGCATCGAGTCGGATGCGCTGCTGTGGAGATTGATAGCGGTTACGAATGCCCGATAGTACATCTCGTGCCGCAAGCACATCTTCCTTTTGACGAGTGCCGAACATCTGCGTGCGTCGGGCAGTGAAATAACCATCGGTGAAGCCGCTGCGAGAGAATACTGCACGCAATTCTCGTTCATCGGGCGATGCGCCGGACAGGGCGGCACGATAGGCGGAGACGGCAGCGGCAACATACTCCGGACGCTTCATGCGCCCTTCGATTTTGAGCGAATTGATCCCGATTGCTTGCAATTTTGCCACATGTCGTAATAAGCACATATCTTTTAGCGAAAGTGCATACGCCGATTCAGTTTGCCGTGCGGTGAACGGTAGGCGGCAGGGCTGTGCACATCGCCCTCGATTGGCACTGCGCCCACCCATCGCTGCCGACATCCAGCATTGTCCCGATACGGACATGCAGTGTGCGCCATGGACAAAGTATTCCGTTTCTAAATCCAGCTGATGCGCCGTTTTACAAAGCGTAACAAGCGTGTTTTCATCCAGTTCTCGTGCCAATACCACACGACGCAATCCCATCTCTTTTGCTATTGTAAGACCGCCCGATGTGTGAATGGTCATTTGCGTGGAGGCGTGCAAGGGCAGGGTAGGGAATCGCTTGCGGAGATAGACGGCTGCGCCGAAATCCTGCACAATGCAAGCGTCTATGCCGCTTTCGACAGCGTCGCACAGCAGGGCATCAAATGCCTGCCACTCTGCCTCATAGAGCAGCGTATTGACAGCAAGGTACAGTTTTGCACCATGCAAATGGGAGTATCTTGCGGCAGTGCGGAGGGCATCAGAATTGAAATTTTCTGCACTGCTTCGAGCAGAAAATCGCTTTGCACCGACATAGACCGCAGATGCACCGCAGTGCAGTGCCACAAGCAAAGATTCCATGCTGCCGGCAGGCGCAAGCAATTCCGGCATGGCAAGCAAATGACTCATGCCTCGGCAGCGTCCTCGGGATCGGGCGTTTTCGTCTCAGTCTCAGGCTGTGCAGCAGGCTCTTCTTCGGCAAAGCTGTCACGCAGATCTCTCAGCTTAATGAGATTCTCGAGCTGTTCGATTTTTGCTTTGCATACATCAATTTCACGGAGTGCGGCATCTCGCTCAAGCCTTGCTTTTCCCGCTTGATCGACATATTCTTTGACTTGCGAACGGATATTTTCCACGCCGGCATTGGCTTTCGTCAGTTCGTCCATGGTCGAAAGTGCAACCATCATGACCGCAGAATGCGCCGACACTCTTGGATTGTTTTCGGTGATATCGGAAATGCGTTTCTCCAGCGTTTTGGCAAGCTGGTAGACATAACTCGGTGCATCTTCTGTTTGGAGGACATATTCCTTGCCGCAGAGGACAACTTTGACACGATTTAACATATTGAAATTCCTTTCTTTTGGTAGTATCTTGCTTTATGCGTCCAGATAGCGAATCAGCGCAACGACACGTCCGAGAACGGCAGCTTCTTCTACGATAATCGATTCCATCGTATCGTTTTCCGGCTGAAGACGGTAGTGCCCGTTCTCCTTGTAAAAACGTTTAACGGTTGCTTCGTCGTCGTTGACGAGAGCGACAACAATCTCGCCGTTTTCTGCTGTTTCGCACTGCTCGACAATGACGATATCGCCGTCCAGAATCCCGGCATTGATCATGCTTTCGCCACGGACATGGAGGGCGAACAGTTCACCGCTGTGGTGCTTTTCGGGCACATAGGAGATATAGCTTGCGATATTCTCAATGGCGGTGATGGGCTGACCGGCAGTAACCGTACCGACCAGCGGTACCTTGAGCGATGCGCTGCCATGAAGCCGAATCGCACGATTCTGCTTATCCATTTTGTCGAGATAGCCTGCTTCTACCAACTGATTGACGTAACGGTGGACTGTCGAGGTTGATGCGATGTTCAAAGCATTACAGATTTCACGGATGGACGGGGCATAGCCCTCTTCAATGCGGGAACGGATATACGCATAAATCTCCTTTGCTTTCTCGTTTAACATGATATCACCTTCCTTTTAGGTCGATGGGGGTTTAGATGGGTAACGGGTATTCAGACTGTCAGCGATTTGATGTGCAAGCTTATTGACATCGCCGCAGCCGAGTGTGATAATCAGGTCTCCGGGCTGTGCCCGATCGCAGACGGCTTGGCAAATGACATCGAAATTGGCGTATTTGCGTGCATCGGTTTGGGGTACGGTTTCGTCCTGCGGAAACCAGATGCAGCCGGGAATTTTTTCCGCCAGATGACGGGTGTATATGCCGATCGTGTTCTCCTCTCTGCCGCCCATGATATCAGTCAGGGCAACGATATCCGCAATTTGCAGCACTTCGGCGAAATCGTCAAGCAGACGTTGGGTGCGGGTGAAGGTGAACGGTTGGTGTACCGCAAGGACTCGTTTGTAGGGCATTTCCTTTGCTGCTTGCAAGGTCGCCCGAATCTCTGCCGGATGGTGGGCGTAGTCATCTGCGATGGTAATGCCGTTGACAATGCCTTGAATATCAAAGCGCCGCTTCGCACCGTGAAACGCAAACAGACCGTCCGCACATTGGGCAAAGGTCAGCCCGATCAGATGCGCTGCCGCAATCGCACAGAGCGCATTCAGCACATTGTGCGAACCGGGGACTTGCAGCGTTGCTGTTCCGAGCAGTTGGTTTTCGTGATAGACGGAAAATTGCGTCTGCCCTTCGGCGGTGTGGACAATGTCGTCGGCACGCCATTCGCAGTCTGCACCCATGCCAAAGCGAATCATCGTCTTGCCGGTTACGGTTTTCACGGCATCGCAGGTATTGGCATCGTCACCATTGTAGAGCACGATGCGGCTTGTGCTTTGCGCAAATTTGCGGAAGGATTCCTTGAGATTGTCGAGCGTATGGAAATATTCCATATGATCCTCGTCGATATTGAGGATCACGGCGATATCCGGCGAGAGTTGCAGAAACGTATCAACATATTCGCAGGCTTCGCAGACGAATACTTCACTCTGACCGGCTCTGCCGCTTCCGCCGAGTGCCGGCAGCTTTCCGCCGATGACAGCGGATAGGTCAATGCCGACGGTGATGAGGATTTGGGCGAGCATGGAGCTGGTGGTGGTTTTGCCGTGCGTACCGGCAATGCAGACGGCATCATGATACCATGTGGAGACCAGCCCGAGCAGGACGCTGCGCTCAATCATAGCAATACCGGCGGCTTCAGCGGCGGCTCGTTCGGGATTGGTCTTGGCGATGGCTGCGGAGTATACCACCAAATCAGCACCTTCGATGTTTTCGGCACGCTGTCCGAGCATCACCGGAATGCCCATCGCACGCACGGCGGCAAGCGTATCGGTTTCGTTGTTGTCCGAGCCGGTCAGGTAGTAGCCTTTGGTGTGGAGTACCTGTGCCAGCGGGTACATGCCGGAGCCGCCGATGCCGATCATGTGGATATGCTTCTTGTTTCTTAATAAATCGTTCATAAATTCATCTCTTTCTATCTCGTTTTCTTCACAAATTGAACACATTTCAGTGGTATGATGAGCGTGTGGAACAGCACGGGAATTGTAAGGTCCGATGATGTTTCTGCCGAGTATGCGTTCAAAGGAAGGAAGGTAACTACAATGGAGATTACAGATATGAAAATTCGCAAGTTGTTGACAACGGGACGTTTGCGGGCAATCATCTCGATCACACTGGATCACATGATTGCCATTCACGATATCAAGGTGGTTCAGAGCGACACGCGTTTGTTCGTGGCGATGCCGAGCCGGAAGGATGAGAGCGGTGTGTTCCGTGATATCGTACATCCGATCAATGCGGAGGCTCGTCGGTATCTGGAGAACCAGATTCTCGATGCTTACGAGCAGCAGGTTGCATTGATGCACGCCGAAATGGAAGCAAACGGCGAACTGCCGATGGCAGAGAACGCTGTGCAAGATCCCGAACCCGAAGTCACGATTTGATGTTGCAACGGGATGTGAGGAGTCTGTCCGAGGAATCGGACAGGCTCTTTTTTGTTGGGATTCAGTCGCCGCAGCCCATGACCATCATCATGGTTTTGAGCAAAGCGATTTGTGTTTTGGCATCGGGAATTTCGTTTGCCATCACCATCTGTACCGCTCGTTGCAGCGGCATTTTGACCACATCCAGAAATTCGTCCTCATCGAGATGCTGCTCCGAGAAGGTCAAACCTTGCGCCAGATACATATAGATAATCTCTTTGTCATAGGCGGGAGTCGGGAACAGGTGACCGAGGGGATAGAAATTCTTTGCAGTTGCGCCGATTTCCTCTGTCAGCTCTCGCTTGGCGCATTCCAACGGGTCTTCGCCGTATTCGAGCTTGCCGGCAGGGAGTTCGAGGGTTTCCTTGCCGTGCGGATAGCGGAATTGTTTGACCAGATAAACCTCGCCGGCATCCGTCAGCGGTACGATGCACGCACCGCCGGGATGATGGATCACTTCACGAATCGCTTCGGAACCGTTCTCGAGCTTGACGGTATCTTTTGTCACACGGAGAATCTTGCCGTCATAGACGGTTTCCGAAGCAGTCTGTACTTCCTTGAGATGAAAATCGGACAGCAGGCAGTGGCTTGCGTCCTCGCAGTTTACACACTGTCCGTCACAATTGATTCTGGGTTCTGCCATGGGGGTTACTCCTTTTCGGTTTCATCGGTCGAATCCGGTGGGGCTTCGGATGCCGGTGCGGTATCCGGTTCTTCGGATTCGGCAGACTGATATTGTGCCGCCGCATAGCGGGCATAGAGCGTTTGAATGCGCAGCGGCTCAACGGAATCATAATCATAGCAACGGCGTTTTGCGGCATAGGCAGGACGCTGCTTGCCGTAGCGGATATGCGTCCAGACCAGATAGATGATCAGCAATCCAATGCCGCAAAGCGTAATCCGAAAGCCGTATGCCAGACCGGGTGTTTCGTAGTGGAATTCGATGACATTGTCGCCTTTCTCACAACGCACTGCCATGAAGCTGTAATTGACCCGTTCGATATCGACCGGCTTGCCGTTGACCGTTGCCGTCCAGCCGTCCTCAGCCGGTACGCTGAAGAATACGAGCTTGGGCTTGTCGAGGGCGATGGTTGCCGTAAAGCCGTAAGAATCGTAGGTGAAGCTGTCGCAGGTATCCGCACGGCGTTCCTTGCAGTAGGCGACATATGCCGCCTCGTCCATCGCATAGCGATCCTCTGCCGGCAGCTCGGTCAGGATATCCTGATACTTGAGGATCTGCGACAAATCCATGCAGAGAGCCTGAATCATGGATTTCTCCTTGCCCATATCGGTCAGCTGGTCGCAGTCCGGTTCGTCGATATATTGGTCATAGGCAATGCCCATCGGCAGATAGGCTTCGTTCTCATAGACATAGAAGCTGTTCTGCTTTCCGATATAGGTAAAGCCGGGCATATCGAGCGTATAGTCATAGGTATCTGCTTTGTCGGTGTATGCCTTGTCGAAGTAATACTTCACATTGAACATCGCACGCAGCGGATAGTGCTTTGTGTCCACACGAGAAGCGACATCTCTTGTGATGTTCAGCTTTTGGTAAAATTCCATGATCGAGGGCGGCACAACGCTGTGGAAACAGCGCATATTGGAATAGCCCCAGAACATCGGGTAATTGTCGTAGTCCTCGGAGATATCAATACGGAAGAACTGGTTTTCCTCCTCCTCCAGTGTGATATCGTCGCCGCCGTTGATGGCATAGTTGACATAATAGGTCGGGTATGCGCCGCGGGAAATGCCGAAATAGACCGTTGTACAGGTACAGACGAGCGATGCCAATACCGTGCCCCAGACGCTCCATGTGAAGAACGCCTTGCCGCGATTGCGGCAGCGAATCAGGTAACAGCATGCGCCGAGCATCAGCACGCACAGAATCAGTACCAGCCAGAAATATTCCGGATACTCCGGGAACGAAAAGTAGACCGTCTCGCCGTCCTCGTTCTTTTTCGGGAACAGAGCGACCATGCCGCAGAAGGCAAGTACCAAACCGCAGGTGATTATGCCGCCTTTCCAAGAAATGGTGCGGTTGTCGAGGGCATAGGCGGTCATCAATGCCATAATCAGAATCGGCATGAAGTACCAACGGGCATAGTAGGAGCTGTTGAAGGCGTAGAACATCGTGTTGAAAATCGGGATGCAGGCGCAGAAGATGCAAATTGCCGTCAAACGAGTTGCCCAATGCTTGCGCTTGCTCGACATGAATGCGATGACGCCTGCCATGGAGAACAGCGGCAGATAGCCGCCGATGGAAGCCCATTTGCCGTAGTCGGTGTCAAAGAGGTTCGGACGGGCGGGCACATCGGGAATCATGAAGAAGCTCTGGATAATGCGCAGAATGCGGGTTTTATCGTAGTAGGCAACCATGTCCTGACCGGTTAGATGGGTATCGACACGGTTGTTCTCGAGGATGGCAAGTGCAGACGGCAGCAGCAGGACACAGGAAATCATCACACCGATGATAGATTCCAGAGCGATGCTGAAGAATTTCCGCAAGTCGATGTGGAAATCCTTGCAGGGACAGCGCACGATGAAATACAGCAGGACAAAGACCACTTCGCCGGTAAAGAAGAAGTAGTTGAGCATTGCCATCAAGGCAACGGTCAACGCAAAGACACCTCGTCGATTTTCGTTGACCCGTTCCTCCAGTGCGATCAGCAGCAGCGGAAAGAAAGCGGTGACATCCTGAAAATGATTGAAGAAGATGTTGAACAGCTGAAAGCCGGAGAACGCATACAGCAGACCGCCGACCATTGCGGCACGGTGGCTGCGGACAAAGCGTCGGATGTAGGCATAGGCGGTCAGGGCGGCGACCGCATGCTTGAGTGCCAGCAGATAGGGCATCAGAAAGACGACCCAGTCATTCGGGAACAATGTCGTGATCCAGAAAAACGGACTGCCGAGCAGGTAGAACGAGTACGAGCCGATGAAATTCGCACCCAAATCGGTTTCCCAATTCCAGCCGAATGCGCCGTCCTGCACTGCTCGATGGGCGAGGGTATAGAAGGGCAGCTGTTGGGAATTGAAGTCGCCGTAATAGATGAAGTAACCGCCGGTGAAAATCATGACCGGCAGCATGGTCACGAGCATGACCAGAAATGCCAGTATGAATACTTGACCGTATGGCTCTCGTCGGTCATCGGCAAGGCGGGATTCAGAAAAAGCCGAACGAACGGTGCGGATGATGCGCATAGGTACCTCCGAAGCATACGCAGTACAGGCTACAGCACACTGCGTTGGAATTCATTTGTATTATAACACAATTTTAAGGAAAAGTAAAGGCGATTGACCCGAAAATACATTTTTTCAGCGGCTTTTCTTTGTGCGGTGGTGCCTTTATTCTGCGTTCGGATCGCCGGGCACGTCAAGAATACACCACGTTCCGTTAATGCGATAAACAGAGGCATATTCCGTCACCTCTGCCTCATGGTCGCCGGCACTGTAGGTGACGAGCAGCTTGAGCGTATAGCCTTTGGATACCTCGACTTCCGTTTCGTAGCGCACGGCGATGCCCGATTCGAGCTGCTCGAGCCGGCTCTCCGATACATCGGTACGGGTGATGAGCTCGTAGTCCACATCAAAGTCCGTACCATAGGCGTAAACTGCAGAGGTGAGAATGACATCGCACATGCCGTGTACGGTAATGGTATCGTCGTCTACCTCGGCATTGACTAACCATGCAGGAAATGCCTCGCTCATCGCATCGACAGACTGCTGCTCAAGTCCTTTGTAATATTTCTTTACAGGTTTGAGGAACGGATTGCGGAAGAGTATGGCAATGCCTGCCGCAATCAGAATAACTGCCAGTACGATTGCAACACGCTTGGCAAGCTGCTCGCCGGAAAGTACCTTCGGGGCTTGCATGGGCGGTTTCGGCTGAAAAATGCCGCTTTGTTGGGCTTCGGGGGTGGTCGGAGTTTGTGTATCAGCCATCGGTGACAGCTCCTTCCGTGAGGATTTCGAGAAATGCTTCGAGAATCGGCATGGCTTGATCATATGCCGCCTGCATTTCCTCCGTGCCGCTCATGTTGTTCTGTACCGCACGAATCGCCAGATAGCAGCCTTCGTTAAGCGGCGTTTCCAGTTCGAGCAGTTCAGCGAATTTCGTTTGGTCGAGCCGAATGCGGTAGCCGTCCACGCAGTCGTATTCAGGGAATACGGTTTCCAAATCGACAAATGCCGTTTCCGGCTCAAGATAGGCATTGGCAGCGTCATCGGCAATGACGAGCATACAAGTTGCGGTCTGGAATTGAATCAGCAGCTGGGAATTGTAGGAAGCCGCATACGAGCCGCCGGATTCCATGGTTTCCTTGGAAACCGGAACATAAATCGAGGACGCAATGACCTTGTCGTCGCCGTTGAGGTCGGTGCAGGCGGTTGCGAGCAGGTTGTGCACACGGTCGGTATGGGCATACAGCTCCGCATGATTGGAGAGAATGAGAATGCGCTGGTCGGGGTCAACACGGGTGAGCGAATCGTACAGCAGAAACCCGAATACCACCACGCAGAATGCCGCAATGCCGAGCCACCATTTCGAGTGGTAGAACCAGTTGCTGATTTTCTGCCATACGGTATATTTCTTTTCCGGCTCTTGTTCGGGGAATACCTTGTCGCTGTCAGTGATGACGCCCTGCTTTAAGCGAATCAGGTCAACCTTTTCCTCGTTCAGCCCCTTGGCATATTCCTCTCGTGCCTGATAGGCGGCTTCTTCCTCGGCAGCTTGCCGTTCCCGCTCCGCTTGTTCGGCGGCACGGCGTTCCTTGGCTTCCAGTTCAGCGGCATTGCGAAATGCCGAAACCGTGGGCTTTTTGGTATCTTTTGGCGTTTTTTCCGACATGGATAGTACCCTTCCTTTGATAGCAGAATCACTTCTATATATTGTAGCATACCCACCTGAAAAATGCAAGCCATTTCACGATATTATCACCGTTTCCCGTCAACTGCCGATATCGGCTTGCAACTGGAGATAATATTGCAGGCAGACGGTACAATTTATCATTGTTTGCAGTGAAAATTTGTGCTAATATGAAAGTGTCATACTATGGCGATTCAGAAAATGAGGGGGAATACAGAGATGCGAAAACCCAAACGATGGGTGTCGGCTGTGACGGCACTTTCGATGCTCGGCGGCATGGTGATGCCGCTTTCTGCCGAAACGACGACGATTTACTATGGTGATGTGAACGGGGACGGCAGCATTTCCGTTGTTGACTTGACTGCCATGAAACAGGCACTGATGTCCGGTGCAACGCAAACCGATGCGTTCCGCACGGCAGCCGATGTCAATGCCGATGGAGCGGTGACTGTTGCCGATGCGGTGCTGATGCAGCAGTATCTTGCGACCATCCTTGACGCATTTCCGGCAGGTGTTTCCACGACCTTGACCACCACCGAACGCTACTATGCCGTCGAAGCTGAATATGTCGGCGGTGTCAGTGAAAATACCAATACGGGATATGCCGGTACGGCTTATGTCAACTATGACAATGCGGCAGGCGGCTATATCAAATGGACGGTCAATGTCGCAACGGCGGGCAATTACCGTGTGACCTTCCGCTATGCCAACGGTGCGGCCGATACCACCGATACCCGTGCCTGCAAGGTGACGGTCAACGGCAGTACGGACTATGTCGCCACGGCATTCCTGTCCACCGGGGCGTGGACAACATGGAGCGAGGTCAGCGTGGTATTGACCCTGCAAGCAGGTGCGAATACGATTCAGGCGACCGGTTCGACCTCGACGGGCGGTCCGAATATGGACTATATTGAGCTGACAGCTACGACCGATGCCGCAAGCCCGATGCAAAAAGAACCCGAACCCGGTGCAAAGCAGGTCGAGAACCTCAACCGTGGCGTGATTGCGGTCAATACCGGCAAAGGTATTCTCGTCAGCTGGCGTTTGCTCGGCACGGACGATGAGAACACAACCTTCAAGGTGTTCCGCAACGGAGACCCGACCGTGCTTTACGAAGGCAGTGCCGCCAATCCGACCTGCTATCTCGACAGTGTCGGCTCGGCAAGCGACTGGTATACGGTCGATGTCTATCAGGGCGATACCTGCACCGAATTTGCCTGCTTGGCAACCATGCTCGGTACGAACGACAGCAACGGCGGCTATCTTGATGTGAAGCTTGATGTACCTGCCGGTTTGACGATGCCCGATGGCACAACCTGCACCTATGCGCCGAATGACTGTTCGGTCGGCGATGTTGACGGCGATGGACAGTATGAGCTGTTTGTCAAGTGGGATCCGTCCAACTCGCAGGACAATTCCAAATCCGGCTATACCGGCAATGTCTATATCGACTGCTATCGTTTGGACGGCACGAAGCTGTGGCGTGTGGATTTGGGACGGAATATCCGTGCCGGCGCACACTATACGCAGTTCATGGTCTATGACTTTGACGGTGATTCCAAGGCAGAGATGATCTGTAAGACCTCGGATGGCACGGTGGACGGTACCGGCGTGACCATCGGTGACGGCTCTGCCGATTATCGCAGTTCCTCCGGCTATATCCTCACAGGAAACGAATATCTCACGCTTTTTGACGGCGCAACCGGTCAAGCCCTCGATACCGTCGACTATGTGCCCGGCCGTGGTACGGTCAATGCATGGGGCGACAGCTACGGCAATCGTGTCGACCGCTTCCTCGGTGCTGTAGCATATCTCGATGGTGCGACGCCGTCCTGCGTGATGGTGCGTGGCTACTACACCCGTATGACTGCAACTGCATGGGATGTGGAGAACAAGAAGCTCGTCCAACGTTGGGCATTTGATTCCGACAACAGCGGTTCGGGCGATGCTGCCGGTGACGGTAACCACAACTGCTTTGCCGCCGATGCCGATGGCGATGGGAAAGACGAAATCATCATGGGTGCCTGCGTCATCGATGACGACGGCTCTCTGCTCTATTCTACGAATCTTGGTCATGGTGATGCGATGCACATTGGCGACCTTGTGCCCTCGAATCCCGGTCTGGAAATCTTCATGTGCCATGAAACGGGCGAGTACGGCATTTCCCTGCGAGATGCCAAGACCGGCAATATACTCATGCGCAAGACCGGTAGCGGCGATACCGGCAGAGGTTTGGCAGCAAACATCATTCCGGGCAATTCTGCCGCAGAGTTTACCGGCATTCATGACAGCATTATCTACAACGAATCCGGCACGCAGATTGCAACTTGGGCAGATGTCACGAAGTGGAACATGAACTCCCTCGTCTACTGGAACGGCGACCTTGAGCGGGATGTGCTTGACCGCACGATGGTAGACAGCTATGGCAACGGCCGTATCTTTACCGCATCCGGCTGTACCTATAACAACGGCTCGAAGTCCAATGCCGGTATCACCTGTGATCTGTTCGGCGATTGGCGGGAGGAGATGGTCTTTGCAGGTTCGACCGGCGATTACCTCCGCATCTACTCGACCTCGTTCACGACCGACTACGCCATCACGACCCTTATGCACAACCCGCAGTACCGCACCATGGTTGCCGGTCAGAATGTCGCATACAATCAGCCGCCGCATCTGAGCTATTTCCTCGGCACGGGATTTGACATTCCGGAGAACGGCGCTGTGTATACAACCGGTCAGTAATCCCGAACCGCCGGGACAGCTGACATAAAATTCGCCGTCCAACTGCAAGCCCCTCGGGGTGGTGTTGGACGGCGTTTCGTTGATGTAAACAATGGAATGTTTCGATTTCTATACAAATTGTAAGCAGATAAGGACGGAATACCTTGCAAATCGCACGAAGTTTCCGCAGAGCGATTGACAATAGACTCGACAGTCGGTATAATATATAATGAATAAAAAGACAGTAGGACAGTATGGTGCCGAATATGGCATTGTCAGAATTCAGAAAGGGATGTTTATGGGAACGCTCAATCAGACGAATTTATTGTCGCTGGTGATGTTGGGAATTGTTGCCGTTGGCTGGTTTACATCAAAGCGGATTCATGCGGCTTCCAATCGGAGATTTTGGGCATTGGTTTGCTGGACAATTGTGTGCTATCTGCTGAATTTTTTGTCGGACGCATTTGCGAATTATCCGTCGTTCCAACCGTTTTCTTTTATCGGCGGTGAGCTCATCAATGGTGCGATCATGATATCGTTTTACCGCTATGTCTCTGCCTTGGAAACGGAACGGCATAAGCAGTTCTCACGCATTTCCTGCGGCTATATAGCGGTCTACCTGCTCAATGCTGCAACCTGCATCACGCTTGCGGTTATCCACCGAAAGTATGAGGCGGATGCCGCAATGCACGCTTTTTTGGAACGGCTGGATTCCGTCTATATTGTGGCATATCTTATGATTTGGAGCTCCGGCTTCTTGGTTCTCATCGGTACGGCTCTGTTGCTGCGGGTGAAGTTCGGTACGAAAGTACTGCTGCTGGTCAGCGTGATGATCTGGCTTGGCGTATTCCTCTCGAACGAAAATCTGCTGATGTATACCGGTATGCCGGTCGATGTCACAATTGTCAGCGAAATCGGCTTGCCGATGCTGATTCTGTTCATCTACTTCTCGCTCGCAAGTCCTGCCGAATATCTCGACCGTACGACAGAATGCTTCAATGCCTACGCATTCGATCTCATGCTGAAAGAACGGCTGCAGTCGCCCAAGCCCTTTGTGATCATCTCCGTGGTGATGGACGAACTCGACGGCATTACTTCTCGATTCGGTCACAGCATGGGCAATGCCATCAAGCAGTCGGTTGCCAAATTCCTGCTGAAGGAATGCGAGCAGCGAGATGTGTATGTCTTTGATTCCAACAAATTCATCCTGTTTGCCCGTTTTCCGGAATTGGCGGCGGAACTTGTACAGAAAATCTCTTGGCGTTTGGAGGAAATGTGGGACGGCAACGGGGCCGGCTTTTTCGTCAAGTCTCATGTCGATGTCCTGATGGTGCCGGAGATCACCAATGATTTTGATGAGATTACCCGTCTGATTCGCTATTCCGCCGTACATGCCACGGGACTGGTCAACCAGATCGATGACAAGACCGCCGCAGGCTGTAAGCGGGAGCTTGAGATTCTCTATTTGGTCAAGAATGCCGTCAAGAATGAGGCATTCGAGGTCGTCTACCAGCCGATCTACTCGTCCGAGCATAAGGGCTATACGTCTGCGGAGGCGTTGGTGCGGCTGGGGGACTGCGGTTCTTTGGGCTTTGTTTCGCCGGAGGAATTTATCCCCATTGCCGAAGCAAATGGCTTGATTATGGATATCGGCAGAGTCGTTCTGGAAAAGGTCTGCCGGTTCGCAACGGCGCATAATTTGTTTGAGCGTGGCGTACAGTATATCGAGGTTAACCTTTCCGGCATTCAGATTTCCAACAGCGATCTACCTGCCATCATTAAGGAAATGCTGCAAAAGCACCGGATTAAGCCCAATTTTATTAACTTTGAGATCACCGAAACCGCTGCCGGCGATTCGTCTCACCAGATTATGAGCAATATCCGCAATATTCAGGGCAACGGATCGGAATTTTCACTCGACGATTTTGGCACGGGCTACTCGAATCTGTCGAAAATTGCGGCACTCTCGTTCAATTACATCAAGCTTGACAAGAGCCTGCTTTGGAGCTGCTATGACGAAAAGGCGAGCGAAACCGAACGCAATAAGGCCTATGTCATCCTCGAAAGTGTCATCAGCATGGTGCATCGTCTGAAAATGCACATCATTGCAGAGGGTGTCGAAACACCCGAACAGGCGGCGCTGCTGGTCGAACATGGTGTGGGCTATTTGCAGGGCTATCTGTTCTCCACACCGCTTAATGAGGAGAAATACTTGCAGTTTTTGCAAGACGGCAAAGTTCCGGCATTCGGTTGAGTGCTATCGGAGCAGCTCTTCACGCAAAAATAACAGAATCTTTTTCTCCCGACGGGAAACCTGTACCTGCGTCATGCCAAGACGCTTGGCGGTTTCCGTCTGGGTGAGGCTTTCCTCATACCGCAGGTGAATCAGCCTGCGGTCTTTTTCTGTCAACAGGGCAAGCACCTGCTGCAATGCCATATGCTCCTGCAAGGCGATATCGGGGGAAGCAGTCGGCAAATCCCGTTCCAATTCGCCATCCTCGGTATAGGCGGTTAAGGGTACGGTCGGCTGTGCGGCACAGAGGGCTTCGGCGGCTTCTGCTTCCGAGATGCCGAGTGCTTCGGCAATTTGCTGTACGGTCGGTTCTTGTCCGTATTGCTGCCGCAGCTGCTCGCAGATACGGCTTGCCTGCAAGGCTCGTTCTTTCAGCCGCCGTCCGACCTTCACACTGCCGTTATCCCGAAACAGCCGTTTGATTTCCCCGATGATCACCGGTACGGCATAGGTCGAAAAGCAAACCCCTCGGCTTGTATCAAAGGCATGCGCCGCCTTGACCAGTCCCATGCAGCCTGCCGAATACAGCTCCTCATACTCCATGCCCCGTCCCCGAAACCGATTGGCACAGTGATGCACCAGCCCGAGGTGTTCCTCGATGTCAATCTCTTGCCGGGTCGGATTCATGACGCATTCGCTTTCGCATAGTGACGGTCGTACCCTTGCCTACGGTGCTGCGGACGGACAGCTTGTCCGTAAAGCTTTCCATGACCGTAAAGCCCAGACCGGCACGTTCCTCTGCCGGCGCACTCGAATAGAGCGGCTGCATAGCCTTCGGGATATCGGCAATGCCGCAGCCTTTGTCCGTGATACGCACATAGATGACCGAATCGGGCAGCAAGCGAACCGTAATCGCAATGATGCCATCGTCCATACCCCGATAGGCATGGACAATGCTGTTGGTAACTGCCTCCGAAACCGCCGTTCGCAGGTCTGCCAACTCCTCCACAGTCGGGTCAAGCTGTGCGGCAAAGGCACAGACCATGGTTCGGGCAAAGCTCTCATTTTGGGAGCGTGCCGGAAAACTGCATTTCAATTCGTTAATGGTATGCATGGGGGACATCCTTTCCGTTTGTTTGATTCCGTATGACCGCAAGGCGATCGGTGCCGGAGATGCGCAGGACCTTGCGAATTTGCGGAGATGGGTTGTGGATTTCGAGCGTACCGCCGTACTCCTCCATCAGGTGGGAGCGGCCCATGATCAGCCCGATGCCGGAACTGTCCATGAATGTGACTCGTCGAAAATCCAGTACAACCGTCGGCGGCCGCTGTTCCCGTACCGCAAAATCGACCTCTTCCCGTATTTCCTTCGCATGGTGGTGATCGAGTTCTCCGCTGAGAAAGACCGTGAGCGTGTTCTCTTCCTGTTTCAGCTCAAGCATAGTTCTGTTCGTTCCTTTCTGTAATTGGGATACTACTGGTATTGTAGCGCAATCGCACCGCAAAGTCTGTCGAAACAGCGGATACTGAAAAAAGATTTTTCGGTATTTTCGTGTATTCCATCGATTGCCGAACAATGGAATGCAGAAATTTGTCGAATCCCTTGACATCATGTGCTTCCTGTGATATAATACGAATAGTATGACAAGGCAATCTGCATATCTGTCTTCGTTGCTCGTGGCGTTTGATACCGCTCCAATGGGATGGGTCCGCAGTTGCCTTCTCTCTATTTCTGAGATGATAAAATCCTACAGAGAGGATACCGGAAAACAATGGATTTGGAAAAGCAAAAGCACGCACCGGTCTATGAGGCACTCGAACGGCTGCGCCGTCAGCGTGTCGTTCCCTTTGATGTACCCGGTCATAAACGGGGCAGGGGCAACCCCGAACTCGTCCGTCTGCTCGGCGAGCAATGTGTCGGCATTGATGTCAACTCGATGAAACCCCTCGATAATCTCTGTCATCCGGTGTCCGTCATTCTGGACTCCGAGAATCTGGCTGCCGATGCCTTCGGTGCGGCACACGCTTTCTTTATGGTCGGCGGTACGACCTCTGCCGTACAGAGCATGATCCTCTCCGCCTGTAAGGCAGGGCAGAAATTGATTGTACCGCGCAATGTCCACAAGAGCGTCATCAATGCGCTGGTGCTTTGCGGTGCGGTTCCGGTCTATGTCAATCCGGATGTGCAGCCGAGAATCGGCATTTCTCTGGGCATGGAATTGTCCCATCTCAAGGAAACCATTCGCCAGAATCCCGATGCTGTTGCCGTGTTCGTCAATAACCCAACCTATTACGGCATTTGTTCGGATCTGCAGTCCATTGTCAAGCTCGCTCATGCACACAATATGCTCGTGCTTGTTGATGAGGCACATGGCACGCATTTCTATTTTCATGATGCGCTGCCCATTTCAGCGATGGCAGCCGGTGCGGATATGGCAGCGGTTTCGATGCACAAATCCGGCGGCAGCTTGACGCAAAGCTCTTTGCTGCTGCTCAATGATACGGTCAATGAGGGCTATGTACGCCAGATTATCAATCTCACGCAGACCACCAGTGCGTC
Source organism: uncultured Clostridia bacterium (assembly GCA_944388075.1). Taxonomy (GTDB): domain Bacteria; phylum Bacillota; class Clostridia; order Oscillospirales; family Ruminococcaceae; genus Firm-04. The sequence goes on along the minus strand of CALXHI010000047.1, from coordinate 25,925 downwards.
CTACCTGCTGATTTCGAGTCTGGATATTTCCCGTCGAAATCTTGCACTGCGCGGCAGAGAGTCCTTTGCCAAGGTCATGCACATGGCGGAATATGCTCGTGCCGAGATCAACGAGATCGGCGGCTATTACGCCTATGGCAGAGAACTCTGCAACGGTACGAGCGCATTTGACTATGATGTGACGAAATTGTCCGTGTATACAAGAGAAATCGGTCTTGCCGGCATTGAGGTCTACGACCTGCTGCGGGATGAATACGATATCCAAATTGAGTTTGGCGACATCGGCAATATTCTCGCCTACATCTCCATCGGCGACCGCATTCAGGATATTGAACGCCTGGTCGGTGCGCTTGCCGATATCAAGCGGCTCTATGGCAAGGACAATACCGGCTTGCTGAGCCTCGAATATATTGCACCCAAGGTGGTGGCTACTCCGCAGGAGGCATTCTATGCGGATAAGGTCATGCTGCCGCTGGAAAGGACAAATGGACGTATCTGCGCAGAATTCGTGATGTGCTATCCGCCGGGTATCCCGATTTTGGCACCGGGCGAAATCATTACCGAGGATATCATCGAATACATTCGCTATGCAAAGGAGAAGGGCTGCTCTATGCAGGGGACGGAAGACCCGAATGTCAGCAATCTGAATGTGCTGCGGTAAGGAGGAAAACATGGAATTTTGGTTTGCCGAGCTGCATACAGACAATGTGAAAATGTCGATTCGCTGCGAAAAACAGCTTTACACCGGTCAGAGTGATTTCCAGCGCATTGACGTGTTTGAATCGGAGGAATTCGGCCGTTTTCTTGTGTCGAACGGCAGCGTGATTTTCTCCGAGAAGGACGAGTTTATCTATGACGAAATGATCGTGCATGTGCCGATGTCGGTACACCCGAATGTCAAGCATGTGCTGGTCATCGGCGGCGGTGACGGCGGTGTTGCCAGAGAGCTGTCCTATTACGATGAAATCGAAGTCATTGATGTGGTCGAGCCGGACGAGATGTTCGTCGACGTCTGTCGGGAGTTTTTCCCCGACAATGCCAAGGGCTTGGACGACCCGAGAGTTTCCATCTACAATCAGGATGGTTTGCGTGTGCTGCGAACCCGTCACGGCGAATACGACCTGATTATCAATGATGCCACCGACCCGTTCGGACATACTGCCGGGTTGTTTACCAAGGAATTTTACGGCCTGTGCTACCGTGCCCTCAAGGAGGATGGTATCATGGTCTATCAGCACGGCAGCCCGTTCTTTGATGAGGACGAGGACGCCTGTCGTTCGATGCACACGAAAGCATTCAGGTCGTTTCCAATTTGCCGTGTGTATCAGGCGCATATTCCGACCTGCCCGTCCGGCTATTGGCTGTTCGGGTTTGCGTCGAAGAAATATCACCCGATTCGGGATTTTGACCCGAAACGATGGAAGAAACGCAAGATTCGTACCTGGTACTATACCACGAATCTGCACAACGGCGCATTCATGCTGCCGAAATATGTCGAAGATCTGCTCGAAGAGGCAGAGGATCGCAATCAAGAGGAAAAATAAGGAGGTTTCATCATGAGCAAAGTACTGATTATCGGCTGTGGCGGTGTGGCTAGTGTTGCCATTCAGAAATGCTGCCGGAACGATGCCGTTTTTACGGAGATTTGTATTGCAAGCCGTACGGTTTCCAAGTGCGATGCGCTGAAGGCGAAAATCGAGCAGGAAGGGAAGTCCAAAACCATTATCACCACCGCACAGCTCGATGCCGATGACAAGGATGCCGTTCTGGCATTGATTCGTGCCTATCAGCCGGTTGCCGTGCTGAACCTTGCACTGCCCTATCAGGATTTGACCATCATGCAGGCATGCCTTGAGGCAGGTGTGCATTATATCGATACTGCCAACTATGAGCCGGAGAATATCGATGAACCGATTTGGCGTGCCAATTACGAAAAGCGTTGCAAGGAGCTTGGCTTTACTGCCTATTTCGACTACTCCTATCAATGGGCGTTCCACGAGCAGTTCGAGAAAGCCGGCTTGACCGCTTTGCTCGGCAGCGGCTTTGACCCGGGTGTAACCTCTGTTTTCACCGCCTATGCCCGCAAGCATTACTTTGACGAGATTCACTATATCGATATCCTCGACTGCAACGGCGGTGACCACGGCTATCCGTTCGCCACCAATTTCAATCCGGAAATCAATTTGCGTGAGGTGTCCGCAAACGGCTCTTACTGGGAGAATGGTCACTGGGTTGAAACCGAGCCGATGGAGATTAAACGTGTGTACAATTTCCCTGAAGTCGGCGAGAAGGATATGTATCTGCTCCACCACGAGGAAATCGAGTCGCTTGCCAAGAATATTCCCAATGTCAAGCGCATTCGTTTCTTCATGACCTTCGGACAGAGCTATCTGACGCATATGAAGTGTCTGGAGAATGTCGGTATGCTCTCCACCACGCCCATCGAATTTCAGGGTACGGAAATCGTGCCGATCCAGTTCCTGAAGGCACTGCTGCCCGATCCGGCTTCGCTCGGTCCGAGAACCGTCGGCAAAACCAATATCGGCTGTATCTTTACCGGTATCAAGGACGGCAAGGAAAAAAACATCTACATTTATAATGTATGCGATCATCAGGAATGCTATCGGGAGCTGGGTTCGCAGGCGATCTCCTATACCACCGGTGTTCCGGCGATGATCGGTGCAGCCCTCGTCGCCAACGGCACTTGGCGCAATGCCGGTGCGAGAACCATCGAGGAATTCGATCCGGATCCGTTCATGGAGATGCTGAACGAATACGGCTTGCCGTGGGTTGTCGATGAGAACCCGCAGATCGTTCCGTGATGCGGTTTGACGAGCTGCCGACCCCTTGCTATGTCATTGACGAAGGGAAGCTGCGGCAGAATCTGGAACTGTTACAGCAGATCGAGCAGCATACCGGCTGTCATATTCTGCTGGCACAGAAATGCTTTTCCGTCTTTGCCCTCTATCCGCTGATTGCAAAGTATATCAGCGGTACGACCGCAAGCGGTTTGTTTGAAGCAAGACTCGGTGCAGAGGAATTCGGCAAGGAAACTCATGTCTATTCGCCCGCATATGGCAAGGAGGAAATGGCAGAGCTTTGCCGTATCTGCGACCACATCAGCTTTAACTCCTTCCGTCAGCTCGAATTGCACCGTTCGGTCTGGGCGCAGGCAAAGGTCAGTGTCGGCATTCGGGTCAACCCGATGCACTCCACACAGGAAGGTCATGCCATCTATGACCCCTGCGCACCCGGTTCTCGGCTTGGCGTGACGAGGGCGCAATTCCGTCCCGATCTGCTCAAAGGCGTGAAGGGACTGCATTTCCATACGCTTTGTGAGCAGAATGCCGATGCCCTGCTCGAAACCTTTGATGCCTTTGAACAGCAGTTCGGCGCATACCTGCCGCAGATGGAATGGCTGAATCTCGGCGGCGGACATCATATCACCCGTGCCGGCTACGATATTCCGGCACTCGAATCGCTCATTCACCGGATTACCCGTCAGTACGGCGTTCGGATCTATCTCGAACCCGGCGAGGCGGTCGCCCTCAATGCCGGATACCTGATTACGGAGGTCATGGACATTGTCGAGAACGGCATGGAGATTCTGATTCTCGATGCGTCGGCGGCATGTCATATGCCCGATGTACTGGAAATGCCCTACCGTCCGCCGCTGCGGGATGCAGGGGAGTGGGGTGAAAAGCCGTATGCCTATCGGCTCGGCGCAAGAACCTGCTTGGCAGGCGATGTCATCGGCGATTATGCCTTTGACCATCCCGTGCAGATCGGTGACCGACTCTGCTTTGAGGATATGGCGATTTATTCGATGGTCAAGAACAATACCTTTAATGGTATGCCCTTGCCGTCTATCGCTGTCATGCACGAAAACGGCGAATGCGAGTTGATTCGCCAATTCGATTATTTCGATTTCAAAGGACGCTTATCATGAAATTGACAACTCCCAAATCCGATGGTTTTGCCATGCCTGCCGAATTTGACCGTCATCACGGTACGATTTTGGTGTTCCCCGAACGGCCCGGATCATGGCGGTACGGCGCAAAGGCGGCACAGCAAGTTTTCGCCGAAATCGCTGCCCGATTGGCGCAGTGTGAGCAGGTGTATATGCTGGTCAACGAGCGAACTCGTTCGATTGCCGAAACCATGCTGCCTCAAGCGGTACGGCTGCTCGATATTCCGACCGATGATGCCTGGGCGAGAGATATTGCACCGACCATGGTTCGGAATGCTGCCGGAGCAGTGCGCGGCATATCGTGGCAGTTCAATGCATGGGGCGGTGACTATGATGGTCTGTATCCGGACTATCAACAGGACGATGCTGCTGCCGATGCCATATGTACGGCATTGGGGATATACTATTATGATGCAAGGCCGTTTGTACTTGAGGGCGGTGCGATTCACAGCGATGGCGAGGGAACGGTGCTGGTGACCGAACCCTGCCTGCTGAGCAAGGGACGCAATCCGGAGATGACCAAAGCGCAAATCACCGAACAGCTGCGAGAATATTTGGGAGCGGAAAAAGTCATTTGGCTGCCATACGGCATTTACAATGACGAAACCAACGAGCATATCGACAATGTCTGTGCATTCACGGCACCGGGCGCGGTCATGCTGGCATGGACGGAGGACGAGAGCGATCCGCAGTATGCGATGAGCCGTGCGGATTACGAACTGCTCTCCCATACAACCGACGCCAAGGGCAGACCTTTTGTCATTCACAAGCTGCCGATTCCCAAAACACCCATCTGCATTACGCAGGAGGATTTGGACGGCTACGATTCCTTTGCCGAGGGTGAAGCGGAACGTACGGTCGGCGAACGGCTTGCGGCATCCTATGTCAACTGCTATATCGGCAATGACTGCGTGCTTGTGCCGCAGTTCGGCGGTAATGCGGCCGATACGGACAAGCTTGCCTGTGAGATTCTCGCCGGCTGCTTCCCGACAAGGGAAATCGTGCCGGTTGCCGCAAGGGAAATCTTGCTCGGCGGCGGCAATATTCACTGTATCACACAGCAAATTCCCGAGGGGAGATGGTAAGATGGGACGTATGGTTACCGTTGCGGCGGTGCAGATGCGTTGCAGCACAGATCCGCAAGTCAGCCTGCAAACGGCGGAAACTGCCGTGCACCAAGCGGCGGCACAGGGTGCACAGATCATTCTGCTGCCGGAATTGTTTGAGCGGCAGTATTTCTGTCAGGAACGGCGGTATGATTACTATGCCTTTGCACAGCCCGTGGAGGAGAATCCGGCGGTTCGCCGCTGTATGGAATTGGCACAGGAATTGGCTGTTGTACTGCCGGTGAGTTTCTATGAGCGGGATGGCGATCGGCTGTATAACGCCGCAGCCATCATCGATGCGGACGGCAGCCTGCTCGGGGTGTACCGCAAAACACATATCCCCGATGATCACTACTATCAGGAGAAATTCTATTTCTCGCCCGGCAATACCGGATTCCGTGTTTGGCATACTCGGTATGCAACCATCGGCGTTGGCATTTGCTGGGATCAGTGGTTTCCCGAAACCGCACGATCTATGGCGGTGATGGGTGCAGAGCTTTGCTTTTACCCGACAGCCATCGGCAGTGAACCGATTCTCGGTTGTGACAGCAAAGACCATTGGCAGACCTGTATGCAGGGGCATGCGGCCTGCAATCTGATGCCGGTGATTGCTGCAAACCGTGTCGGCGTTGAAACGGTCACACCTTGCGAGGAAAACGGCGGTCAAAGCTCGCAGCTGCAATTCTATGGTTCTTCCTTCCTGACCACGGCAACCGGTGCGATTGCTGTACAAGCCGGACGGGATGAGGAAACCGTTCTGCTTCACAGCTATGACCTTGATGCGATTCATCAGGAGCGGTTCGAGTGGGGATTGTATCGGGATCGGCGACCGGATTGCTATACGCCGATCACCAACGCATAAGTAAGAACGTTCAGGGCGGTATTCGAGCGAATACCGCCTTTTGAATGACATTTGGCAATGTTGCTAAAAACTGAACGAAAATTTTCTGTAGATTTTACTATGGAAACGCCCGGAATTTTTGAAAACCCATTGACAGAATCGGAGAAATGTGGTATACTAGATAGGCTGATGCACAAGATATGCTGTGAAGCATGAGGTTGCGAGCGGTATGCTCGGTAATTCATGTGGAGTATGTCCGATAAACGGGCGAAGAGAAATACAACACGGTTTGTGTGTACGATTCATCGTGCGATACCACGCACTCTGTCGTGGAGGCCTTGCGCTTATCTTACGAAGCGCAGTGCAGGAAGACGGAAGCGGAAGGTCGCAGGATTGATTGTGATGCAGTTTGTCTGCGTATGCAAACTTCTGTGTTTCGTGTTCATGTCCCGATTCGGATGCTGCAAAGCATTCGGAATCGGATTTTTTATGGGTTCCCTGATGGGAACACCCGACTGCGTTGACCCGAAGCGTAAGAAACGTAGGATGGGTGCGTGAAACGCGAACATGACAAAAGGTGATTGTATCCACTCTCGATATGCCCCTCGGCAAAAAACATTTCAAGGAGGGTAATCTGAAGTGGCAGGCAGCGAAAAGTTGAGAATTAAGATCAAGGGCTATGAGCACGCAATCGTGGACGCAGCCGCAGCGAAGATCGTTGAGGCGGCAAAGCGCGGCGGCGCACAGAAAGTTTCCGGTCCGATCCCGCTTCCGACCAATAAGGAAGTCGTGACCATTCTTCGTGCGGTTCATAAGTACAAGGACAGCCGTGAGCAGTTCGAGCTCCGCACCCACAAGCGTTTGATCGATGTCATTCGTCCCACCAAGGCGACGATGGACGCACTCACCAAGCTCGAAATCCCCGCCGGTGTCGATATCGACATGGAGATGAAATAATTCATCGACGGGATTCGTACAAAGGCGGCTCCTTCCGAACCGCCGGTCATGTTGACATGTGAAAGCAGCGTCAACCAATAACCAATAGGAGGAAAACCAAAATGAAAAAAGCCATTCTTGGCAAGAAAATCGGCATGACGCAGATTTTCAACGAAGCCGGTAAGGTCGTTCCGGTCACGGTCGTTGAGGCGGGCCCCTGCTTCGTCGTTCAGAAAAAGACCGTGGAAAACGACGGCTACAATGCCATCCAGCTCGGATTCGGCGCAGCAAAGTCCGATAAGGTCTCCAAGCCGATGAAGGGCCATTTCGATAAGGCAAACACTGGCGCACTGCGTGTGCTGCGGGAGTTCCGCTTCGATGACTGTGACGCCTTCAACATTGGCGATACCATCCTCGCAGATACTTTCGCAGTCGGCGATATCGTCGATGTGTCTGGTACCAGCAAGGGTAAGGGCTATGCCGGTCCGATTAAGCGTTTCAATCAGCACAGACTGAAGGAAACACACGGCACCGGTCCGGTTCATCGTCAGGCCGGCTCCATGGGCGCATGTTCGTCCCCGTCTCGTATCTATAAGGGCAAGGGTCTGGCAGGTCACATGGGTGCCGAGAAAATTACTGTACAGAACCTCGAAATCGTCAGCGTCGATGCTGAGAATCGCCTGATCGCAATCCGTGGTGCAATCCCGGGTTCTAAGGGCGGTCTGGTCAGCATCGTCAACAGCGTGAAGAAGGCATAAGGAAGGAGGAAATCATAATGGCAAAAGTTCCGGTTTATGATATGATCGGTCAGCAGGTTTCCGAAACCGAGCTGAATGACGCTGTGTTCGGCATCACCCCCAATGAGGCGGTCATGCACGCTTGCGTTGTCAATTATCTTGCCAATCAGCGTCAGGGCACACAGTCCACGCTCACCCGTACCGAGGTCAGCGGCGGCGGCAGAAAGCCGTATCGTCAGAAGGGCACAGGTCATGCTCGTCAGGGCTCTATCCGTGCGCCCCAGTGGTATCACGGTGGTGTTGCACTCGGCCCGAAGCCGAGAAGCTATCGCTTCTCTATGAATAAGAAAGTACGCCGTCTGGCTCTGCTTTCCGCTTTTTCTCAGAAAGTGCTCGATCAGAATATCCGTGTTGTGGACAGCCTCACCCTGGATACCTACAAGACGAAAACCATCGTGAAGATGCTCGAGGGTCTGAAGGTTGAGGGCAAGGCTCTGATCGTCACCGCAGAAGCAGACAGCCGTATCTACAAAAGCGCAAACAATATTCCCGGCGTGAAAACCGCAGCCGTGAATACGCTGAATGTTTACGACATCCTCTGCCATGATGCCTTCATCATCAGCAAGGCTGCCGTTGCAAAGCTTGAGGAGGTGTATGCGAAATGAAAAGACCGCAGGATATCATTCTGAAGCCGGTCATCACCGAAAAAGCCAACGATGTGCTCGCAACCACCGGTAAGTACACCTTCAAAGTCGCAAAGGATGCGAACAAGATCGAGATTGCCCAAGCGGTTGAACAGCTCTTTCAGGTAGAGGTTACGAAAGTCAACACCTTGAATGTCCGTGGCCGTGCAAAGCGTGTCGGCCGTTACGCAGGTACTACTTCCAGCTGGAAGAAGGCAATCGTAACCATTAGTCAGGATCCCAAGCCCGGTAAGGACGGCAAGAAGCGTAACAGCTCCATCGAGTTCTTCGAAGGTCTGTTCTAATCGATCCTGAATTGTTGAGATTTTTCTCAACCCGTATGGGAGTCATGCTCCCGCAAACGAAGCATTGAGTTCAAGGAGTGAAAATTAGCAATGGCAATTAAGGCTTATAAGCCGACTACGCCGGGCCGCCGCGGCATGACTGTGACCGATTATTCCGGTCTGACCAAGAAGGCTCCGGAGAAGTCGCTCTGCGTGACTCTGAAGAAGAAGTCCGGCAGAAATAACTACGGTAGAATCACCGTTCGCCACCACGGCGGCGGCGTCCGTACCAAGTACAGAATTATTGATTTCAAGCGCAATAAGGACGGCATGAATGCAACCGTTCTGAGTCTCGAGTATGATCCGAACCGCTCTGCTTTCATCGCCCTCGTGCAGTATGAGGATGGCGAGAAGCGTTACATCATTGCTCCGAACGGTTTGGCCGTCGGCGATGTCGTTCGCAGTGGCGAAGATTGCGACATTAAGCCCGGCAATGCTCTGCCGATGACCCATATCCCGGTCGGTACCTTCATCCACAACATTGAAATGTACCCCGGCAAGGGCGGTCAGCTCGTGCGCAGTGCCGGTAACATGGCACAGCTGATGGGTAAGGAAGGCGCCTATGCCCTCATTCGTCTGCCCAGCGGCGAAATGAGAAAGGTGCCGGTTATCTGCAAGGCTACCATCGGTCAGGTTTCCAATACCGACCACAACAACGTCAATCTCGGTAAAGCCGGTCGTGTCCGTCATATGGGCATTCGCCCGACCGTCCGTGGTTCCGTTATGAACCCCTGCGATCACCCGCACGGTGGTGGTGAGGGTAAGTCCCCGATCGGTCGTCCGGGTCCTGTTACTCCGTGGGGTAAGCCGGCTCTCGGTTATAAGACCCGTAAGCATCACAAGCCTTCCGATAAGCTCATCGTGAAGCGCCGTAACGGTAAATAAGAAAGGAGGCTGACTCATGAGCAGAAGTGTGAAAAAGGGGCCTTACGTTCAGGAAGCCCTGATGAAGCGTGTTGACGCTATGAATGCAACCGGCGAGAAGAAGGTTCTCAAGACATGGAGCCGTTCTTCCACCATCTTCCCGGAATTCGTCGGCCATACCTTCGCCGTCCATGACGGTCGTAAGCACATCCCGGTGTTCGTGACCGAGGAAATGATCGGTCACAAGCTCGGCGAGTTCGCTCCGACCAGAACCTTCAAGGGTCATGCCGGTTCTAAGACCTCGAACAACGGCAAGAAGTAATCAGAAGGAGGAATACAGATGGCTATCAATGATACTGCTGCATTTGCTCCGGAAGCAAAAGCGATTCTGCGTGGCGTGCGTATCTCGCCCAGAAAAGTCCAGATCGTACTCGACCTCATTCGGAATCAGAATGTCGATATCGCTCTGGCTGCTCTGGACCTGACCCCCAAGGCAGGCTGCCCGATTGTCAAGAAGCTTTTGAATTCTGCGATTGCAAATGCCGATAACAACCACTCGATGAATAAGGATGCGCTTTACGTTGCCGCTTGCTACGTCGGTCCCGGTCCGATTCTCAAGAGAATTCGTCCCCGTGCCCACGGTCGTGCATTCCGCATCAACAAGCGTACTTCCAATATTACCATCATCCTCAAGGAAAGGGAGGCTTAAAACCGCATGGGACAGAAAGTTAATCCGCATGGTATGCGTGTCGGCGTGATCAAGGATTGGGATTCTCGCTGGTTCGCAAGCAAAAAGGACTTCGGCAATACCCTCGTGGAAGACTACAATCTGCGTGAGTATATCAAGAAAACCCTCTACAGTGCCGGTATCGCTCGCATCGAGATCGAGCGTCTCCCTGAGAGAGTTCGCATCCACATTCACTGCGCAAAGCCCGGCTTGATCATCGGCCGCGGCGGCGCTGAGATCGATAAGCTCCGTGAGAAGCTCGAGAAGCAGATTGGTAAGTCGGTTGCAATTAATATCATCGAAATCAAGAATATGGATATGTCTGCACAGCTCGTCGCCGAGAAGATTGCACTCGACCTCGAGAACCGTGTGACCTTCCGCCGTGCCATGAAAGGCTCCATCGGTCGTACCATGAAGTCCGGCGCAAAGGGTATCAAGATTAAGTGCGGCGGCCGTCTGGGCGGTGCCGAAATCGCTCGTTCCGAGTGCTACCACGAGGGTACTATCCCGCTGCAGACCATCCGTGCCGACATCGACTACGGCTTTGCCGAGGCAAACACTACCTACGGTCGTATCGGTGTGAAGGTCTGGATCTATAAGGGCGAAATCCTGAAGGGCGATGCCGCAAAGGCTGCTGCTTCTAAGGAGCGTCTGGAGAGAAAGAATGATCGTCGTGACAGCAGACGCCGTCGTGACGACCGCAATGGCGGCAATGACCGTAGACCCCGCCGCGATTTCAACAGCGGTGACCGCAGACCCCGCGGTGACCGTCAGCAGGGCGGTCAGATGAGAAGAGAAGGAGGTTCCGCAAATGCTGCTTCCAAAGAGAGTTAAGTATCGCAGAGTCCACAGAGGCCGTTTGACCGGTAAGGCCATGCGTGGTAACCGTGTGACTTATGGTCAATTCGGTTTGGTTGCCATGGAGCCGTCTTGGATCACTTCTAACCAGATCGAGGCTGCTCGTATTGCCATGACCCGTCGTATTAAGAGAGGCGGTAAGGTCTGGATTAAGATTTTTCCGGATAAGCCCATCACCGAGAAGCCGGCAGAAACCCGAATGGGTTCCGGTAAGGGTTCTCCTGAGTACTGGGTTGCCGTTGTAAAGCCCGGTCGTGTGATGTTTGAAATCGGCGCTGATAAGGATAAGCCGATCTCCGAGGACGACCTGAAGGAAGCTTTGCGTCTTGCGATGCACAAGCTGCCTGTGAAGTGTAAGATCGTTGCAAGAGATGAGGATGGAGGTGCGCAGGCATGAAGTCGACTGAACTCAAGGATATGAGCATCGAGGAAATGACCAAGCAGCTCGATGAACTGAAAGACGAGCTCTTCCGCCTTCGCTTTCAGCACGCTGCCGGTCAGCTCGAGAATACTGCCCGTCTCAAGGCAGTGAAGAAGGATATCGCCCGCGTCAAAACATATATGCGTGCCGCTGAGCTTGCGGCGCAGGCATAAGTGAGGAGGATCTGTCGTGAGTGAGACTACTGAGAGAAATCTGAGAAAAACCCGTACCGGTAAGGTCATCAGCGATAAGATGGATAAGACGATTGTCGTTGCCATCGAGGATAACGTTGCGCATCCGCTCTACAAGAAGATCGTGAAGCGTACCGTTCACCTGAAGGCGCATGATGAGAACAATGAGTGCCGTCGTGGTGACCGTGTGCTCGTGATGGAGACCCGTCCGCTGTCCAAGGATAAGAGATGGCGTGTGGTTCAGATCATCGAGAAGGCAAAATAATCGATTCAGCGATACGCTGCAAGGCCTACGGTTTGGAAGCCGTATGGTGCAGCGAACGCCACTACAGATAGGAGGAACCTGCTGTGATTCAAATGCAGTCTTATTTGAAGGTTGCAGACAATACCGGCGCAAAAGAGATTATGTGCATTCGCGTTCTCGGCGGTACCCGCAGACGCTATGCCAATATCGGTGACGTCATTGTCGCATCCGTGAAGAAGGCAGCTCCCGGCGGTGTTGTGAAGAAGGGTGATGTTGTCAAGGCGGTTATCGTTCGCTCTGCGAAGGGTCTGCGTCGTGATGATGGTACCTACATCCGTTTCGACGAGAATGCTGCTGTTATCATTAAGGAAGATAAAACCCCGAAGGGAACCCGTATTTTTGGACCGGTCGCCAGAGAGCTTCGTGAGCATGACTATGTCAAGATCCTAAGCCTCGCTCCGGAAGTCCTTTGATGAGGAGGTACCCGATGAGTAAGATTCACATCAAGAAGGGTGATACCGTTCGCCTGCTCGTTGGTGAGCCGAGCGATAAGTACACCGATATCGAAAAGAAAACCATCCGTACCGGTAAGGTGCTCGAGGTCAGCCCGAAAGAGGGTAAGGTCATCGTGGAAGGCTTCTCCATGATCAAGAAGCATGTGAAGCCCACCCGTGTTGGCCAGTCCGGCGGCATTGTGGAGGCTGAGTCCCCCATCTATGCTTGCAAGCTCCAGCTCATCTGCCCGAAGTGCGGCAAACCTACCCGTGTCGGTCACGGCTTTGAGGTCAAGAAGAATGCCGCAGGCGAAGAGAAAAAGCTGCCGGTTCGTATCTGCAAGAAGTGCCAGAAAACATTTGAGTAAAGGAGTACGACGATGGCTAGATTGAAAGATTACTACACCAGCACCGTCGCTCCGGCGCTGATGAAAAAGTTCGGCTACAAAAATGTCATGCAGATTCCGCGTCTCGATAAGGTCGTCATCAATGTCGGTGCAGGCGAGGCAAAGGAAAATGCTAAGGCAATCGATGCAATCATGAACGACTTGGGGTTGATCACCGGTCAACGTCCGGTCGTCTGCCGTGCAAAGAAGTCCGTTGCAAACTTCAAGCTCCGTGAGGGCATGCCCATCGGTGTGAAGGTCACACTGCGTGGCGAGAAGATGTGGGACTTTGTCGATAAGCTCTTTACCATTGCATTCCCGCGTGTTCGTGACTTCCGCGGCATCAATCCGAACTCCTTCGACGGTAAGGGTAACTACTCGACCGGTATCAAGGAGCAGCTGATCTTCCCGGAAATCGAATACGATAAGATCGATAAGGTGCGTGGTATGGATATCAACTTCATTACTACCGCTTCGACTGATGAGGAAGCAAAGGAACTGCTCTCCCTCCTCGGTGCACCGTTCGCAAAGTAATAGGAGGCTTAGAATGGCAAAGAAAGCTATGATTTTGAAGCAGCAGAGAGCTCCGAAGTACTCGACGCGTGCTTATAACAGATGCAAGATCTGCGGCAGACCCCATGCCTATCTCAGAAAGTTCGGTATCTGCCGTATCTGCTTCAGAGAGCTTGCACATGACGGTCAGATTCCCGGCGTGAAGAAGGCAAGCTGGTAATCCGACAATAAATGATAGGAGGTCATTGGTATGCAAATTTCCGATACCATTGCGGATTTGTTGACCAGAATCCGTAACGCGAATACCGCAAAGCACGCCACTGTTGATGTTCCTGCTTCCAATGTGAAGAAAGCCATTACACAGATCCTCGCCGATGAGGGTTATGTCAAGAGCTTCCAGGTCATCGATGACGGTAAGCAGGGTATCATTCGCATCACCCTGAAATATACCGATAACAGAACCCCTGTAATCAGTGGTCTGCGTCGCATCTCGAAGCCCGGTCTGCGTATCTATAGCAGCTGTGCAGATATGCCGAAGGTTCGTAAGGGCCTGGGCATCGTTATCGTTTCCACATCTAAGGGAATTATGACCGACAAGAAGGCTCGTGAGCTGAATGTCGGCGGCGAAGTTCTCGCTTATGTCTGGTAAGGAGGTACGCTGAAATGTCTAGAATCGGTAAGCACCCGATTGCAATTCCCGCCGGCGTCACCGTTACCGTTGACGATTCCAACCTCGTGGACGTGAAAGGGCCGAAGGGCGAGAATTCGTATCGTGCAAATGCCACAATGAAGATTGAGGTGGCAGACGGCGTTGTGACCGTTACCCGCCCCGATGATAACAAGCAGAGCCGTGCGCTGCATGGCTTGACCCGCACCCTGATCGCAAACATGATCAACGGTGTCAATACCGGTTACAGCAAGACCTTGACCATCGAAGGCGTCGGCTACCGTGCTGCAAAAGATGGCAAGAAGCTTGTCATGAACCTGGGCTACTCCCATCAGGTCATTATGCCTGAAATCGACGGCATCACCATTGATGTTCCCGCTCCCAACAAGATCGTGATCAACGGCATTGATAAGCAGAAGGTTGGCCAGTTCGCTGCCGAAGTTCGCGAAAAGCGTCCGCCGGAGCCTTATAAGGGCAAGGGTATCCGCTATGAGGGCGAGCATATCATCCGTAAGGAAGGTAAAGCCGGCAAGGGTAAGAAGTAAGGAGAAAGGTGAATTGCTATGGTAAAGAAAATTGACAGCAACAAAGCCCGTATCAAGAGACACCGTAGAGTCCGTGCGAAAATCTCCGGTACGCCCAACCGTCCCAGACTTTGCGTCTATCGCTCCACCAAGCACATCTATGCTCAGATCATTGATGATGTGGCAGGTGTAACGCTTGCAGCCGCTTCCTCTCAGGATAAGGGCTTCGAGGGCAATGGCGGCAACAAGGAGGGCGCACGCATGGTCGGCGCCGCTATCGCAAAGAAGGCTGCCGATAAGGGGATCACAACCGTCGTGTTCGACCGTGGCGGCTACCTCTATCACGGCAGAATTTCCGAGCTCGCAGACGGTGCCCGTGAGAATGGGCTCCAGTTCTAAAAAAGGAGGGACTTTGATTGGCACTGATTGATGCTACTAATATGGAGTTGATGGAGCGTGTCGTTTCCATCAACCGTGTCAGCAAAACCGTAAAGGGCGGCCGTATCATGAAATTCTCGGCTCTCGTTGTTGTCGGTGACGGCAATGGCGTGGTCGGTTTTGGTCTGGGCAAGTCCGGCGAAGTTCCGGATGCCATTCGTAAGGGTATCGAGGACGCAAAGAAGAACCTCGTTCGCATTACCCTCCGTGGTACTACTATCCCGCATGAGGTCATCGGTAAGTTCGGCGCAGGTCAGGTTCTGATGATGCCTGCTGCTCCCGGTACCGGTGTGATTGCAGGCGGTCCTGTCCGTGCGGTCATTGAAGTGGCCGGCATTAAGGACATCCGTACCAAGAGCCAGCGTTCCAACAATCCTTGCAATGTGGTTCGTGCCACCATCAATGGCTTGATGGAGCTGACCGATGCAAAGGCTGTTGCGCTCAAGCGCGGCAAGACCACTGCTGAAGTCCTCGGCAAATAATTCATAAGGAGTGAGCTGTTATGGCAAAGAATATTACGCTCATCAAGAGCCTGAGCGGCAGAAAGCAAGACCAGATCGCAACTGCTCATTCTCTGGGTTTGCGCAAGATCGGCGACGTTACCGTTCAGCCCGATAATGCACAGACGCTGGGCAAGATTACAAAAATTTCCCACCTCGTGAAGGTCACGGAAGCATAATGCAAGGAGGTGCGAACCATTGAAAATTCATGAATTGACTCCCGCAGCAGATTCCAATCGTCCTGTGAAGCGTATCGGCAGAGGGCATGGTTCCGGTAACGGCAAGACCGCCGGCAAGGGTCACAAGGGTCAAAATGCTCGTTCCGGCGGCGGCGTGCGCATCGGCTTTGAAGGCGGTCAGATGCCCCTCGTCAGACGTATCCCGAAGCGCGGCTTCAACAACATTTTCGCTATCCGTTATGCTGTTGTGAATGTCGGTGACCTCAACAAGTTCGTTGACGGTACTGTCGTCACTACGGAGCTTCTTCTCGCTTCCGGTCTGATCAAGAAGGTCGAGAACGGCGGTGTGAAGGTTCTCGGCAACGGTGAGCTGACCGCAAAGCTGACTGTTCAGGCTGCGAAGTTTTCCCAGTCTGCTGTTGAGAAAATCGAGAAGGCAGGCGGGAAAGCTGAGGTGATGTAATGTGTTCAAAACACTGAAGAATGCATGGGGTGTTCCCGAAATTCGCAGCAAGCTCTTGTTCACATTGCTGATCATCGTCATCTTTCGTCTGGGAAGCACGATCACTGTGCCTTTCCTCGATACTGCGGTCGTTACCGAATGGATGGACCAACATGCTTCCGGCGGTAACTTCCTTGAGTACCTCAACATCATCTCCGGTGGCGCACTCTCCAAGGCTACCATTTTCTCCTTGGGTGTCACACCGGCCATCAATGCTAGCATTATCATGCAGCTTCTGACCTATGCACTGCCGCCTCTGGAGCGTTTGCAGCAGGAGGGCGAATCCGGTCGGAAGAAACTCAACCGCATCACTTCCTTCGTGACGCTGGGTCTGTCCATCTTTATGGCCATCGCCTACTACATCACACTGAAGAACATGAAGGGTGAGGATAATACTGCTGCCATCAAGTATACCACCGGTGCAGCAGGCGTTGTTGCAATGCTGGTCATCATCCTTTCCTTTATTGCAGGTGCAAGCCTCGTGGTTTGGATGGGTAACCGCATCAATGAAAAGGGCATCGGCAACGGTATGTCGATTCTCATCTTTGCCGGTATCGTCGCTCGGATTCCGATTGATATCGGTACGCTCGGCGGTTTGGTGCTCGACGATCCGAAGCAGTATTTCGCAAAGGTGTTCATCTATGCGATCATCTTTGTAATTATGGTTGTCGGTATCGTTGTTATGAATGAGGCAGAACGTCGTATTCCCGTCCAGTACGCAAAGCGTGTGGTCGGTCGTAAGCAGTATGGCGGTCAAAATACCCACATTCCGATTAAGGTTTGTATGTCCGGTGTTATGCCGATCATCTTTGCGATGAGCTTCATGTCCTTGCCGTCGACAATCTCGATGTTCAAGGCTCCGGTCGATGCAATCACCGATACCACGACAATGGGTCAGAAGATTTACTACTACTTCATCAACTTCTTCAATACCCGCACCTACACCTACGCAGTTGTCTATTTCATTCTGATTATTGCATTCAACTACTTCTATGTCGCAATTCAGTACAATCCGATTGAAATGGCAAACGGCCTCCGTCAATCAAACGGCGCAATTCCCGGCATCAAGCCCGGTAAGCCTACCTCCGACTATATCCAGAGAGTCCTCTCAAAGGTCGGTCTGGTCGGTGCTGTATTCCTCGGCTTGGTCGCCATCTTCCCAATCATCTTCCTGAATATCACCAACCTCGATGTTTCCTCAATGGGTGGTACTTCTATCTTGATTTGCGTGAGCGTTGCGCTCGAAACCTTCCGTACTCTGGAATCCCAGCTGATGATGCGTCATCACCCGGGTTTCCTCGACTAATTGCTAGGAGGCTTTTCCATGAACCTGATTCTTTTGGGTGCGCCCGGTGCCGGTAAAGGCACACAGGCAGAAAAAATTTCCGGCAAACTCGGGATTCCGCAAATCTCTACCGGCAATATGCTCCGTGAGGCGGTCAAAAATGGCACGCCCATGGGGCTGCGTGCCAAAGAGGCGATGGATTCCGGTGCGCTGGTTTCCGACGAAATTGTCATCGGCATCCTGAAGGACCGTATTGCTCAGGATGATGCACAAGACGGCTTCATCCTCGATGGGTTCCCCCGTACTGTTGCACAGGCTGAGGCTCTGGAGCAGATGGGTATTACCATTGATAAGGTTCTCGAAGTTCATGTGCCGGATGATAGAATCTGTGCCAGAATGTCCGGCCGCCGGGTCTGCGAAGCCTGCGGTGCTTCCTACCACATCGATTTCAAGCCCACCAAGACGGAGGGCGTGTGCGATGCTTGCGGCGGCAAGACCGTTCAGCGTGCGGATGACACGCCGGAAACGGTTCTCTCCCGTTTGGCTGTTTATCACGAAAAAACTGCGCCGCTGAAGGATTTCTACGGCACGCGCGGCAAGCTCGTGACCGTTGAGGGTCAGCAGGAGATCGACGAAACCACAAAGCTCGTATTTGAAGCTCTGGGCATCGACGAATAAACCAAAAAGAAGGCGAGCATATGATCACGATTAAAAGTGCATCCGATATCGAGAAAATGCGGGAAGCAGGCAAAATTGCCGCCAATGCCCTCGCAATCCTCGGTCAGAAATTGCACGCCGGTATGACAACAAAGGAGATCGACAAAATTATTCACGATGAAATCACGAAGGCAGGTGCAAAGCCGAGTTTCCTCGGATATGCCGGATTCCCCGGCAGTGCCTGCGTGTCCGTGAACGATGAGGTCATTCACGGTATTCCTAATCCCAACCGTAAGGTGCGGGAGGGCGACATCGTCAGCGTTGACGTCGGTGCGTATTACAAAGGATTCCATAGCGATACTTGCTATACCTTTGCAATCGGTTCGATTTCGGATCCGGTCAGGGCACTTCTGACTGATACGGAAGCAAGTCTCTACAAAGGCATTGAACAGGCTGTCGTCGGTGCGCGGCTGGGCGATATCTCCCACACCATTGAGGAATACTGCCGCTCCCGTGGCTACGGCATTGTCAAGCAGTACTGCGGTCACGGCATCGGACGGGAACTTCATGAGGAACCCGAAGTCCCCAATCACGGTAAAGCTGGTCGGGGAATGCGGCTTCTGGAGGGGATGACCATCTGCATCGAACCGATGATCAATCTCGTCGGCGATGATGTTTGGGTCAAACCCGATGGCTGGACGGTCATGACCAAAAGCGGTTCGGTTTCCGCTCACTTTGAGCATGAAATCCTCATCACCAAGGACGAACCCGTGATTTTGACAAAGCTGTGACGGAGGACTGCTATGGCGAACATAACCCGATTTCAACCCGGACAGATCGTTCGGATTCGAGCGGGACGGAATGTCGGCCGCTTCTACCTCGTCATTGCCTGCACAGATTTGGATTTGCTTCTCGCTGACGGTGAAACGAGATTGCTCGCTAAGCCGAAACGGAAAAATCCCATCCATGTGCAGCCCACCAATCAGATCGTTGCACCCGAAGGCCTCACCGATGCAGCACTCAGACGATTGCTGCAACCGATGAATGCCGGATGCAAGGTCACAAAATCTCGAAACAATGATAACCGCAAGGAGGTCATCGAGCATGTCTAAGCAGGATGTAATTGAAGTCGAAGGCGTTGTTGTGGATGCGCTCCCCAATGCCATGTTTAAGGTCGAGCTGAGCAACAAGCATGTGATTCTCGCTCATATCTCCGGAAAACTGAGAACGAACTATATCCGCATTGTTCCCGGTGACCATGTTACCGTTGAAATGTCGCCCTATGATTTGACCAAGGGCAGAATCACCTGGCGTTCCAAGTGAGCGTCATCGATAGGAGGTATTTTCCATGAAAGTGAGACCTTCCGTGAAACCCATCTGCGAAAAATGCAAAGTCATTAAGCGCAAGGGCAAGGTAATGATCATCTGTGAAAACCCAAAGCATAAGCAGCGTCAGGGCTAATGCTGCTGACCATATGGAGGTGTAATTAGGATTATGGCTAGAATCGCTGGTGTGGACCTTCCGAAGAATAAGCGTGTCGAGATCGGCTTGACCTATATCTTCGGTATTGGTCGGACAACTGCCACGAAGATTCTCGAAGCAACCGGTATCAATCCCGATACCCGTGTCAAGGATCTGACCGAAACCGATGTCGCTGCACTCCGTGAGTACATTGACAACCACTGCGTCGTGGAGGGTGACAAGCGTCGCTCCATTGCAATGGACATCAAGCGTCTTGTGGATATCGGCTGCTACCGTGGCCTGCGTCACCGTAAGGGCTTGCCTGTCAGAGGACAGCGTACCAAAACCAATGCCAGAACTCGTAAGGGTCCGGCTAAGACCATTGCCAATAAGAAGAAGTAAGGAGGGACTGTATCTTGGCACAGCAGAAGAAAAAGATCAGTACGATCAGACGGCGTAGAGAGCGTAAGAATATCGAAAACGGCGCAGTGCATATTCAGTCCACGTTCAATAACACCATCGTTACCATTACCGATACGCAGGGCAATGCTATCTCTTGGGCAAGTGCCGGCGAGCTCGGTTTCCGTGGTTCCAAAAAGTCGACGCCCTTTGCTGCACAGAGTGCTGCCGAAACCGCAGCGCGTGCTGCTATGGAGCATGGCCTCAAGACCGTTGAGGTTTACGTCAATGGCCCCGGCTCCGGCCGTGAGGCTGCCATTCGTGCCTTGCAGACCGTTGGTCTGGAAGTTCGCATGATCAAGGACGTGACCCCCATTCCGCATAACGGCTGCCGTCCTCCCAAGAGACGCCGCGTATAATCCATGGAGGTGTAAGAATTATGGCAAGATATACTGGCGCAGTTTGCAGAATCTGCCGCCGTGAGGGCAAGAAGATGTTCCTCAAGGGCGATCGCTGCTTCACCACTAAGTGCGCAATCGATGAGAGAAATGAGGAGAAGCGTAAGGGTACTCCCGGCCAGCACGGTATGTCCCGTAAGAAGGTGTCCGAGTATGGCATGCAGCTCCGCGCAAAGCAGACTGCCAGAAGATATTACGGTCTGCTTGAGGGTCAGTTCTATCACTACTTCGAGATGGCAGTTAAGATGCCCGGTAAGGCTGGTGAAAACCTGCTCTTCCTGCTCGAGTCCCGTCTTGATAATGTTGTCTATCGTCTAGGCTTTGCCAGCTCCCGTGCACAGGCTCGTCAGCTCGTGCTGCACAGACACTTCACGGTCAATGGCCAGAAGGTCAACATCCCGTCCTACCTTCTGAAGGCCGGCGATGTGGTTGCGTTCACCGAGAAGGCCAGAGGCTATGATTCCCTGAAGGCTCTCGTTGAGCAGAACAGCGGTCGTCCCGTGCCGATGTGGCTGAGTGCCGACAAGGAGAACTACAAGGGTTCCGTTGAAAGAATGCCTGTTCGTGAGGAAGTCGATCTCGACGTCGATGAGCAGCTGATCGTTGAGTTGTACTCGAAGTAATCGATACACTCATGTTTCCGCTGCAAACTTTGTTTGCAGGTTCGTTTCTTCACACATCTGATTGCGATATATAGGAGGGTACTATGCTCCAAAAAGTTGAAAAACCGATTCTCGAAGCCGTCGAATTCAAGCAGGATGGCACCTATGGTCTGTTTACCTATTCGCCGCTGCCTCGTGGCTATGGTACGACTCTGGGCAACTGCCTGAGACGGATTCTGCTCTCCTCGCTGCCCGGTGTGGCAGTATACGCTGTCAAAATCGAAGGCGTTCGTCATGAGCTTTCCACCATTCCCGGTGTCAAGGAGGATGTCACTGAGATTATCCTTGCCATCAAGGGTCTGACTGCGCGTCTGGAGTCCGATGGTCCGAAGACCGTCTACATCAACGTGCAGGGAGAGCAAGAGGTTACCGCCGGCGATATTAAAGCCGATTCCGAAGTCGTGATTCTTGATAAGAGCATGCATATCGCTACTGTGGATAAGGGCGGTAAGCTCGAAATGCAGATCATGCTCGACCGCGGCAGAGGTTATGTCTCCGCTGAAAACAACAAGCAGCTGAAGTACACCAACCTCCCGATTGATGCGATTACCGTGGATAGTATCTATTCGCCGGTTCTCAAGGTCAATTACAAGGTCGAAAATGAACGCTTGGGTCAGGCTATGGATAACGATAAGCTCACCCTTGAAATCTGGACCGACGGCACCATCTCCGCGAAAGCCGCTCTGGCACAGGCTGCAAGTCTCCATATGGAGTATCTGAAGTCCTTTGTCGGGCTTTCCGAGGAGGCTCTCATCGAAGAGGTGCTCGAGGAAAAGGTCGACCTCGGTCAGGAGCGTCAGCTGAAGACGACCATCGAAGATCTCGATCTCTCGGTGCGTTCCTTCAACTGTCTCAAGCGTGCCGGCATCAATACCGTTGAGGATTTGATCAGCCGTTCCGAGGAAGATATGATGAAGGTGAGAAACCTTGGAAAGAAGTCGTTCGACGAGGTCAGAGAAAAGCTCCGTTCGCTGGGCTTCGACCTTAGCTCCGACGACAGCAATGAATAATCCCGGCACCGATCCGCTCGGTGTATGATACAAAGGAGTGATACAAATGGCGGGTTCCAGAAAGCTCGGCAGAGCCACGGATCACAGAAAAGCCATGCTGCGCGGTATGGTTACCTTCCTGCTTGAGAATGGTCAGATCGAAACGACTGTCACCAGAGCAAAAGAAGTCCGTTCGATGGCAGAGAAGATGATTACGATTGCCAAAGGAATTCAGGGACAGGATGCGGCTGCGGATTTGCACTGCAAGCGTCAGGTCTTTGCATATATCACGAAGGAAAGCGTAAGCAAAAAGCTGTTCGATGAGATCGCACCCCGTTATGCTGAACGCAACGGTGGTTACACCCAAATGGTGAAGATCGGTCCTCGTCGCGGCGATGCTGCTGAGATGGCGATCATTCGTCTTGTGTAAGGCGTAATTCAATAGCCGATGTCCCATTTGGGGCATCGGCTTTTTTGCGTATTTGTGTATGGTTTGTATGCGCATTGTCCTGTACGGAGATTGCTGATTGGCGATTATTTGGTAAGCCGCAAAAACCTGCGGTATCCCAATGAGAGGATTCATTTCTATTTTCCCTTTTAATTTATCAATATTTCTTCTCCAGCAAAAGATCCCTCATACCATTTCATACAGTATTCCATTCCATCATACACTTTTTGTGGCACAGTATAAACATAGAATTTCACTTTCATATTGATTTCATTCCTATAATATCCTATAGTGTTATCTGTTTCATTAGCAGAACTTGCGGTATTGCTAGAAAATTTTTCAAAAAGAAGCGTCAGTTCTTCTTTATCAAAGCTTCTATCATCTGAAATATATACATCACACACAAAATAAGTCTGTTGCTTCAGCTCTTCATAAGTAAGATGCGGACTGGTATTAAAGGGTAGTTCTTTTTCATCAGCTCTAATTTCAATAAACTTAAAATCTGACAAGTATGTTTTTAAATATGTCTCTATCTCCTCTTGAACTTGAGGAAGATATTTGTGCCGAAGATAATTCTCACTAATCACTTCATAATAATCCTTGGTATGAAGTGTTGCCTGAAACTCAACACCATCTTCAACACATCTGACATCACAATCCTCAGCTATTGACATCATTCCGATAGAGCCACCCAATATTTCAAACTCCATTCCATATTTTTCTTCAAGTTCTTCCTTTAGAAATACACGAGCACTGCTTTTAGGAACACTAGACTCATCTGAACAATTTGAATCATTATGGCTAATACTGCTGCATCCTACTAAAGACAAACTAATTACAGTTGCAAAACATAAAGAAGACAATCTCATATAAATGACCTTTCTGGACAATTCACTCTTTAAGAAATTAACATTTTTATTCACGGTGAGTAAATTTTTCTCTTTGCAGCTATAAAGAAAAGGATGACTGCTGCCATCCCCTTCTCATCATTCAGTTGCCGTTGTAATCGTGATCAACGCACTCAGGCTCGCATTCAAGCACCGCTTTCGATGTGACGAAATCCTCATCGACTGTCGCAGCAAACGCTTCAAAGATCGCCTCAACTATGATATCACGATCTTCCCATACACTTGCCGGTATCTTCATATTCTTAATATGCCAAGTCAAATGGGCATACCCCTTTTCATCACATATATAACTGCGACCGGTAATCATCCTGATAAACCTGCCCTTGTAATAAAAGTCAGTGTAATTCGGAACTTCATAATTATCGTTACCGCCGATATCCATTAAATACATCGCACGTTGTTCGTCTACACACCATGTATCATACTTCGTAAGAATCGCTAATTGATCTGTATTCCAAGATTTCCAGCCAAGCGATTTGCAAAAAGCCTTTCTTTCTGCGGTGCCCAATTCTTCATAAATAAATGCCATATTACCCTCACTTTCTTAATCATGCAAACAGTATGTGATTCACTATGTTCATTATACCACATTTTGCACACGTTGTCAATATCATTTTTTAATTATCGAGACCCATGATCATCACTATTTAGCGAATCTGTTCCATCCGGTACGCTGTGCGCTCCATTATTCAGGCTGGTATGATCTTTTGTATCCTGAGCATTATTTTCATCGTTCTTTGCCGCTTCTATCATACTCTTCCACTCTTCTTTTGATAATGGAACTGCACCCATATCTGATTGTTGTATTGGTTCTTGATCGGCTATACGATCTCCCATCGTTTTCCCCATAGGAGATGCTGACTGCGATTGCTCATAGAGCACAATGGCGATCTGCGGCTTCAACATCTCGCTTGGAGACTTATCATGTACACTTGGGCTTGGTATGACCTGTTCACTTGGCTTAGGATGCTCCATCTGCGAAATAACAACTTCCTGTACTGTCTTGACAGTATCAAATGATTGTGGTATTTCTCCTTTTTCTCCAATGCAGTACAGCATATCTGCATAGACTATTTCAGAATTTCTGAAATACAACGGTGCTGAGTTAATCGGTACAACAATCAGGCTCAAGGGAATTCCAACCTGATATTCTTTCGGTTTAGTAAGTTTCATTGCTTCCAGCAAACTTATGCCTTGCATCAATGCCTGATTTAGCAATACAGGAACTTCAGTCTTTAATCCTACACTTTTCGAAATCTGATCATCCCGATAATATAGAATATACATTACTGTGCCCTTCTTCAGTCCTGCTTCTACTACCTTAGCAGAAATCCAATCATCCAAAGAAAGCGCTCTGGCAGCTTTTGATGCAAATTGATCAATTCTGGCAGCATTTTCACCAGCAAGCTTTCCTGATAATACTCTTTCAGTAATTGCATCCGTTGATTCTCTCTCCCCAAACACTTTTGCAATTGCATTTCTCATTTTTCTATGCCAGAGTGCATTCGCTGCGGTATGGTTTATCATATAAAGCTTGCCATGATTTTCACAATACGACTTGACATCATCATGATGCACACCGGTATAAATCACCAAGGTAGCGTCAACACCTATGGAATTGGTTCCAAAACCGCCGACGTGTTTTTTCACGGTTTCTTCCATTTTTTCTTGAAGGGCTGACACAAACTGTTCGATTGACTGTACATCTTTATCTGTCAGTTCAACCGGTCTTCCTGTCTTCTCTTCCTCTTCTTTTCGAATTGCCGCAACGGTTTCATCTTGCAAAACAGTGCCATTTGCTTCATAATAGGCTTTTGCCCATTCCGTTAGATCTTCGGCAACTGCTTCTTGTATCTGCTCCATTTTCTCCGCAGAAACATAGGAATGATCATCCATGTTATCACATCCTTTTTATGCCATTATAACACAAATCAATGATGGAATGCAACCGCAGCTTACTCACGGTGAGTAAACCCTTAGGTGATTATCGGTACATTGAATATATTTGTTTTTTGATTTTTTGCAATTTTCGTTCGATTTTTATTCGTATACAGCTTAACTTCTATGGAAATGACATTTTGCATAAACAACAAAATCCTATTATGATTTATAATGCAACCGGCTGAGTTGCTTTCTTAAGCATTCATACACTCGCTGAGACTTCATTGAGTTATAAGCTAAGATATGATCTAAAAGTACGTCATCAGCATTCCGAATAATGTCCAGCATAACGTCTTCCGGTGTAAACACACAAGCGGCTACTGCCAACAGCAAAGGGCGATATTTTTTTAAGCTGCCATTGAAATAATTCAATCTGGTTTGACGGTACACTCCAAGCTCATCTATCCACTCATTCATCGCCTGATCGTCGAAAATGAACTGATTACTCTCCAATGTACAGTAGTTCTGGTGCTATACTAAAAAAGTGGACAAAAAAGGAAAGAGAAGGTATAATAGAATAAAACACAAGGAGGAAAAAGAAATGCCAAAAAAGAAAAGCACTCGTTACACGGAAGAGTTCAAGAAAACAAT
>CALXHI010000046.1 GCA_944388075.1 uncultured Clostridia bacterium | reverse complement strand
TTTTCTTTTTTGATGTTGAAAATAGGGACGTTTTAAAAATGACTGGTTGTTGAGGATACACTAAATAGATTCCTGTAGTTATGCTCTATCCCGAAGTTTTTGATGGACAGAGTCTGAACTTGTTTGGAGAATTTCAGGACAGTGGATATTCTCTTGCATTCAATTGGTTATAACAGGAGGGAACAATCGTGGAATTGCAGAAAATATATCAATCGGACATTAACCGTAAGATCAATGGCGTAATAAAGGTGCAGCAAGATGAAGAAAGTGCCATTGAAGCGGAACTACGGGAATATATTATTACCCGTGAGCTGCGTCGTCATTTTACGACTTTTTTGGATCAGTATGCAGAGTCTTTGGAAGAGCCGACCGATCAAATTGGTGTTTGGATTTCCGGCTTTTTCGGCAGTGGTAAATCGCATTTTCTGAAAATGCTGTCTTATCTGCTGTCCAATGGTGTCGTTGCAGGAAAACATGCAGCGGACTATTTTGAGGATAAATTTGACGATCCGATGATGTTTGAGAAGCTTAAAAAATGTGTTCGTGTATCGACCGAAACGATTTTGTTCAATATTGACTCCAAAAGCCCTATAGTAAAGGACAAAACAGCGATTCTTCGGGTATTTGCGAAGGTGTTTTATGAGCATTTGGGGTTTTACGGCAATGATTTGAAGGTTGCGAAGCTGGAACAATTTATTGAAAAGTCCGGAAAAACGGCTGCATTTCAGACCCATTTTCAGCGCATTCACGGCAGAAGTTGGGCAGAAGCACGGGAAGCATTTACATTCATTGAGGAAGATGTGGTAACGGCTCTGACCGCAGCCGCTGTTACAAGCGAAACAGTTGCAAGAAATTGGTTCAACGGAGAAAAGGAAATCAACCTCAGTATCGAGCAGCTTGTCAAGGAAATCAAGGCGTATATTGACAGCAAAGGAAAAACATTCCGACTCTTGTTTTTGGTCGATGAGGTCGGACAGTATATCGGATCGGATTCGGATTTCATGCTCAACTTGCAAACGCTCGTAGAAGAAATCGGCGCACAATGTACCGGTCGAGTCTGGGTCATGGTGACCAGTCAGGAAGCAATAGACGACATTACTCAAATCAACGGTAATGATTTCTCGAAGATTCAGGGACGGTTCAACATTCGTCTGAGCCTTTCCTCCTCATCGGTGGATGAAGTGATCAAGAGGCGTATTCTCGCCAAAAATGCAGATGGTACAAAATTGCTGCAAAATAGCTATGAGAAAAACCAAATGATTCTGCGCAATCTCTTCTCATTTCGGGCTGCCGTGATGGATTGCAAAGGCTATGCGGACGAACGGGATTTTGTGGAAACATATCCGTTTGTGCCGTATCAGTTTCAACTGATGCAGCAGGTGCTGGCAGAAATCCGCAAGCATGGCAATGCCGGCAAGCACCTCTCCGGTGGTGAACGCTCCATGCTATCGGGATTTCAGGAGGCAGCACAGAAAATTCAGCACAAAGATGAATATGCCCTTGTGCCGTTTTCGCTGTTTTATGACACGGTGCAAACCTTTTTGGGAAATTCGATTCGCAGTGTGATCGATCGCTGTCAGGCGGCGACAGACAATCATGATGGCATCGAACGCTTTGATGTCGAGGTACTTAAGCTGCTGTACTTGATTCGATATGTAGATGATATAAAAGCCAATGTAGACAACATCACCATTCTGATGGCAGATGATATCCGTACGGATAAGGTGAGCAAGCGTCTGGAAATACAGTGTTCGTTAGACCGTTTGGTGCAGCAGAATTATGTGTCTCGCAATGGAGAAACCTATACGTTCTTGACGAACGATGAGCAGGATATTGCACGAGAGATCGCACGGATGCCGGTAGACAGTGCGATGGTGACGCAAGAGATTTCCAATATTATATTCCATGAGCTGTATCCAAGCAAAAAAATTCAGTATGGCAAATATGATTTCCCGTATGATCGCATATTGGACGAAACTGTTTTTGGACGCTTGACGGGCGCAGTGCGGCTGCATTTCATCACGACGGCATCGGAGGATTACTGTGCAGATGACAACCGGTATCTAATGAAATCCGGGCATGACAACGAAGCAATTATCGTTTTGTCTGCACAGCAGGCTTATTTTGCAGAAATCGAGTATGCGCTTAAGATTGAGCGATATGCCAAAAGTAAAAATCAGGCACAGATGCCGGACACGATGCAAGCGATGATTCGGAAACGCATAGAGGAAGCAACTGACCGCAAACATGCCGGCAAGTCCATGATTGCGGCTGCGATCAAGGAAAGCCGTATCTACGCAGCGGGGGAGAAGCTGGAGATCAAGCGCTCCGGAGTCAAGGAGAGGATTGCGAATGCCCTGACGGCGTTGATTGAGAAGGTATATGACAAGCTGGGGTATATCAGGCAATATTGTGACAGCGATACAGAGATTTTGGATCTGTTATCTCGAAACAAACAGCAGATGATGTTACTGGAAACGGATTCGCCAAATGCAGATGCGGTCAAGGAAGTATTCCGGTATCTGCAAGTACAGCGAGAAAAAGGGCTGTCCACTTCGATGGGAGATATTCAGAAACGGTTTTCGATGATTCCATACGGTTGGCTGGAAATTGACATTGCGGCGGTCATAGCAGAACTGGTTGCGACAGAGAAAATCACGGTATCGTACTGTGACAGCATGATTCAGCCGAGCGATCCCAAAATGCCGGAGTATTTGAGAAAGAAAATGGAAATCGACAAGACCATCATTCGACTGAGAGAGAAACTAAATCCAACACTGGTGAAGAATGCGCAAGTATTCCTGAGCCAATATTTCAATGTGAGCATAGCAGAAATACCGAATGTAGATCAGGAAGATACACTGATTCGGTATGTCATCGAGCGATTGGAAGCGCAGAAGGCATACTGTTCCAAAATGCTGGCAGAGGAATACAGCAAAGGCTGCTATCCGGGCAAAGAGGTGACAGAGAACGGCGAACGGCTTTGCATTGACCTTTTGAAGCAGAAAAAGGATCATACCGCACTGCTGAGAACGATGGTTGAGATGCAAAACGACTTTTTGGATCACAGCGAGGACATGGCAGAAGTCGAGAGCTTTTTCCGACAGCAGCGGGTACAGTTTGACAAGGCTGTAACATTGCTGCGAAGGCTGGCGGAGGAGCAGCCCTATTTGGGAACTGACGATACCGCCAATCAGAGCCTTGCAAGGATACGAGAAATTCTGGCGATGCGGAGGCCGTATCGTGCAATCAGTGAGCTGCCGGAGCATATACAGCAGGTGGAGTCGGTGCATATTGCACTGTTAATGGAGAAACGTGCGGAGGTTGCAGCGGCTATTCAGACGGTTATGGGTGAAATTCATCAGGCAGCAAATCCGGATCAACAGTCGCTTGTACGGGGGGCAGACGAAGCACTGATGCAGATACAAGCGGCAGCGGAAAGAACGGAGCTGCTGACAACTTTGGACGCAATGCGCATTCAAATTTACAATATTCGGCAGCAATACTTAAAGCAGCTATTGGTGACAGCAACGCCGGCGGTCAAGACCCGTACCATGGAACGCAGTACGATTTGTCCGGTCACGAAGCTGAAAAACGAAGAGGATGTAGACCGATACATTGCCGAAATCAAGATGCAGCTGATGGCGGCACTGGACGGAAACGATATCCTGCAAGTTATTTGAAAGGATAGCGGTATGAAGAAAACAGCAATCAAAAATTACGCCATATGGGCACGCAAGGCATTGATGGATGCGGTCAAACAAAATGCCTATGAATACCAAATCACGGAGCATGGCACGAATGATTGCTTGCTCGATTCCATTGACGGCAAGCCTGTGTGCGAAGCTGTTCAGCGGCAACGGAAGGCGTTAATCGAACGCATTGCACAAAACGGCTTTACACAGACGATGGAAGAAGCGGCATATACTTGGTTCAATCGGTTGATTTCCTTGCGGTATATGGAAGTGAATGGATATCTGCCATCCGGAGTGCGAGTCTTTACGGACGAAACCGGCGCATTCAAGCCGGAAATCCTCAGCGAAGCCATGAACATGGAAATAGACGGACTTGATCGGGACTATGTACTGGAACTGCTGGAGATGCAGGACAACGAAACGCTGTATAAATATCTGCTGATTATGCAGTGCAATGCGTTGCATGAGAGTATGCCGGAGATGTTCGAGACGATTGGCGGTTGGGCAGAATTGCTGTTCCCGAAACACCTTTTGCGCAGCGGCAGCATTGTCGATCGCATGATTCGAGAGATACCGGAGGAGGACTGGAAAGATCAGGTGCAAATCATCGGCTGGATGTACCAGTACTACAATACGGAACCGAAAGAGCAGGTTTTCTCTCGCTTGAAGAAAAACGTAAAAATTACGAAGGAGAACATCCCTGCGGCTACGCAGCTGTTCACACCGGATTGGATTGTGCGGTATATGGTGGAAAATTCACTCGGTAGGCTTTGGATGGAGGGTCACCCGAACTTTGACTGCTCGGCATGGCACTACTATCTGGAAGATACACAGCCCATGCAGAATACCGTATGTCCCATCAAGCCGGAGCAGATTCGTATCATAGACCCGTGCATGGGCAGCGGCCATATATTGGTCTATGCGTTTGATTTGCTGATGCAGATCTACACAGCGAATGGCTGGTCGGAACGGGATGCAGCAGAGCGCATTCTCACACAAAACCTTTACGGCTTGGACATCGACAAACGAGCGTATCAGTTGGCATATTTCGCCCTGATGATGAAGGCACGACGGTACAATCGGCGGATTCTCACAAGTGGCATTCGGCTAAATCTGGCACATTTTCAAGATCTCAGCCCGGTGCAGACGGAACGGTTGGAAGAGCCGCTGCGGCAGCTTGCAGAACAGTTTCGTTTTGCGGATACCTATGGTTCGTTGCTGGATATCCGTATGCCGGATGGCATCGACGAAGCCCTTGCAGCCGGCACAGCAGCGGAGCATGCCTGTTTGGAGCGTATGGTGCAGATTGCGCATAGTTTGGGGCAACACTATGATGTGGTGGTGACGAATCCGCCGTACATGGGCAGTTCGGGTATGGAGCCGGTGTTGTCGACATTTGTGCGAGAGAAGTTTTCGGATTACAAAGCGGATTTGTTCTCAGCATTTCTGGTACGCTGTACACAGCTTGCGAAACCGAAAGGCTATCTCGGATTCCTGACGCCCTATGTCTGGATGTTCATCCGAGCTTATGAAAAGCTGCGGCAGTATATTGCGGAATCAAAAACCATCGAAACGCTAATCCAGTTTGAATATTCTGCGTTTGAAGAGGCAACTGTACCAATCTGTACATTTGTATTACGGAACTGGAAGGTCAACAAAAAGGGCTGCTATATACGCTTGACGGAATGCAGGGGCGGTATGGAAGTCCAGCGGCTGAAAGCATTGGAAGCGATTGCCAATCACAACTGCGGATATTACTATGAAACCAATGCAGAAAACTTCTCGAAAATCCCCGGTGCGCCGATTGCATACTGGGCGAATGAAGCATTTTTTGCGGCGTTTGCGAAGGGCATCGGCATTGCATCCATCAGCGATTTTACCGGCGCACAAAATAAAACTGCCGACAATGCCACCTATCTGCGGTATGTGTGGGAGGTTGCAAGGGACACCATCGGCAGAGGAAAAAAATGGGTGCTCTATGCCAAAGGTGGCGAGTATCGCAAATATTACGGAAATCTCAGCTTAGTGATTGATTGGTCTGACGATGCGAGAACGTTTTATCAAACCCATCCAACCTCGAATCTCTTAGAAGAATCATACTGGTATCAGGAGGGCATAACCTATACCATGCTCACATCAAGAGGACCGAATTTCCGATACCTGCCACCCGGTGCTGTTTTTGATATGGGCGGGCCGACCATCTGTGCTTTACATGGGAATATGGCGTATGTACTGGGGCTGTTCAATTGCAAAGTGATGCGAATCTATTTGGAATTGTTGAACCCGACCCTGAACCTGCAAGTCAAAGATGTCAAAGCCTTACCGATTCTCATAGCAGAAAAAAATGCGGTTGATGCACTGGTGCAAGAAACCATTGCATTATCAAAATCCGACTGGGACAGCTATGAAACCGCTTTGGAGTTTGCACATTGTCCGCTTGTATGAGGTTGACCCCCTTTGTTATCTACGCTGACAGGACTGCTTTCAGAGGAAAGGAGAGAGTGGGATTCTCATGGGAAGATTGATTGCAGAGAAATACAAGCAATGGAAAGCCGAATGCAACGAGCGATTCCGTAAGCTCAAAGCCAATGAGGAGGAACTGAATCGGATCTTCATTGCGATTTACGGTTTACAGGATGAATTGACACCCGATGTTGCAGACAAAGATGTAACGGTACACTGCGTGTTTGACACGAAAGAGGATGTTCCGGAATCATTGAAAGGCAGCAACTATGTCCGCACAAAACATGACGAGATTATCTCGCTGATCAGCTATGCAGTGGGTTGCATTTTTGGCAGATATTCTGTGGATACGCCGGGACTTTGCTATGCAGGAGGAGAATGGGATGCAGCGAGGTATCAGACCATCGTACCTGCCGCCGACAATGTTGTTCCGATTTGCGATGACGACTATTGGGAGGGCGACTTGACCGATCGCATCATTGATTTTGTACGTTTGGTTTACGGGGAAGATACGCTCACGGAAAACCTCAAGTTTATTGCGAATGCCCTCGAAACCAAGGGCGCAACGCCGCGAGAGGCAATTCGCAATTATCTTCTGACCGACTTCTACGCAGATCACTGTAAGGCATACCGAAGACGCCCGATCTATTGGATGTTCCGTGCCGGCAAAAAGCAGAGCTTTCAGGCTCTGGTCTATATGCACCGCTGGCGTCGAGATACCGTTGCTTGCGTTCGCACGAGTTATGTTCATGAATTGCAGGCACGCTATCGGACACAGATTACAGGCTTACAGGCTCAACTCAATGTAGCATCTCCTTCTGAGCGTGCAAAACGGAACAAGCAGTTAGAAAAATTGCGAGCACAGTATGAGGAGATTACCGCATACGAGGAAAAGCTGCATCATTTTGCTGATCAAATGCTCGACATCGATCTGGATGACGGTGTTAAGGTTAATTATGCAAAAATGGAAGAGATATTAGAAAAAATCAAATAATATGATAATTGATACCGTCAATCAATATTGCGAGAAAATTACGCAAGGTCTTCGGAAGGCGGTGAGAGCAGCATTTGTTCATCGGACATGACATGCTGTGACATCTCATGACCGATGGCATATGCTTTGCCGGTCAAGGAGATGATTTTGTTGCGTTTGTCTTGTGCATCAACATGGTCAGTGAGATAACCGTTTTTTTCATGTGGGAAACGATACCTATTACAGTCGGGTGGGACACAGTATGAAACCGCTCGATTTCCTTTTGTGTTGCCTGACCGCCACTTTGTTCCAAGCACCACAGAACACGACTTTGTGAAAGGGTTAGATGGTAACGGTACAAGTCTGCATCTGCACAGACTTTGAGACGATCGCTGATCGATTTGATCAAAAACCTGATATCATTTTGAAAAGAGGTCTTGTTGTTCTCGGCGGATGCCAAATGCGTTTGGAGATCCAAAACAGGTTCTCCAAACTGATTGGGTCAGAAAACCCCCGGCTATACCGGGAAAGTTCTGATCCAAAAAGAAGCGGCCATCCGAATTCGGATTGACCGCTGAAAATAGGGGGCGTGCATCGATCTGCGACGGCGTTCCGGCTTCCTGCTGAAGGGGTAGCAGGTTACTGTCACGCCATGCAGTATGCACCATCGGGACTGACAAGCTCATTCGGCTTTGAAGATACTCCGCACGAAGTAATACATATGCGGACGAATCGTCTTGCCGCCGTGGTCGCCGCCGTCCACATAATGCCAGATATGCGGCACGCCGTTGTTCGTCAGGGTATCATGATAGCCTGACGGTGTCGACCAAATTAAGGTATCGTTCGAGCCGGCACTGACTAACAGCAGATACGGCGAAATCGTATCAAAGCGCAGGGCATCGGCTGCAATCAAATCGGTTGTCAAGCCCGGTGCCGGACACATCGCACCGACATAACCGAACAAATCGGGTCTGGAAAATCCAATGTACAACGACTCTCTGCCGCCCATGGAAAAGCCGGTAATGGCGGTGTTTTCCCGTCCTGTTTTGATGGAATAGTTGGCTTCCATGTAGGGCATGATTTCCTGAATCAGCAGGTTAATGAAGTTATCGTAAGCAGCATTGTTTTTGGCATTCAGTCCGTCACAGGCATCCTGTGTGGCACTGGCATAGATATCGGGGAATACCACAATCATATCTTCGGCTTCGCCTGTGGCAATCGCATTGCCTATGATTTGCCGCAAGCGTAAGGACGCATCTCCGGCATCGAGCAGCGCATCCTCATTGCCCCAATAGCCGTGCAAAACATACAGCACCGGATATTGCTTTTCTGTGGTATAGCCCGCAGGCAGGAGTACATTAAATGATTTGTTTCGCTGACAGACATTGGAATAGATGGACGTTTTCTCGTATGTGCCATAGGCTCTGCCGGCAAGCTCTGCGGTTGCATCGGAGGGTTCCGATCCGACAATCGTTCCTCGCAAGCTGTTCATATACTCCTCTCCGGTTACGGGTTTTGTATCTGTCGTGAAAGCGTCAATCCCGCCCTGTATATAGCGATACAGCTGTACCAAATCGTCGACTTCGGGGGTTCCATCGGTATCGATATCGGCTGCCTGCTTAGCGACCGTATTGGTAAACTGCGTGGACAAGCTGTGCTTAGCCATGGAAAGGTCAAGCGCATTGATGGCACCATCGGCATTGAGGTCGCCCGGACGAATGTGTTCCTGTGGCACGGCAATGACAATGTAGTTCGCAGACAGACCAAGACCGCCGTTCGTACCGAGCGTCACAGTTTCTCCTGCCTGCGCATCCCGTTTGTAGAGGGAGAGCGTAACCGCATTCGAGGTTTGCATATCCATATCGATGGTGTCCCATGCCGAAAGCCAAATCGGCTGCTGTTCCAGCACTCTCGTGTCGACAGCGATATAGACCGTGATATCCTGCGCTGCGGTAAAGCTTGCCTGATCGCCGGCATAGAGCTTGGAATCGCATGCCGTGCGAATGGCTTCTGCATGGCGTAAATTGGTTGGTACACCGGAAAGCGTAAAGTCACGGTCGCCATAGAGCCGATATTGCTCCTGCAATTCATAGGTAATCGACCAATCCGCTGCATTTTCGCTGTCAAACACATGGAGGTTCTGCATAAGTGTACCATTCA
This sequence comes from uncultured Clostridia bacterium, assembly GCA_944388075.1. GTDB lineage: Bacteria > Bacillota > Clostridia > Oscillospirales > Ruminococcaceae > Firm-04. The sequence continues at coordinate 9,698 of CALXHI010000046.1, read as the reverse complement.
AAGCTGCATGCGTCTGCAACCCTGCACACAGGCTGCTCATCACAATGGCTGCCGTTATGACCACTGCCATACCCTTGCGCTGTTTCATGAAAATTCCCCCTTTTTCTCTTTCCGCAGCTGTCATCGTGCATATCACATTCATAGCGATTCATCACGATGAGGGTCTGCTTTACCCAAAGTATATCGCAATACAGACCCTGTTGCAACTCAAAAAATGCAAGAATGGTGGACAAAACGAAGAACTTTTCCGATACGCCGAAAAACGCTTTTGGAGCTGCGGATGCAAACTTCAAAAGCGTTATCTTTTGTGATGGGATTATTTGGTCAGGGCACGATATTGGCTTGCAGTTAACCCGGTTTCGGCTTGGAACTGCCGCATGAAATATTTCTCATCGGCATAGCCGCAGGCTTCTGCAACTGCTCGCATACTCATTGCCGTTGTCGCCAGCTGATATTTCGCCATGGCAACACGTGCGGTAATGCAATCCTGATGCACCCGTACGCCAAAGCATTGCTTATATCGCACGCGCAAATGTCCGGCACTGCCGTAATATTGCATATGAATGGCTTCAGGGTCAAAGGTTTTCTGCGGATGCGTATAGAGATAGGTGCGCAAAGCACGCAGCTCCGCATAATCCCGATGACAGCGATGAGCAGATATCGTCTGCATCTGCTGCTCGAATGCCGCTTGACACTGCTCAGAAAGTGCCGAATAGCGCAGCTGTCCGCAGGGTTGTGCCGTACAGAGAAAGCTGCCCAGACCGTAAGTGTCCATGTAATGCTTGTGGCGGTAGAGATGGGCTGTCAGCAAGTCTTCGAGGAATTCCGGCGAATTGTGCGTTCGTACCAAACAAACAAAGGTATTCTGTGCGATACGGGCGCAAGGCTGTGCCGTACCGCAGAACGCCTGTACCGCCTCCGCCACATCGAGAATCGCTTCCACATCGGCTTGTCCGCTGCGAGCCTGCAAATCTTCACCGAACAGCCCTGTTTTCAGCATCACCAGATACAAATGTTCACGCTCTGTCGTCCGCAGTACCTGACGAATGCCTGCTTCATTGTACATACCGGTGAGCGTATCCCGATGCTCTGACAGGTTCTGACATTCGGACAGATAGCGAATGTCATTCTTCATCCGCAAAAACTCCAGTCCATTCGACAGCGACTTGAGCCAGTTTCGGAAAATCGGGTCAAAGGCATCGGGATGGTCAAAGCCCAATACAACATATCCCAGCGCACGGTCAGAGAAAAACAATGGGCAAACATACAATGCCATCGGTGCATCCCATTGAAAGGTCGAGAGTTGTTCCTTGTGGAACACCATGGGTGGCTGATCCCAGATGAGATTATAGGCGATCATGTCATCGGTGCGGAATCCCTGCTCATACCAATTGCTGTACAGGCATAGATACAAACTGCCCCGTCCCCGAATCATAAACTGAAACGAACGGCAGGTTTGTACAAATTCCTCGATGGTATGCGCTTCCGTGATGCGATGCTCGAATTGGCAGAACAGATTGAGAAAGTCGTAGGTGCGGCGCATCTGCACCACCTCCAGCTCCTGTCGGGTATCGCTGCTGCATTCCCCGCAAGCGCAGGTTTTGCCAAAGACAAACTGTCCTGCCGGAGGGGTAAAGGCTTGATAGGCGGCATCACCCTCTGCCAAAATCCGTACCGCAGCCACGCCGAGGTCATGACGGTTGCGGCGATAGGTCGTGAGCCATGGGGTATGGTCACTGCGCTCTCCGACCGATTCATACCCAATCAGCATCATATGTGCTGTCGGATCGACATCCCGAGCCATGAACGCATCCAGCAGTCCATATGCCATATAATCACAGGCGCAGATGAGTGCCTGCGGATAGGGCCGTTCACCCGAAATATATTGCATCGCCAAAGCCTGACCGGAGGTCGTCCAGAAATCCCCATCTATCACCCTGTTTTTGTCATAGCACAAACCATGTGCTTCCATTGCCTGCCGATATCCTGCTACACGCCAGCTCGAAGCCGCAAGATGGGGCGGACCTGTGATGATATCAATCTCCGTCAAGTTATGTTCCGCAATCAGATGACTCGTAATGGCAGCAAAATCGGCGACTTCGTCATTGTTGATATACCGAAATCGATCCGTTTGCAGCTCCGGCACCGGCGTTCCGACCGCAATCACCGGCACATCAGTTCGTGTTGCAAGCAGCGCACAAATCCGGCGGCGCAGGTCGATATTCGTCAGCGACTCGGACAGCAGAATAAAGCCATCAAAAACGCTCGCTGCAATCAGATTGTAGATTTGATTTTCTGCATCGAGGATAACGGTCGAGTCAATAGGATTATAGATATTCGACAGCACCACAATATCAATTTGCCGTGCCTGCGCCTCCGTGATGATGCCGTGCAGGTATTCTCTCTGCTGTGCATCGGCTGTACTCGCCGATATCACACCAAAAATCGGTTTTTGTTTGGGCATAGAATCCCCCCTTATACCTATTATAATGGTGCAGCTCCCATATGTCAAGAAAAAATCTTTGTTTTGTCCACCTTTTCTGTGAAATAGGAGTTGCGCCAATTTGCATATGGGTGTATCATAAAGGCAACACAACCGCAAAGGAGGCTTTTCCCATGAAATCCAAAAAAGTGTTTGCCGCATTGATGAGTGCCGTGTTGGCATTGGGCGGAATGGCAAATGCGTTCCCAAGCCTTCGGCACACGGCCGACAGTCCAGCATACACAGTCGAGGCGGCAGCAGAAATGCGCCGTCCCTGTAATGCCGACAATCCGATGTGGATTGTCCACATTGAAACCTGGAATCACGCCGACCCGCAGCGAATCATCGAGCTGATTCCCGAGGATGTCCGACCCTATGTCGTATTCAACATCTCCATGTCCATCTATTGGGATCACGATAACCATCGTTGGGGCATGGTGCAGGATGGCTACGAACTGGCAAAATCTTGGCTGAAAACCTGTGCCGATGAAGGTGTTTGGTGCATGGTACAGCCGTCCAGCGGCGGACAATGCCATTTCCCGGATTATCCTGCCGATTATGATTTGGAGAACACGCTGTTCGGCGAATTTTTCCGGGACTATCCGAACTTCATCGGCTTCAATTACTGTGAGCAATTCTGGGGCTTTGAGCAGGAAGATTTTCCGATTACCTGCCCCGACCGCTACCGGCATTTTGCTGCTCTGCTGAAGCTCTGTGATCGCTACGGCGGCTATCTCAATGTCAGTTGGTGCGGCAACCAATGGAGTCCCAATATCAATCCGCTTGCCATGCTCAAGCAAGTACCCGAATGGGAAGCCGCCTGCCGCACCTATTCCGACCACTTCATTCTCGAGGAAAAATATACGCAGGCAAGCTATATTTCCGATGTGGAGAGTCTGGTTTACGGCTATTACATCGCCGGCTACTGCGGCAATTTCGGCATTCGCTATGACGAAACCGGTTGGACGGATTCCACCTGGAGCGGTACGGGTGAATCCTCCAAAGAGGAATTCAATCAAGCCACAGGTCTGCCGATCTATCTCGAACGCATGGTCAAAAACGGTGCAACCGTCATTGACGGACCGGAACTGGTCACGGTCGATGACTTCAAGGAGACTTGGGGTTATACCGACAGCGAAGGCTATCATGTTCGAGATTGGGCGATGTATGACCAATTCCAGAATGTTCCACTCGACTTCATCCGCAAAATCATTGACGGCACGGTGCGCATTCCCACACGAGAAGAAGTCATCGCCAATACCGATTTCGTGATTGTACAGGATGTTGCCTCCGGCTCTATCGATGACCAATACAGCACCTATCCGTCTTTGTTTGAAGGATTGTACCGCATGCCAAATGACGGCAATTTGCGTGACAACCACAATCTCTACAAGAGCACCGGCCGCTATCAGACCATTCCGACTGTTTATGCGCTGAACGATGCCCTTGCCCAATCCATTCCCGTACAGATTAAGCAATCGCAGATTGCAACACAATGGAGCAGTATCTCAGCAAAGCAAGCGGCCTTCAACGAACGGTATCCGTCCGAATACTACGGCAACTGCTATGCCGGACGGAACGAAAATACCTGGATTGCCTATAACAACAACAAAAACGGCAGTAACTGCGGTGCGGTACTGTCTTTGCAATACAACACCTGTGAAAGCATCGATGTCAATTTCAATGCGTATGGCAATGCCATCATTCAAGAATACTCCGACCGCATTGACATCTACGCCAACAACTTCAACGAGGACGCACAGACCACCCTCGTGACCGATACCTTTAAAATTGCAGGCTGTGCCGCCGAGCCGACCATCATCTACAAAGATCGTGGCGTGAACCAAACGCCAAGTCAGGTTACAACATCTTATGCAAACGGCACCTATACCGTAACCGTCAAGCACAACGGTCCGATTGACCTTTCGATTGCATGCAGTGGTACAGCAAGCAATCGCTTGTCTGCCCCTGCCAAGCAACCTCTGACACCGCCTGCCGCACCGCCGTTCTATACCGGTGTACGGCAGTACGAGGGCGAATTCTTCCATACCAAAAATGTAGAGGGCAATGTGGCGAATGCCTGCGGCAGTGGTGTGAGCAATATTCAGGGACAGGGATTCTTGAAGTACGGCAAAAACGCCAACGCTGCCGTCAAGGATATCGTCACAACCCGCAAAGCCGGTAATTTTACATGGAGTCTGCGCTATTCAATCCCGTCTGCATCGCAAAATGTAGATCTCTATGTCAACGGCAGCAAGGTCGAGACGCTCGTGCTGCAATCCGCAAGCAGCTACAGCACGTGGAACACCGTTACCGTACCCATCACCCTGCAGCAAGGCGATAACCGCATCGAGCTGCAATCCAACAGTGCCCTCCCGGCATCGCTCTATATCGATCAGTTTACCGTTTCCGGTGACTTTGGCGAAACCGCAGAGCCGACCGTTCTCAGCGGCAGCCTGATAGGGAGCCTGACCGTATTGGACAGCGAAAACAGCACAGATTGGTCGATTCAAACAGGCTTTGCCGAGGGCAGCCTGCTCTATGGTGACCGTGCATTGACTGCGGTATCCGTTCCGGCTTGTCTGGTTGGCGGTGAGGCAATCCGTCCTGCCTGCGATGCCAAGCTCCTGACGACCGATTTGGCAAAACTCACAGCGGCTGCGGATATCACACTTTATGCCGCCGTCGATACTCGTGTAGAAGCGTTTCTGCCCACATGGCTGCAAAGCTGGACGAAAACCGAACAAACCATGATGACCTCCAATGATGTGGCACTTCGTCTTTATCAAATCCATGTTACCGCCGGTGAAACGATCACGCTGGGCACGAACAGCGGCAATGGCAATGCGGTCAACTATGTGGTTGTAGCCGTACTGCGCGAAACCGGACTCAAGGGCGATGTAGACTGCAATGGTGTCGTAGCGGTCAGTGATGCAGTTCTGCTCAGTCGGTATCTGTCCGAGGATAGTGCGATTGCGGTTTCCGTACAAGGACTGAAAAACGCAGAGTGTGACGATCAAACAGGCATTACCATCTCTGATATGCAGCGGTTGCTTTCTTATCTCTCAGGACGATCGGTATTTTGAATCTACAATCATCGATATCAAGGCGACATCGCAGCAAGATTGAACGTCAGATTCGCAGTCGATGTTTTCGTCAGATGAAAACAGCGCAGGGAATACTGTGGGTATCTCTCAGCATTTTTGTAAAATATGGCAGAAAAGTGTAAAAAGATGGTGTGCTAACTTACCGGACGTTCTATGTGCGCTGCACCCTAAAATCACACATGATTTTGCCCCTCTGAGGAATCTCAGAGGGGCTTTTTGAACAAGCTGGGGCGATGCTGTTTCATGGAAATAGTATCGCCCGATTTATTGTGATACGGATGGAACAAGTAGAAATCTGTGAAAGGATGGATTAAGCACTGCACTATCGAACTCTCATCTTCTACAAGGCAAATGAAATCATGACAGATCCTCCCTTCCTATCTTATAAATCATAATTGTATCCTTTGCATATTGCTGAAAAATATCAAAAAAGGCAACGCCGCACAAAGACCGCCTGACGGCTTTGTACGCCATCTGCTTGCGTTTTTTCGTCATATTTTACAAAAATGCTTAGGGATACCACAGAGTATTCCCTGCGCTTTTTTGTTTTATCTGACGAGAAAATCGACTGAGCATCTGACGCACAATCTTTGTGCGGTGTCGCCTTAAATAGTTTGCCGTTCACACAAAAAATTTGACGAAGCTATGTGCATGCGATTTATTGGATAAAACGACATATGGATTGCACAACTGCAACTTATCCGGCTTGATCAAATACAAATTGAGACGTATTGTGTCCGAATGTGGAAATATGCTTTTTGCTTTTTTAACAAAAAATGGAGGAATATACCATGGATAACCAAACACAAAATATAACCATTTCCAAAAGAACTCTTATTGTGATAATCATCGTTCTGATGTTGCTAATTGCGGGCGGTGTTGTGGTAGGGCTGAACTGGAATAACTGGTTTGGAGAGAAAGCACCTGCCGTCAGCCAAATGTCCCAATCCGAATTTACGCCGGATATTGATGAAAATGCAGGCGACTGGACGCAGCAGCAGCCCGAGGACAAAGGCGGAGAAGCGGTCGGCATAAAGATCCCCGGCTATCCGTCCATCACCCTGCCTGCGGATACCGAAACGGTTTCGGTAGCACTTTTAAACCCCGAGGGCAACCCCTGCTACTTCACCTTTGAACTGGTGCTGAAGAACACGGACGAGGTGCTCTACACCTCAAAAATGGTGCCGCCCGGGCAGGCGATTTATGAGATCACGCTCTCCCGACCGCTGTCGGCGGGCGAATATGACGCAACCATTAAGATTTCCACCGCCTCCCTTGAGGACGGCAGCGCCATGAACGGTGCCAATGTGGAAACGATACTAATCGTACAGTAGGAGGAAGGCTTATGAAAAAACGAATGTTATCTCTTGCGCTCTGCGCTGGTTTGTGCCTTACAGCGGTTCCCACGTCCGATTGGGCGGCGGATGCAACAGCGGATCGGATTCGAGCAGGCAGTGATGTCGAAGCAACCGAAGTCTATGATTTTGCGCCGGAATACACCGTGACGATTCCCGAATCCGTTCCTCTCGGGCAAACGGGAACTATCACACTGAATGATGGGAAAGTGCCTTGCGGCCATCAGATTCAGGTATTCCTCTCCGGTGCAAGCGAGGAGGAAAACCCCTTCACTCTGAAAACCGCCGAGGGTGCAGCGATTACATACAAAGTACAGTACGATACGGCGAACGGTAAGGATATCGAAATCAACGAAATCCTGCTGTCGGCTGTACCGGGAACAACAGAAAGTAAGAGTACAACACTTTACTTTCACGGACCGCTCAACGAAGTGCGCTATGCCGGTACTTATACAGGCAGCATTTTCTTTACCGTTTCCGTTGTGGATCACGATTCCTCCCACAGCTTTGAAAACGGTAAATGCACCGTTTGCGGCTATGCGCTTACGCCGGTGGAAGTGACAAGCGTCAGCGTTACACCGTGGAGTAACGGCGCAAGCGGCAGTGGCTCGGTAGTGATGCCTGAGGAAATCGACCTCTCCACATTGACCGAAACCTACACCATCAGCGACAGCAAGTCCTACTATTTCTATGGCTCGGGCAGCTATGGTATCCAAGTGACGAGTGGCAATCCTGATATCTACCTGAGTAATGCTGGCATCAGCGTGGCAAGCGGCAATGGCATCAATATCACAGGTGGTAATGCTGCCATTCATGTGCAAGGCAACAGTACCGTAACTTCCGATGACGGCGCAGGCATCTATGTGGCAGAGGGCAAAACTGTCACCATCACGGGCGACAACCGCAGCGATGTGCTGACTGTAAGTGGCGCTAACGGAAACTCCGGCATTGGCGGATATGTGATTAGTGACTTAGAAGCACAAAGTGCGAATAGCGGCAGCATAAATATCAAAAATGTAACTGTATATGCTTATAGCAGCAGTCAAAGTTTGATGGGAACTGTTTCACCCGGTATCGGAAGTACAGGAGATGCTACTTGCCAATCCATAAGCATAGATAATGCCACTGTCCATGCATATGGTTGCGGTGAAACTGCTCTGTCTGCTCCCGCCATAGGCAATAGCATGAATTATCTTGGAAGGACGGCATCAACGATTCCGACCGTCACCATTTCCAACCATTCAGAAGTCCACGCCCACAGAGGCGAGAGGAATGGCTGGAGTTTTGCGGATTACATAGGACGTGCCGGTAGTAGGAGTTACTCATATAACGATGTGATGGCCACTGTTGATGCGACCAACGTAGTTTATAAGTACACAGGAACAGGCAATGTCACCGACAAGGCAAGCGCACAACTCTCAAATGCACAGACACGGGCAGCGGAGAACAACACCGGCAGCGCAAGCGCATTGACGGCAGGGGACGAATTCTCAGTGAAGTTTGCAGACGACAGCGATGTGGGTACTTACTGCACGAAGGACGATGGCACGGCGGAAGCCGTCACGCCCCTGTATTGGAAAACCGCCATTGACACCAAAACCGTCAAAGCATGGTATCCCGCTACGGACGGCACGGTGAGTCTTGCCGACCAGAGTAACGGTTTGGCATATGTTCTGCAAGCCAACACCACGGCAAACTTCAACCAATCCGTAAATCTCACATTTAACCATCAGCTTGCCAAGGTGCGAGTGCAGTTGGGTGGAGCAACTGAAAACGTGGAGAGCGTACAGGTCTATGGCTATACCACCTGCACCCACACCCAAGGAACAGTTTCTACAGAGGGTGCGACGCAGAGCTGGATAACCATGCGCAACGTAGGTGATTACTGGGAAGCCAACCTTGCACCCGGCGCAATAGACCCCTCCGGTTTCGTCCGCTTAAACGGCAGCATCACGGTCAACATATCAGGCATCGACAAACTGGAGGCAGGACAACTGCACACCGTCGGCATCACCGCAATACCCTCCGACGCTAAGGAAATCACGGGCGACATCAGCGATAGCGGCAACTACATAGTCAGGGGCACCCGTAACACAGCTATCAACATCACCGACGGCAGTCCTACCATCTACTTGGATAACGCTAATATCAGTGCCAGCAGCGGCAATGCCATCAACATCACGGGCGGTAATCCGACTATCCATGTTGCAGGAGATAACAACACTGTGACTTCCGGTAACGGCGCAGGAATCTTTGTGGCAGAGGGCAAAATCGTCACCATCACGGGTAGCAGCCGAGAGGATAAACTGACCGTAACGGGAGCACAGAGCGGCAATGGTATCGGCGGATATTCAACAGGAGATGGTTCTGTCAATAGTGGCAATATATCTGTCAGCAATATAACTCTGTATGCCTATGGAAGTGATTACAATGATGGAATATATGCTCCGGGCATAGGCGGCTCCGCCACTGCCAATTGCGAAACTATTACCATTGATAACGCAACGGTTTATGCCTACGGAACAGGAGAAAGCCATTACAATATAACCAGTGCTGCTATCGGTGGTGGAATAGATGGAAACACCAAAGGTTCGTATTCCACCATTACGATAAAGAACAACTCCGAAGTCTATGTAGTGTATCCTCAACAACCAGTCATTTTTAAAACGTCCCTATTTTCAACATCAAAAAAGAAAAAGGACAAGACAAATTCAAAGAGGTGCAAAAGCATCGCCGCAAGGCGGTCGATGTTCA
>CALXHI010000045.1 GCA_944388075.1 uncultured Clostridia bacterium | reverse complement strand
GCTTGAGATATCTGAAAAAGCATTCCATCACAGCGTTATCGTAAGGATACCCTTTCGCAGAAAATGACTGAATCATATTGTGCTGATCCAGATATTGCCTAAATCGCTTCGCTGTAAACTGACTGCCTGCTATTTTCGCAGGAGGAAGCTCCGACCTCTTTAGGTCGGAGAGGATGTCACGCACAATTGAAGAATACGGAAAGGAAGACAAGAAAGATGAAGATTGAGCTTACAGTAAGGCAAACTAGCCTTGCCGATTTTCGACAGGGTAACCAAAATAGGACGATACAAGATATTGTGTCGCAATATAAGACAGTCGCAGAGCTGAGCAGAGAATTTGACATCCCATACAAGACCATCCAGCGGTGGATTGGTGGTACAGCTGCACCGCCGCAATATGTAGTCGATATGATCGCATATATTACTTTTGTTGTAAAATCTAATAATTCTATTGTCATTTGATTTTGTGTTGCATTTCGTGTTGCATTTGTGTCAAAAAGTCGCTGAAAACGGCATATTATGCAACACATTTTGTTTAGTTTTGGTATAATGAAAATGCCGTACTTGCGCAATTTTCGAGCAAGTACGGCATTGCTGTCTGGAGCAGGTGAGGGGAATCGAACCCCCGACCTCAGCTTGGGAAGCTGATGTTTTACCATTAAACTACACCTGCATAAAACAAACCCTCATATGCTCCCGATGGAGTACATATGAGGAATTGCTGGTGCGGATAAGAGGACTTGAACCTCCATGATATTGCTATCACATGGACCTGAACCATGCGCGTCTGCCAATTCCGCCATATCCGCTTGGACTGTCTCAGGAACGCCTTCCGAAGCCAATTGGCTTTTCATCACGCTTGTTTTGCGCTCCGCCCCTGCCGACTGTTATAGTATACCACATCTCAATCGATTTGTCAAGGGGTATTTGAAAATTTCTCGGATTTTTTGCTTTTTTTTTTCGGTTGTGGTATAATGGAGTGGATGAAGACACAGAAAGGATGATTTCATGGAAATATATCTCGACCATACCGCCACAACACGCCCATATCCGGAAGCGATTGCGGCGGTGATGGATGCCATGACCGTACATTATGCGAATCCATCGTCCCTGCATCATGCCGGATTGGAGGCACAAAAATTGGTTGATTCGGCTCGAAACCAATTGGCAATGGCATTGCGTGCTAAACCCGAGGAGCTTACCTTCACTTCCGGCGCAACCGAAGCGAGCAATCTTGCGATTCGGGGTACGCTGTTCGCCTATGGCAAACGTCGTCGGCATATCGTCACAACAACGGTAGAGCATGTCTCGGTCAAAGCTCTTTGCGATCAGCTGGAAACGGAAGGATACTCGGTGACACGGGTTGCCCCCGATGCCGATGGTCATATCATGCCGGAAGCCGTATTGGGTGCAGTGTGCGAAGAAACCTGTCTGGTTTCGATGATGCTTGTGAATAACGAAACCGGACATATTCTGCCGGTTGCGGAAACTTTTGCAGCAATCAAGCGGCGGTATCCGGATGTGATTACGCATTGTGACGCCGTGCAGGGATTCCTGAAGCTTCCGGTACAGCCGGAGAAGTTGTATGCGGATTTGTTGACAGTGAGCGGACACAAGGTGCATGCCCCGAAAGGCGTTGGCGCATTGTATCATCGCAAGGGCATACGTCTGAAACCGATCGTATACGGCGGCCATCAGGAGGGCAGCTTGCGGCCGGGCACGGAAGCTGTTCCGTTGATTGCAGGCTTTGGTGCGGCGGTTACGGCGTTATTGCCAAGCGTGCAAGAGCGGTACGAAGCGGTTGCCGCCTTGCGTAAGGGATTTCTGGAGCGTTTGGGAAAGCTGTCGGACATAACAATACAAAGTCCACAGGATGGTTCGCCGTATATCTTAAGCATATCGGTCAAGGGTCTGCGTTCGGAAACGATGCTGCATTTTCTGGCAGAGCGAGAGATTTATGTATCGAGCGGTTCTGCCTGTGCTAAGGGGAAATCCAGCGGAGTATTGCAGGCATTCGGCGTGAGGGATGCGGCAGCGGATAGCACCTTGCGCATCAGCCTGTCTTCTGAGAACACACTTGCTGATGCCGATGCCCTGTGCGATGCCCTGCAAACAGCCCAAGTACGCCTCGCACGCCGCCGTATAAGGTGAAGGACGAATAGTAAAACTGTTCGCACCGAGAATGGTGCGTACAGTTTCATTATGGGCTTTGCCCATACCCATCAGAGGGCTCTGCTCTCCGGATTCCCGCCAAAGGGTCGATGACCCTTTGGAAACCTGCGATGAAACTCCTAAGCCGGAACCAATGGCGTGTTGGCTTTGTTACAATACAACACCGTGCGCACCTGAAGTGGTACGCACGGTGTTTCATTTATATAGAAGTTCCGCGAGATTTGATCACCTTCATACGGGTGAATTCCTCACGCTCTTTCTCCTCGAGCGCATCAGAAATGGTTCGCACAATCTCCATATATCTCGGAATCAACACATTTTTCAGCGCATTGGCACGCCGCTGTGTTGCCTGAATGGCAGTAGCCAGACGAAAGACGCCGTTGTCGACCTCCGCAAGTGTCAGCGTCATGCGCTTGACTCGGCAAAATGCCGCATATGCCTCATCAAACTGGATATTCGTTTCGAGAAACCCATAGGGCAAAAATTGGTCTGTGCCGTCCTGTTCCACAATCGGGATATCCACGCCCATAACCGTTCGTGTGTGCAGCTGAATCTGCTCGTCAATCTCGATGGTATCGGAAAAGCGGTCAGTGACACCGAGGGTGATATTAGCATCCTGCAAATTGGCATAGGCTATTTCATAGGTCTGTGTCATCGAGGCACGCAATTCCTTTGCTCGTTCCACAAGCTGCATCAGCTCGCGCACCAAAACTTTCCGCTTGCGATCCATCAGGTCATAGCCGAGTTTACAAAGCACCAGCGAACGCCTAGCCGCCATGAGATTGCTTTTGGTTGGAAAGACCTGATTAGACATGCTGTTCCTTCACTTTCTGCACCAAAGCTTCGGCAGCCGACGGATTGTAGTGTTCGTCGAGCAGTGCATTGTCCACACGGTCGAGTGCAGATTTGGGGAGAAGGCTGAGCAGTGTCCAGCCCAAATCGAGTGTTTCCTCGATGGAGCGGTTCTCATCGAATCGCTGTGCGACAAAGCATTGCTCGAAGTAAGTACCGAAGCGGAGATAGGCACGGTCGAGATCGGACAATTCTTCCTCACCGATGACCGATGCCAGCGAACGAGCATCCTGCACCTGTGCATAAGAAGCAAAGAGCTGATTCGATACGGCGGCATGGTCGGCACGGGTATAGCCCTCGCCGATGCCGTCCTTCATCAGACGGGAGAGCGACGGCAGAACTGCGATTGGCGGATACACACCTTCCTGTTCCAAGGAACGGTCGAGTACGATCTGCCCTTCGGTGATATAGCCGGTGAGGTCGGGGACGGGGTGTGTGATATCGTCATTGGGCATAGTGAGAATGGGCAGCTGAGTCACGCTGCCGTCAATGCCCTCTATGATGCCGGCTCGTTCATAGAGCGATGCCAGATCCGAATACAGGTAGCCGGGATATCCCTTTCGACCGGGGATTTCGCCTTTGGAGGACGAAAACTCACGCAAAGCCTCGGCATAAGCGGAGATATCCGTCATGACCACGAGAATGTGCATATGCTTTTCGTAGGCGAGATACTCGGCTGCAGTCAGCGCACAGCGAGGCGTGATGATACGCTCGATGATGGGGTCATTGGCGAGGTTCAGGAACATGACAACATTCTGGAGTACACCGCTCTCCTCGAAGCTGCGGCGGAAAAACTCAGCAACATCATGCTGAATACCGATGGTTGCAAAGACAACCGCAAACTGCTGCCCGTTTTCCTCGGCGATACGAGCCTGCTGTACAATCTGTACGGCGAGTTTGTTATGCGACAAACCGGTACCGGAGAAAATCGGCAGTTTTTGACCACGAATCAAAGTCATCAGGCAATCGATGGCAGAGATACCGGTTTGGATAAAGTTTCTGGGATATTGACGGGAAACGGGGTTGAGCGGCAGACCGTTGATATCGGCATATTTTTCTGCGGCGACTTCACCAAGCCCATCGGCAGGACGTCCGGCACCGGTAAACACCCGTCCGAGCATATCGCCGGACAGCGGAATTTCCATCGGTCTGCCGATGAACTGTATTTTGGTATTGGTGAGGGATAATCCTTTCGTACCTTCATAGACCTGCAACACGGCACGGTCGCCCTCAAGCATGGCAACTTTGCCGGTACGCACCGAGCCGTCTTCCATGATAATGCGAGCCATCTCCTCATTGGAAACACCGCTCACATGGTCGAGTACGATGAGGGACCCGCTGACGCTGTGGAGGCCGTGATACTGCAAACTCATGAGATCATCTCCTTTTTCTCGGGCAGTGCCTGCAATTTGGCATCAATCTCGGCGATGAGGGTATCGAATGCGTCAAGGTCATGGTTGGGGATATCGTACTTGATCTTGACGATTTTGTCATAGACACCGCTTGCAAGAATGGCACGAAGCGTTACGCCTTGTGAGAGCAGGGTTTGGCTGAGATGATAGGTATGGAGAATGACCTCCATCATGCGGTACTGCTTTGCCAAGGGAACATAGGTATCCTCCTTATGGAAGGCATTCTGCTGGAGAAATCCGACACGCACCAGACGAGCGATCTCGATGATCAGTTTCTGGTCATCGGGCAGCACATCCGCACCGATCAGTCGAACAATATCCATCAGTGACTGTTCCTCTTTGAGGATGGCAGCGATTTCAGCACGTGCCTTGGTGAAATTGGGATTGACCTCGGTATTGTAGTAATCGGCAAGTTCATCGAGATATTCGCTGTAACTGAGATTCCAGTTGATGGCAGGGTAGTGACGGGCATAGGCGAGAGATTTGTCCAGACCCCAGAAGCAACGCACAAATCGCTTGGTATTCTGCGTGACGGGTTCGGAGAAATCCGAGCCTTGCGGCGATACCGCACCGATGACGGTAATACTGCCCTTGCGGTCGCTAAGGGTTTCGTAGCAGCCGGTACGCTCATAGAATTCAGAGAGTCGGGAGGGGAGATAGGCAGGGAAGCCTTCTTCTGCCGGCATTTCTTCCAGACGGCCGGAAATTTCACGCAGAGCCTCTGCCCAACGGGAAGTCGAGTCAGCCATGATTGCGATATGATAGCCCATATCCCGATAGTATTCGGCAAGCGTGATACCGGTATAGATGGATGCCTCACGAGCTGCCACGGGCATATTGGAGGTATTCGCAATCAGTACGGTTCGCTCCATCAGAGAGCGACCGGTTCTCGGGTCAGTCAGGGCAGTGAATTCTTCGAGCACCTGTGTCATTTCGTTGCCACGCTCGCCGCAGCCGATATAGACAATGATATCCGCATCGCACCATTTTGCTATCTGATGCTGCGTCATGGTTTTTCCCGTACCAAAGCCGCCGGGAATGGCAGCCGCACCGCCTCGCGCAACCGGAAACATTGTATCAATGACACGCTGACCGGTAATCATCGGACGGTTCGGGGCAAGCCGTTTGACGGAAGGACGAGCCTGTCGAATCGGCCATTTCTGGCAAAGCGTCAGGCTATGGACTACGCCGTTGGCATCTTCCAGACGGACAATTTCGTCATTGACATGGTAATCGCCGTTCGGGGCGGTATAGACAATGATACCACTCAAATGCGGCGGTACCATGCAAAGGTGCAGAATGACAGAAGTTTCCGGACAGGAGGCATAAACCTCACCCGGATGCACCGTTGCACCCTCTCGCACCTTGATCGTGACAGGATAGGTTTTTTCGCTATCGAGAACCGGCACATCCAGACCATCGGCAATGAATGCGCCGGATTTGGATTCGAGGACACGCAAAGGCCGTTCGATGCCGTCAAAGATATTGGAGAGGATGCCCGGTCCGAGCGTCACAGACATGGGGGAACCGGTCGGTGCGACGGGTTCACCGATGCGAAGGCCGGACGTTCCCTCATAGACTTGAATGGTTGTTTCGGCAGCGGTCAGACCGATAACCTCACCGACAAGACGGCGATTTCCGACATAGACCATTTCCCGCATGGAGAACACATTGGTATCCCGTACCTTGATAACAGGGCCGTTGATGCTGTAGATAACGGGGTAATTCATTGGACAGTGCCTCCTTGCTCGGGGTGATTGCGATAGAAGTCCCGCTGCTGTGCTGCATAGGCTTCATCGAGGGTATGATTTCGGCAGAGTCTGCCGTTCGCAGCGTTGATGGAGAGTCCGCCGAGATGAATATTCGGGTCGGACTCGAACTTGCAGGTCGGGTTACAATGCGCTTGCAGCTTGGATACCAAAGGCAGATCTTCCGCCCGCAGACAAATGGTATCGCCGGCTTCGGGCGCATGGATTTGGATGAGCTGCACGAGCCAATCGGCATAGTCGGCGGAGTGGGAGAAGTCGAGCAGCTTTTGATAGAGCGCAGCAAATAGCTCGGTTTGGAGGGTTTTCCGCTTGAGGAGCAATGCGGTTTTGGTATGCAGACTTGTTTGGGAAAGCCGTTTCCGATGGTCAAAGTGCATGGCACGACGAGCAGCTTCTATTTCAGCATTGGCTTGTGCGATGCCTTCTGTTTCCTCGGCTTGGAGGAAGGAAACGGTTTCCTGTGCGGTATCGGATTCCTCCTGTGCGATTTGTGCATCCATGTGTTCAGAGATTCGCTGCATGAAGGCGGTGAGCTTCTGATTGTTATCCATATCATTTTCCTCCGTTCACGGGCAGCAGCTGCCGGCATTAAATCCGAATGCCAACTGTTTCTGCCAGATACTGCGACATCGCCGCAGTCAGATCCGAACCGCCGTGGCGGTCGGGAATGACCACGATCAACGGCTTGGACACCGTTTCTTTGTAACGACGCACGACATCGGTACACAATGCTTCGATTTTCTCGGTCAGCATGACCACGGCGACGGTTTCATCGTGCATGGCTTCATCGAGTGCCTGACAGACGCTGTCCCGATCGTGTACGACAATGCCGGGAATGCCCGCAAGCCGCATACCGATGAGGGTATCCCGATTGTCGCTGATGAGCCGGCAGCGCATTAGAGTTTACCGAGAATCATGATGGCAATGAGCAGACCATAGATGGCAACACCTTCGCCCAGTGCCACGAAAATCAGCGATTTTGCCAATGCCTTTGGGTCTTCGACAATGGCACCGATTGCAGCCGGAGCCGCATTGCCAACGGCGATACCGCAGCCGAGTGAACCGATACCAACGGCAAGGCTGGCACCGATATAGCCCAAACCGATGCTGATATCGGAACCGGCATTGGTGACTGTTTCTGCGGTTTCGGCAGCCTGCGTAAAGCCGCCGATCGGCAGGAGGAAGGCACAGAGCAAAACGGCTGCAAAGGAGCAGAGATTGAGGATGACGGCACGGCGTACACGGTGCTTATCCTGCTTGCGGGAAAATGCGAAGTAGAGCGGCAGGGAGATTGCAACCACAAGGAGCAAGGGGAGCAGAATGATTTCCAACAGTTCAATCGTAGACATAAGAATACCTCCATAATTCAGGCCTGCGGCTGCAAGTCCTGTACTTCATCAAAACGAATCGACATGGGTGTAAAGGCAGTACCGTCGCCGTCATAGCAGCGGGAGAACAGCTCGTAGAATTCAAGTCGGAGCACCTGAATACCGACCAGCATGCCCTCAACGCCCATGACAAACAGGTTGCCGAGAATAACAACGATCATCGACGCACCGCCATTGACACCTTCAGCGAGCATCATGACAACGCTCATCAAGCCGACATGGGAAAAGACGAAACCGCCCACACGAATGAATGAGAGCGTATTGGTCACGTAGCTGAGCAGGATTTCAAAGCACTCAAAGAAATTCGAGGCGATGAAGTCACCGACGGAAACCTTTTCGATTTCCTTATGCTCGAGCTTTGCACCGAGCGGTTCTCGGAAGAACATCAGCACGACCGGCAGCACCAAACAGAAGAAAATGTAAGCTGGGTGTGCGAGGTTGAAGTCGAAGAGGAGCAGTCCGGCAAGCAGCACAGCCAGTGCGGAATAGAACACAAGACCGCAGATGCCATTGGAACCGAACACCGCTTCGGTGTAGTTCTTCTGTTTGAAGCGATAGATGGTATTGATGAGAATGACGAGGAAAATCAGCACCGCACCGATGATGATTGCGCCATAGATAAACAGGTTGGTATGGGTCATGGCGTGGAGGGGGAAGCCGTCGAGTCCGATTTTTGCAAAGAGCGGATCGAGCAGGTGCTCGTAGCCGAATACCGAGCCGTAGAAAAATCCGAAAAAGGCACTGGAGAAACCGACTCTTGCGATGATGCCGCCCATGGGCATATCCTTTTTCTTTTCGAGGAACAGACCGAGAATGGCGAGAACCAGACCCTGTCCGAGGTCACCGAACATGATACCGAACAGGAGCGTATAGGTGAGGGCAACGAGCGTTGTGGGATTAAAGCCGTTATAGCTTGGCATACCGTACATCTCAACAAAGAGCGAGAAGGGTTTTGTGAACCAATTGGATTTGAGCCGAACCGGCGGCTGATGCTGGGAATCGGTAAGCGGCTCATCGAAGGTGAGTACGAGGTCGGGAACTTTCGTGACAACGGCACGGAATTCCGATTCCTTTTCAGCCGGAATATAGCCCATGATCTGGAACCGGTCTTTGGAAATGCTGCACTGGGAGCAAAGCTTGTAAACCTCGGTCTGATATTTGGCGTAGCGGTACAACTCATCGAGGAGCGGTGCTTCCTCGGTATAGATCTGTTGGATTTGAGTTTCCAGCTTAGCAAGCGTGGTCTGTCCGTCGGCAATGCGTGTGGTGACGGATGCCAGTGCCTGGGCCGGCGTACCCTCGAGATCCTTTGGCATTTCAAATTCCTCGAAGAACAGTCCCTTCAAAATGACATCAATGGTATCAAGCTTGTCCGGAGTTGTAAAATAGAAGCCCCAAGCGTATTCATGGGAAATATCATAGGAACGGAAAATCATGTCGAGGTCGTCATAGAAGGAGAGCTTTTTCAGACTCTCGGCAGGCATTCGACCGAATCGAAACACCACATGCTTACAGGCGGCAAGCTGTCCCAAATCGATATCGGCGGATTGCATATGAGTGAGATGCACCCGCACGGCTTCGAGCGATGACAGCGATTCACGGGTTTGCAGGGCATCGTCTCGAAGCGGCTGTAATTTTTGGGAAATGCGTGAGATTTCCCGAAAGATTCGTTCGGGGGTATAGCGGCCGGGCAGAATGGGCAGTTCGGGATGGAGCGGCACTCGTCGGTAATCGAAATTGAGGAGCTGACGGAGTGCATCGGCATAGGGGTTGGCATCGGCGGCGAGGGTCGTCGATTCGTCGTTGCGTCCAAGCAATTTACCGGCATTCTCGATATGAAACATACGGCTTTCGAGACAAGCCATCAGGGCGTCATTGAGGTTTGAGACGGCACCGGTAATGCTGACGAGCTTTAAATCAGCGTTCGACAAAAGAACACCTCCTCTGGAAGTTTGAGCGTTTGCATGCTGGCAGAATCATCTGTCGGCTCTGTTATTCATTGTCATAGATGAGTCTTGGCTGTAGGAAGGAAACGGTCTTACCGTATCGGATACCTTCTATAATGGTAATGAGGTTTTCCGTTTCGACCTGATCGAGTACATGAATGGCATGCAAGCTGACCGCCGCATGCCCATGAAAATGCAGAGCCGAACGAGCGGCATTGTAGCGCAACCGTCGGACAGCATATTCCATGCGAATGGTTGGCGGCAGTTCTTCCATACTGTGGAGCAGCTTGGCATAGCGAGTTTCACTGAGCACGGTAAGGAACGCAGCCGTGTTCGGGGTATCATAGAGCGCACGCCGCATGCGATAGGGTAGACGACCGGCACCGGCAATCATCAGCGGTTCGATCGTATCCGCAGGTGCCTGAAAGACATATTTCATGCGGTAGGCATTGATGATATTGATCAGATCGACCTGCTCACCGATCAGGTTTTCGAGGGTATCCAGTTCCGTACCGGAGAGGCATTTCTTTGCAGAATCCTGCATATTCCGAATATGCAGCGAGCGCAGAGCCGTTTCACAGGCGGTATAGGAGATGGTTTGTGTACGGAGCAGCGGTTCAAGCACCTCGATATAGGGCGTATGGGCGAGCACCTTGAGCAAATCCGCATAGGAATTGGCTCGTGCCAATCGGGCAAGCGATATGCTCAGATAGGGTTCCAGCCATGCGTCCATGACAGAGATATAGGTTTGATTTTCGCTTGTCATATGGCGAATGGCTTTCATGATCTCCCGCAGCTCGGATTCCTCGATAAAGAATCGGCAAAAGGCATCATGATGCAGCTGTTCCATACGGGAAAACCGTACACAGCGGTCGAACACATTGCGGCGCAGGAGCGGCTCGAGCACACCACGGCGGGTGAGTGCCGGTTCCAGTTGCTTCAGCGGTTCGGTATAGCGAGGGGTTTCCTTGAGGTAGGACACGATTTCTGGAATCGTGTGCATATCCATGAGGTCACGGTAATTCTGTGCTTTGAGACGCTGACCGTAGGCGGCGCGAATGGCGGCAACGGTTGCACGATGGCGGTTTCGCATGGTTCATTCCTCCGCCGCCTTGAGGGTATCCCGAAACAGCGTATCGAGCAGGGAATCCCAACGGGAACGGTAGAACTGCTCGAGCGCTTCGGAACGTTCGGCGTAATCGGTTTGGATACGCACTCTTTCTTCTTCAAAGGAAATACGGGCAGCCTCGGTCATTTCAAAGATGGCATCTTGTGTTTCGTGACGGCGAGCCTGTCGGATGGCATCGGCACGGGCGTGCGCCTCGTTCATCTGCGCCTTACATTTGGCACGGGAGGCCTGAAGCTTTTCTTCGATGGAGGCATCCAGTGCCAAAACAGTACGAATGGCATCATCCATAAACATCACTCCTTTGCAGCGGCACTTTCTGTCCGCCTAACAGTAGTATTATACTCCGCATGGGGCAGCTTGTCAAGTGATTTGTTACAGATACAGCAATTCTGCCGGATAGCGGAAAGCGCAGACACCGGTTGTGAGCGTCTGCGCATTTGTTTTATTGTACGGTGATTGAGCCGGAAACAGAAACAGGAGAAAGTTCGGTTCCGGACGACCGGATGAAATCAACGACTTCGATTTGAATATCGTAAACCTTACCGGATTTGGCATCGGCAGGAACATTGAAATAGCAGGTGAAAATTGCACCATCGGATTGGTTGTCGTTCGTACCCATCGAGCCAAAGCCGACAATGCGCTTGTCTGTGGCAACCATGGCAATACCGATCAGCCCATTTCCGGCAGGCCCCATGGTCAATTCCGCTTCTTTGGAGGCAGCATCGTAAACGGGGGTTAGCCCTTCGTCATAAATGATACGAATGCCGCTGCTGGTGAAACCGGGATTGTTGGCAACCGAAACCGTAACGGGAACGTTCTGCTGTCCGGCGGTGGCGGTTACATGGTCTGCCGAAACGGCAAGGACAGTCGGGTCGAGGGCACTGCTGCTGTTTTCCGAGCAGCCGCAAAGCATCACGCAGCACAGGGCGGCACAGAGAAGCGTTTTTGTGTTCATGATAGGATTCCTTTCTATGTTGGCTGTTCCATAGTGCTATTATACCACAAAACTGAGGGAATGTAAAGCCGTATCCCAAGCCCGGCAGACAAATTGGGTATGGATCTGTCTGTTCACAGATTATTCCTTGCTTTTTATGAATAGCTGTGCTATACTATATCCTGCTTTTCGCAAATTCAATGGAAATGAGGATTCTTTATGCCTGCCATGCAAGCTATGACTTCGGGATCTGTGACCCGTAGCGTCATTCGGTTTTCGCTTCCGCTGCTGCTCGGAAATCTGCTCCAGCAGACCTATAACATTGTCGATACGATTATCGTTGGCAAATTCCTCGGAAACCATGCACTTGCCGCTGTCGGTGCAACCGGATCGATTACTTATCTGTTTTACACGCTCTGCATCGGACTTGCCATCGGTGCCGGCATTTTGATTGCGCAGAGCTTTGGTGCGAACGATATCACCGGTGTCCGCCGTCATCTCGTCAACTCTGCTGTTGTGACGGCAGCATTCGGGATCGGTATATCGTTGTTATCGGTGGTTTTTGCACGACCGGTGTTGATATGGCTGCGTGTGCCGGACTACCTGCTTGATGATGCGGTTTCCTACATGGCGATTGCCTGTGCCGGTACGATTTGCGTTGCTGCTTACAACTGGATCAATGCGGTGATGCGTGCGTTGGGCAATGCAGTCACCCCGCTGGTATTTCTCGGTGTTGCAACGGCGATCAATGTGGTACTGGATTTGTTGTTTGTGGTAAATTTTAGCATTGGTGTAGCAGGTGCTGCGATTGCAACAGTGATCTCGCAAGGATTGAGTGCCCTGGGCTGCATTCTTTATTGTTTGCACAAATATCCCGAGCTGCGTCCGCATCGGGAGGAACTGCGCCCTGATGCGAGCCGTATTCGCCGCTGTATCCGAACCGGCATTCCGATTGCCTTGCAGAATGGACTTATCGCCGTATCAATGGTTGCGCTCCAGAGTGTGACGAATACATTTGGATCGATGATTATGGCAGCCTATACGGTTTCGATGCGGGTCGAGCAATTTGTACAGCAGCCGTTCTCGTCCATCAATGCAGCCATGTCGACATTCACCGGACAGAATATCGGTGCCGGTCAAACCGACCGTGCGGTCAAGGGTTTGAAGGTTGGCATACGGATTTCGTCAATATTGGCAGTCGTGGTGCTGTTGGTGTTTTTCGCATTCGGCAAACCGATTCTGCGGCTGTTTGTCAGCGGCGAGGCGGTCATCTCGATTGGTTATACCGCATTGCTGATTACCGGCTGCTTCTACATTCCGCTTGGAGCGATCCATACGTTTCGTGGATTCCTGAATGGTGCAGGCGATACCGACTATGCACTGGTTAACGGCATTGCGGAGGTTGTGTGTCGAGTAGGGTTTTCGCTGGTTTTCACACGCATTGCCGCCATTGGCTACTGGGGCATTTGGATCACGACCAGCATCACCTGGACGGCAACCGCAGCGGTAAGTGTTTTGCGGTATTGGGGCGGCAAATGGCGACAGAAGGCAAACGTACCGGAAGGGAAATGTGCAGAAACCGCAAAATTTTCATAACAGGATTAAAACACGTTTCCATATACCAATGCAATCATCAAGGGCGGTGTTATTTTTGATTTGGAAAATGGGGAAACATCGGACAATTGATTATGTACAGGATGCAATCTATCATTGAAAGCACGGTAATCTTCTGATATAATATTCCCGTAACGTCAATTGGCGTTTGAATAGAAAAATCTGGGGGTTACTATGAACAAAAAACGAATGCTTACAATGCTTGCGGCGTGCAGTCTGACCTTTGGCTGTCTGCAGGGTTTGCTGTCGACCTCTGCCGCCAACCACAGCCGTGTGGCGGTGCATGACCCGTCCATTGTCGCATTGGAGGACGGTAGCTATTACATCATCGGTTCGCACCTGGGTGCGGCACGCTCTGCGGATCTGGGCAGCTGGACGCATACCGCAAACTCCGCTGCCGGTACGAAAAATACAACCTTCTTCAACGATATCTACACGGATTTGGCTGTGCCGGCGGCATGGTCATCCCCGTCCAATGCGAACTATGACCTTTCGGGCAATCTTTGGGCACCGGACATCCTCTATAACGAACAGATGGGCAAATACTGTATGTATTTGAGCATCAACGGGGATAATTGGAAGTCCTCCATTGTGCTTTGCACAGCTGACAACATTGACGGTCCATATACCTATGTCGATACGGTTGTGTATTCGGGCTTTGACAACAGCAGTACGTTCCACTATTCCAAAACCGATGTCGAGCGGGTTTTGGGCAGCAATCCGGATATTTCCCGTTACCTTGACAGCACCGGCAGCTGGAATGCCAACTACGGAACGAATGCGATTGATCCTGCGGTATTCTATGATGAGACGGGCAAGCTGTGCATGGTCTATGGATCATGGTTTGGCGGACTGTTTTTGCTCGAGTTGGATGAAGCAACCGGCTTGCGTGACTACAGCGTGACCTATCCGACCGTCACGGACCAATCTGACGCCTATATGGGGCAGAAGGTCGCCGGCGGACATTGGGTATCGGGCGAAGGCGCATATATCGAGTACATGGAGAATCCGCAGACCGGGAAGGGATACTATTATTTATTCGTGTCCTATGGCTGCTTCAACAATGACGGCGGCTACAATATGCGCATCTTCCGCAGCGAAAGTCCGACCGGTCCTTATCTCGACCAGAACGGCAATTCTGCGATCTACACCTCCGGCGGCGACAACATCGGCGGCACAATCGGTATGCGCCTGATGAGCAACTATCAGTGGGACTGCAACGACCGTCCGAATAAAGCACAGGGACATAACTCCGTGCTGATGGATAAAGACGGTAAGCTTTATGTTATTTATCACAATAAATTCGACGACACCTACGGTTTTCATGAGGTGCGGGTACATCAGCTGATTATGAACGAAGATAATTGGCCTGTGGCTGCGCCGTATGAGTATATGCCGGGTGAGGAAGTGTCGACGGTTGGGCATAGTATGGAGGCAGTGACCGGCGAGTACGAATTTATTTTCCATAAGCTCAACCAAACCATTGTTGCCGACCAAACGACCAATGGGGACAATGCAGAAGTTGCATATTCGCAGGATATTGTGCTGGAAGCAAACGGTACGGTTTCGGGCGATGTCAGCGGCACTTGGACGATGGACGATGATTCTGCCAACATGACCTTTACTTATAACGGCGTGATCTACAAGGGCAGCTTTCTCGTACAGGCTGATGAATCGAGCGATATGGTGCAGAAGATGACCTTTACCGCAACCGGAAACAATACCTGTATCTGGGGCAGCAAGAAAACTGCATATGATTTTCATGCCGACAATGTCGATGCAACAAATGCCGAGAGCAAGCTTGTGTATGCAGCCGAAACCGTGCAGGGGAGCGGCTCTGCGGTTCGTCTGAGCGGTACGGAATATCTGAGCGGTGTGCCGTATGTCATCACAAGCCAGTTCAACGGCTTGGCACTGGACTTGACCGACGGCAATACCGCCGATGGCACACAGATTCAGCAGTGGGGAAAATCGGGTGGCAGTCAGCAGGAATGGCGCATCGTTGCGGCAGACGATACCTACTGCAAGATTCTCTCGATGGCAGATGAATCCAAATGTATCACGATTGATGGCAGCGATGCCGCAGACGGTTTGAATGTTGTACTCTGCACGGATACCGGTGCAGACAATCAGCTGTTCCGCATTGTGCAGGACGGCAGCTTCTGCGGTATTGTATCGAAATGCTCGGGTGGTGCATCGGGTCTGGACGTTTATGGCTGGTCAACCGAAAACGGCGGTGCGATCAAGCAGTGGAATTTCTGGGGTGGCGATTGCCAGATGTGGAAGCTGACGCCTGTCTGTCCTGCCGTACCCGATGGCGACTATACCATTCGCAATGTCAACAGCGGGCACTATCTGACCACACAGAACGGCGGTGCGATTCAGAGCAAAGCCGAACCTTGGACGCTGACCGCACAGTCGGACGGCAGCTACTCCTTGCAAACACAGGATGGCAATGCGCTGACAGTGGAGAACGCCTCCGGTGAGGACGGTGCGAATCTCGTACTTTCCGCATGGACGGGCAATGTTTCGCAGAAATTCACCCTCCATGCCAATGCCGATGGCTCATATGCGCTGCTGAGTGTTGTATCGAATGGGACAAAGGGTGCAGATGTCTATGAAATCAGCTTGAATGACGGTGCAAAAATTTGCCAGTGGAACTACTGGGGCGGCAACGGGCAGAGGTTCGTGCTTGAGCCGGTTGTGACCGAAATGGGAGATGTTCGGGGCGATGTCAATGCCGATGGCACATGTACGATTGCTGATGCGGTGATGCTGCAAAAATGGCTTTGCGGTTCGGGAGACATCACGAATCCGGCTGCCGGTGATTGGAATGCAGATGGCAGCCTGACCGCCGTTGACCTGGCACAGTTGAAACAATATCTGCGGCATCGGTAGAATTTGGATTGATTCTTCTGTGAATTAAGGATCAGAAAATATTTAAAAAGAAACTAATGGATAATTATGCCATGGGTAGAATGAAGTTTTTAAACGTTTGGCAAGCTATAGAGCAAATGCGTATAACGCTATGGAAGAATAAAACTTTAGGCGACACCGCACAAAGACCGCCTGACGGCTTTGCACGCCATCTGCTTGCGCTTCTTCCGTCATATTTCACAAAAATGCTCGGGAATACACAGAGTATTCCCTGCGCTTTTTGTTTCATCTGACGAAAAAATCGACGGCGCATCTGACGCACAATCTTTGTGCGGTGTCGCCTATACAAAACTTGAATGTGCAGAAGAACACACCGAATTGGAAATGCCATATTACAATGATACATTGCTGCATAATCCTGGGGATGTGTCATTCGCAAGCAGTCTCTCTGTGAGAACCGCAGGGAGCTGCTTTTCGTTGATTGGCGACGTAAAAAACTGCTTGCAATTTGCGTTGCCGTGTGCTATAATAGGTGAAGCAAGAATCCAATTACGGCAGGAGAGGGGGTGCATGACATGACACATAGCGGAACGGTACGGGTGGCGTGTATCAATGATCTGTCCGGTTATGGCAGATGCTCTCTGACAACGGCGATTGCGGTCTTGTCGGTGATGGGGGTGCAGCCATGTCCGGTACCGACGGCGGTATTTTCCAAGCATACGGGATTTCCGGCCTATCATTTCACGGATTATACCGATGCCATGCCGGCGTATTTGGAAAACTGGTCGGATTTGGTATTCGATCAGGTTTACAGCGGATTTCTGGGTTCGATGGGACAGATTGCGATTGTACAGCAGTTTATTCGGACACAAAAGGCAAAGAATCCGGCCTGTCAAATTTTGCTGGACACGGTGATGGGCGATCATGGCAGTCTGTACAGTACCTATACATCGGAGATGTGTCAGGCGATGCGGGAATTGATTCGTTTTGCCGATGTCATCACGCCGAATATCACGGAGGCATGTTTCCTGACCGGAACACCCTATCACGGAGAAGCATTGCATACCGATGAAGCGGTTGCCCTTTGCAAGCAGCTGCTGACCTTGGGCTGTCAGGCGGTCGTGTTGACGGGCATTGTACGAGAGGATCATATTGCGACGATGACCTACACAGTCAACAGCTTGGACTGTACGATTTGCAGTCTGACGAAATGCCGTCTTTCGGGAACGGGCGATTTGTTTGCCTCGGTTTTGAGTGGTGCAATGGCGCAGGGCAAGACTTTGGCGGATGCGGTTGCACAGGCTGCGGCATTTGTTTCCGATGCCACGCAGTATACTTTGAACCTGCAAACATCGGAGATGGAAGGCATTTGCTTTGAACCGATCTTGTATCGATTGCATAATAAGGAAAGGGAGCATTTGGTATGAATAACGCTCAGAACAAGCAGAAAACATTGGTAACGGCAGGTATGTTGGCAGCGGTGATTGCCCTGCTGACGTTCACGTTCCACATCCCGACGCATAACGGATACATTCACTGCGGCGATGCGGCGATTTATCTGGCGGCAGCGATTTTGCCCACGCCCTATGCGATGGCAGCAGCGGCGATCGGCGGTGCGATGGCGGATTTGCTGGCAGGCTATACCGGCTATGTGCTGCCCACATTCCTGATCAAGGCAATGCTGGCACTGTGCTTTGCGAAGGTTGGCGGTGCAAAGGGTATGCCGATGGTCAGTATACGGAAGGTGATGGCGACGATTGGATGTGCCGTGATTACGATAATCGGCTACTGGCTGACGGCTGTGATTTTGTATGGCGGATTCGGCACGCAGTTCTTGCTGACAGCACCGGGCAATGTCATTCAGGCAACGGCATCGGCATTGCTTTACTTTGCGATTGCGGCTGCCATGGAACGTGTGCAGAAGCTGACCCCTCGTACTTAAAGCGATATCACACAAAGTGTTACGGCATCGGATCTGCAATGGTTCGATGCCGTTTTTTCGGCATACACCCGAGAGGCGGAAAATTGCAAGCACGTAGTTTGTGCGGCACTGCCTTAAATGTCAACCTCTAAAAAAAATATTCCATCGCTTAAAAATCTGTTGCAAATTCAGAAAATGTGTGCTATAATAGAAATGTTATCGTGCTGCACGGATGTGTGTGCGGTACATACATACAACCGTGAGAAAGGATTTTCAGATTATGGCCAATAAAGGACCCATGAGACGGCTGCCCGTCTGTAAGCAGTATTTGATGATTCGCAATCAAGCGTTGCGGATTTCCCCTTCAAACTTCACGCAGTTTATGACCAAAAGTACGATTTACGGTGTGGTCGTGGATATGCCGATGCAGGGCAGCCGGATCACGACGCTTGCTTGTTATATCAATGGTGCAGCCAACCTGTATTTCGGTACGGGCGGCGACTATTCCGGCGCAGCACAGCGGTATCCGGGACTGGTGCAGGCAACCCGTATGTTTGTTGCCAATGCCGCAAACTATATCGAGCTTGCAGAGCCTGCCGATACGCTCGAAGTACCGCCGTTTGGCAATACGCACTATGCTTATCTGCTGACCACGGGCGGTATCTATCGCTTGAAGCTCGAGGCATTGACGAGCAATCCCGATGCCCGCCAGCAGCTGTTCATGAATATGTACAAGCGTGTGATGAGTGAGATTCGTGCGGCACAGCTGAAGGACAAGGCAGCCGGTATTACACCTGCCGCTTCGAGCCTGAATCAGTAAGCGGAAAGGGATAGACCAATGGAAGAAAAAACCATACAGCCGAAGAAGCGGATTTTCAGCGGCATTCAACCGACCGGCGTATTCACGCTCGGCAATTATATCGGTGCAGTACGCAATTGGGGCAAGCTGCAAGAGGACTATGAGTGCATCTACTGCATCGTAGATTTGCATGCCATTACAGTTATGCAGGATCCTGCGATCTTGCGTGCCAACACCATGCGTGCCTATGCGCTGATGTTGGCATGCGGTATTGATCCGCAGAAGAGTGTTGCGTTCGTGCAGAGTCGCAATCCGGCACATGCAGAGCTGAGCTGGGTGCTGTCCTGCTCGACGATGTTTGGTGAGCTGAACCGCATGACGCAGTTCAAGGATAAGAGTGCCCGTCATGCTGATAACATCAATGCCGGTTTGTTCACCTACCCGGTGCTGATGGCTGCGGATATTTTGGCATACAATGCCGATCTCGTACCGATTGGTGCAGATCAGAAGCAGCATTTGGAGCTTGCACGGAATGTAGCAATTCGCTTTAACCAGCGGTTTGGCGAGACGTTTGTGGTGCCGGAGCCGTATATGCCCGAAACCGGTGCACGTTTGATGTCGCTGCAAGACCCGACCAAGAAGATGTCGAAATCCGATGAGAATGCGAATGGCTGTGTTTATATTCTCGATGATAAGGACACTATTCTGCGGAAATTCCGCCGTGCGGTGACCGATTCGGAGTCGGAGGTCTGTTATCGGGAAGGCAAGGAGGGTATCAACAACCTGATGACCATCTACAGCTGCGTAACCGGCAAGACCCTCGATGAGATCACGACAGAGTTTGCAGGCAAGGGCTATGGCGATTTCAAGACGGCAGTCGGCGAGGCTGTTGCCGATCACCTCGAGCCGGTACAGACAGCGTATGCACGATTGATGGAGGACAAGGCATACCTGAATGCCTGCATCGATACGGGCAGTGAGCAGGCATTCCGCTTGACCGGAAAGCTCATGAGCAAGGTATATCGCCGTGTGGGCTTCATCGATCGTAAATAATATCGCACAAATATCAGCGAAAACCAAAGCGGTTTTTCGTTGAATTGTGGGAAGTTGAATCGAAAAGATAGAAAACACTTGATTTTTCGATAAAAATAAGGTAGGATGTTATGGAGAAGAATGCAATAGCGGACACCATTGTGCGACTCAAAAGCTGTTCCCATTATGGCATTGACGAGCTGCTCGATGTGATGCAGGTGCTGCGCAGTGAGCAGGGCTGTCCATGGGATCGGGAGCAGACCCATGCCAGCTTGCGCGGTGATTTTCTTGAGGAATGCTATGAGGCGATCGAGGCGATTGATTGCGAAAGCGTTCCGATGCTGCGAGAGGAACTTGGCGATGTATTGCTGCAAGTCGTATTTCACTGCCAAATCGAAGCAGAGAAGGACAGCTTCCGATTTGACGATATCTGCGATGAGCTGTGCCGGAAATTGATTGTACGCCATCCGCATGTGTTTGGCGATCTGACGGTTTCGGACAGTGGTGAGGTGCTGAAAAATTGGGACAGCATCAAGCGGGAAACCAAGCATCAGGATACATTTGCTGCAACGCTCGAAGGTGTCAGTCCGGCAATGCCGTCGCTGATGTATGCGCAGAAACTCGGCAAACGGGCGGCAAGAGCCGGCATGGACTGGTCGAATGCGGCGGATGCGTTCACCTGTATTCGGCAGGAAACCGATGAGCTTGCGGAAGCCATGCAGAGCGACGATGCAGACCGCATGGAGGAGGAGCTTGGTGATGTGTTGTTTTCCTGTGTGAATACAGCACGGCATTTGGGCGTGGATTCGGAATTGGCATTGCGCAGAGCGGCAAAGAAATTCATGACACGCTTTGCCAAAACCGAGCAGCTTGTGCTGGCAGACGGCAAGAAGATGACGGATTTGCCGCTTGAAACGCTCGATCGCTATTGGATGCAGGCGAAAGCCGATACGGACACGGAAGCTTGATTCCGCAACTGCCGATGTCGCAGAGGGTAAGCGATACGGCAGCCATGAAATCGGTGGAAGAAACCGGTTTTTGAATACACCCAAGAAAAACAATTTATTTTGGAGGATGTAAACATGACAAAGATCGAATTGATCACTGCTTTGGTTGACAAAAGTGAGGAACAGCTTGCTGATGGCAAGTGGACGAGAAAGCAGGCAGATGATGCCCTGCAACTGATCACCTCGGTTCTGATTGATTCGCTGACTGCCGGCGAAAAGATCCACCTGACCGGATTTGGTACATTCGAGATTCACGAGCGTAAGGAGAAGACTATAAAGAATCCGAGAACCGGAAAGCAGATGGTCACACCGGCAAAGAAGGCACCGGTGTTCCGTGCCTCGAAGCATCTGAAGGAAGCAGTCAACAAATGAGACTGGACAAATACCTGAAGGTTTCCCGATTGATGAAACGCCGTACCGTGGCGAACGAAGCCTGTGATGCAGGGCGGGTATTGGTGAACGGCAAGGTTGCCAGAGCATCTTACGAGGTCAAAGTTGGCGATTTGATCGAGATGACTCTGGGGCAGAAAACCATGCGAGTTCGTGTTGCGGCGGTGCTCGAGCATACAACAAAAGAAGCAGCGGCAGATATGTATACGGTGGAACCGTAAGCAGCCTGCCGCTTCTTTTCTATGCTTGCAGTTTGAGCAGCTCTCTCCATGCAGCAGTAAGCCGTTCGAGCGACCAGGCGGCATTGGCAGGACTGGTCGAAGGGAGCTTGATTGCCGGACGCTGTGTCAGCGGAAAGCAGTGCTTTTGATAGAGCGTGTGGGCGATTGTGCCGTTGGCAGCAATGTGTTGGATGGGCGCAGCGGTGAGAATGGGGGAAAGGTCATTTGGAACGGCATTGCGAATGCTGCTGTCCGAGGAGCCGGTAATGTCGCAGCTTGCAATCACATCCCAAAGGGCAATGTGATGGGCATGGAGCAAGCGTTGCTTTTCGGGTATTGTTTGGGGGATTGGCGCATACAGCAGTGCCGCCATGACACGCCAAAAGCGGTTTTGCGGATGACCGTAGAAAAAGCATTGCTCTCTGGATTTCACCGATGGAAAGCTGCCGAGAATGAGAATTTGCGATTCCGCATCATAAAGCGGCGGAAAGGGATGTACTTGCTGCATGGGAGACCTCCTGTAAGATGGATTCACGCATATTATACACGGTTTCGGAGTCGGATGCAAGCATTGCCAATGCCATAAAATCTATGACAAAGATATTGAAATGCCATTGCAATTTTCGTGAATGTATGCTATACTATAAAAAAGATGGGAACAAACCCAACTTGAGAAGGGTGGAATTTCAAATGAAAAAACGAATCATCGCAGCATTGCTCAGTGCAGCCATGATGCTTTCGACATTGCCGAGCACAGCGATTTTTGCAGCTAACACGGAGGAAACACCGGATTTACAGCTGCAAACCATTTTGATCGACAACGATGGACAGGACTGGCAGACCCTCAGCTGGGGCGGTGCAACCATGACCCCGAATACGAATTGGACAACGCTTTCGATTCGGGATTACTATGAAAACGGTGTACTCGAGTTTGATGTGATGAGTACAGCGGATCAAACGCCGTTCAAGCTTGGTTTGATTTCGCTGCGGCACGGGCAGCAGGGCAGAATCCTCTGGACGGATATGGCGGAATACAGTGACCTTTCGGCTTCGACCGGTTGGACGCACTATTCGCTTCCGATTAAGGCGTTGATCGATGCGTTTCCGGATTCCGACTTCGATCTGGACAATTTCTGGTATGTCTACTGTGGAGCTGTTCCGAGTGGTAAGACCCTTTCTTTCCGGAATATGAAGATCAGCTCACCGGACGACGAGCGGCAGTACCCAATGATCAAGGTCAATCAGGTCGGCTATCCGACCACGGCGGCAAAAATTGCCCGCATCAGCTGCTTTGCGAAATTCGGCTCGCTCGAGGGCAAAATCTATGAGCTTGTCAATGCCGATACCGATACGGTTGTGTTTCGCGGAACGATTCCTGCCGGGCAAGCCAATGAGGCAACCTCCGGAGAAACCGTGCATCTGCTCGATTTCAGCGAAGTGACCGCAACAGGGCGATACTATATCCGTGTACCGAATGCAGGGCTTGCTGCATCGGCTCGTTCACCACGGGATGTATGGGAAGGCTTGGATACCGATACGATTACATCGGTCTCATTCGCTATTGGTGAAGATGTTTACGATGCCCTGCTCAGCGATGTGACAAAGTATTACTACTTTCAACGACAGGGCATGGAACTGGAAGCGGATTATGCAGGTGACTTCGCAAGAGAAAATCTCCATCCGGATGATGCTGCCATCAAGAAATGGTCGGATCGGGATAATCCCAATGCCGAAACGATTGATGTTTCGGGCGGTTGGTATGATGCCGGTGATTACGGTAAATATGTCGTTCCAGCGGCACAGACGGTTGAGGATTTGCTGCTGGCATACGATTTGTTTCCGGAAGTGTTCAATGAGATGGCACTGCATATCCCCGAAAATGACCCGAACCATGCTCGTTATGTTGATGCACCGCCGCTGCTCAATGAGGTGAAATATGAGCTTGATATGCTGCTGAAAATGGAGCATGTGAGCAAGGACGGTTCGTTCTATGTGGCAGCCAACTATAAGGACGGCGTTATTTATATGGAGGATACACTGGATACAGCCTCGAACCATCAGTCGAATGCGTCGGAGGTTGACCTGCGTTCGCATTTGGCTACCATCAGTATGTCTGCTGTATTGGCGCATGCCTACATCATCTATCGGGATATCCCTGCCTATGCGGACTTTGCGGGCACCTGTCTGGAAACGGCACAGCGTGCATGGAACTGGGTCAATGATACCGGAAATGCCAAGCATATGTCCATTGCCGCTGCCAACCGCACCTATACCTTCAGCGAGGAGGAACTGACCCGATATACCTTCTGGGCAGCCGGTGCGCTGTATCGGGCGATGACAGAATCCGGCGGTGATACCGCACCCTATGAAGATTACCTGCTTGCCAATTGCGATGATTCGGTAAATCTGAATTGCTTTGTCGGCAATATGTCTTTGTGTTACGGTCATGGCGGCGAGGCATTTCTCGGATTCTTCCACTACCTGCTCGACAATGCTTCGCCCAATGCAGCAATTGCACAGACCTTTGAGAAATTCGACAACTGGGAGGCAACCGTCACACGCAATGACAGCTGGTGTACGACCATTCCGAGCTGGGGGTATTGGTGGGGCTCGAACATCAATGTCAACCAGAATGCCATGACCTTGCTGATGGGCAGTATGTTGCGAGACGGAAAGGAGCAGATTTCCGAAACGGCAAAGACTGCGGTTGAGAATGCCATGCACTATATGCTCGGTGTGAATCCGATTTCGTTCAGCTATGTCAGCGGTCATGGCGAGAACTGTGTAGAGAATATTTACAGCAATATCTATTCGGAGAAGAAACGGCTGGAGCCGTACAAGATTCCGGCAGGTTATGTCACCGAGGGTACGAACTACTATGACAACCGTCATCTCTCGAAGTTCGATGGCAAATGCTATATCGACAACGACAGTGAATATACGACCAACGAGAACACCATTTACGGCAATGCGGCATTTCTGCTCGTGGCAGCGGCAATGGCTTCGATGTATGAAACCGATGCAGTTAAGGGCGATGTCAATGCCGATGGCAGCTGCACGATTGCGGATGTTGTTATGATGCAGAAATGGATGACCTCAGTCCCCGATGCCACCTTGACCGATTGGCAGGCGGGCGATATGAACGACGATGGCAAAATCAGCGTGGTAGACCTTTGTTTGCTCAAGCGTACATTCCTCTAAAACGAACATCCCCCGACCATGGATTTGTACCCGGTCGGGGGGCTTCTTTATTCGCTGCGCAGCTTTGCAATGCCGGTGCGGAGCGTTTCGCTGTTAATGGCACCGCTTGCCTTGGCAACCAGATTGCCATCGGCATCGATGAGATACGTGGTCGGCAGGGCAAACACTTCATAGGTATTGGCAGCATCGCTGTCCATGTCATAGAATACGGGAAATGCGTAATCATGACCGCTCAAGTATTCCTTTGCTGTCTTGACGGTTTCTCGCTGACCATCCGTCATGTTGACCATGAGAAACACAACATCCTCTTTGGTTTCAAGGTAAACCTCGTTGAATTCCGGCATCTCACTTTTGCACGGACCGCACCAGCTTGCCCAGAAATTCAAGACAATGGGTTTGCCGATGAAGTCGGAAAGCCGAACCGCATTGCCGTCTGCGTCATAGACCGTGAAGTCCGGAGCAAGATTGGATTCTGCGGCAGAATCGGAGGCTTGACTTGATTTTGTTGCAAGTTGTTCGGGTTGATACTTTGTAGAGAGTATCGCATAGAGCCATGTACAGACGCCGAGAAAGGCGGCGGCAGCGATGAACAGAATGACAAAGGCTTTTTTGGATTTCATAGCGTTCACCTCACAGGAAGATCGATAGGAATTGGTTGAGCATACCGGTCATCATGGCAATGCCGATCAGAATTAGGAATCCGCCGCAAATGGCGTTGATGATACGGTAGTGGGTTTTGATGAATTGGAATGCCGAACGGAGATAGTCAATCAGCAAGGCACTGAGCAGAAAGGGAATTCCCAGACCAAACGAATAGCAGAGCAGCATGAGTGTCCCTTCGATCATATGCCCTTGCTGGGATGCCAGCATGAGGGCTGAGCCGAGAAATGCGCCGACACAGGGAGTCCAGCCAATCGAGAAGATGATGCCAAAGAGCATGGCAGAGAAAAATCCCATGGATTCGGCATGGATTTGGCGGTTGCTGCCATGGAACACGGAGAGCCGAAACACACCGAGATAGGATAGCCCAAACAAGATGACAATCAAGCCGGAAACGAGATTGACGGCAGTTTGATAGCGAGTCAGAAGGCTTCCAATCGTGCCTGCCAACGCACCCATAGCGGTAAATACCAATGTAAAGCCGAATACAAAGCCGCTTGCACCGAGCAAGGTTTTTCGGGTGGTACGTTCGCCACCACCGGCAAAATAGGACAGGTAAATCGGCAGCATGGGCAGCAGACATGGGGAAATGAAGGTGATGACACCTTCCAGAAATGCAATCAGAAACTGCATAATGCCACTCCTTTCATGGGGGATGGTATGATAATAGTATATCCGATATTCGGGAATCTTTCTGTGATAATATCACAGATATTGAATGATTGGAGATTCGCATATCCTTCCGATGATACTGTATGTTCAATATGAATGAAAACAATCCGGCATTCTCACACAAAAATATTTTGGAATTTTAATACTGTTTCAGGTATGTTTAAGTTCCGGGGTGTATCATAGCATTCAGAACAGGGTAAATACCCTGCCCGAACACAATCTACGGGAGGATGAAGTATCATGAAAAAAAGCAGAAAACGCAATGGTCTGGTCGCAGCTTCGGCAGTGGCTGTCAGCATGGTTATGGCAACGACTGCAGTGGCAGCAACCCTCGGCGATGCTGATCTTGATGGCATGGTGAGTGTATCCGATGCTGTGATTTTGGCAAAGTTCTTGGCAGGTCAAGGGACGGTTGACAGTGCTGCCGTGATCGATTTTGACGGCAGCGGTACGGTTGATGTCATTGACTTGACGATGCTCAAGCGCAGCATTGCCAATATCACCGATCCGGAAACACCGGTGACCGGCGATGCCATTATCACAGCGATTACCTATGCGAATGGTTCGGTGACACTGACGAATGCGGCAGGGGAAACGGTCGATCCGGCATCTGCCGCCAATGTGACCGTCACCAACAACACCTATGTCACAATCACACAGCCCGGCGAATACGATGTCAGCGGCGAATGCGCAAACGGTCAGCTGAACATCAACTGTGACAAAACGACCTATGCCGCCGGACAGGTTACCTGTAATCTGCTCGGTTTGAATCTTGCCAATACCGCAGATTCGCCGATTTATGTGACGGCGATTGACGACGAGTTCGTGTTGACCGTGAAGAATGGCTATACCAACACGATTTCCGACGGCAGCAGCTATACCAATGCCGATGCCAAGGCAGCAGCCATTTACAGCTGTGACGATATGAAGATCAAGGGTCAGGGCACGCTGATTGTCAACGGCAATTGCGATGAGGGCATTGCCTGCAAGAACGACCTTAAGATCTGGAACGGCAATATTCAGGTTATGGCTGTGGGCGATGCCATTCGTGGTAAGGATTCGCTGCGCATCGGTGATCCGGATGAAACCAATGGCTATGCTTCGCTGAAGGTGACGGCTGTTTCGTCTGCCGCAGACGGACTCAAGTCGACCGATACCGAAACCGATACCGGTTTGGTTCGCATCAATGGCGGTACGATTGATATCAGTGCCTACTGCGATGGCATTCAGGCAGAGCAGACCTTTGAGATGAACGGCGGCGATGTGACCATTCACCGCAGCAATGCAACCGCTTCCGATACGACCAGTGCCAAGGGCATCAAGGCAGTTGGCCTGTACGATGAAACCGGTACAACCTACCAGAGCGGCGGCATCATCAACATCACCGGTGGTACGTTCAACATTGATACTTCGGATGACTGCCTGCACAGTGCCGGCGACCTGACGATTACCGGTGGTCGCTTCACCTTGGCATCGGACGATGATGCGATTCACTCCGATAACACTGTCAATATCGGCACGAGCGGTGCGACTGTGGTAGACGATGTTGTGATTGCGGTTTCGAGCTGCTATGAAGGCGTTGAGGGTCAGAACATCAACCAGTACAGCGGTACGTTGGTCATCAACTCGACTGATGACGGCTACAATGCCGCAGGTGGTGCAGATGGTTCCGGTAACATGGGTAACTGGGGCGGCAATTGGGGCGGCAATTGGGACGGCACGATCGGTGGCGGAAATTACTCCATTAATTTGATGGGGGGCATCGGTCTGGTCAATGCTGCCGATGGCGACCATGACGGCATCGACTCGAACGGTTCGCTGACCATCAGCGGCGGCTACTTCATCTCCAACGGCAATGAACCATTTGACTGCGACGGTACCAAGACTTACTCCGGCGGTGTGTATGTCATCAATAAGGGTTCCGGCGGTATGGGCGGCGGTATGCCCGGCGGATCGGAAATGGCATCGACCGTGACGGCATCCTGCTCGGCATCTGCCGGTACACGCATCACGCTTGCCGATGCGAGCGGAAATGTGATTCTGTCGTTCATTGCAGACAAGTCGGTTTCTACGCTGACGGCAGGCTGTAATGACTCTCCGAGTGCCGTATTCTATACCGGTGGTACGGTTTCCGGCACGCCGATCGAGACACTCGATGATACCCAACAGATCTATCTTAGCGGCACGATCACCGGCGGGACACAGGCAAGCGGCAGCGGCGGCACAACCAATCCTTGGGGCTAATCTCTGCATACGCATACAAACACAGCACCTCCTGTTTTGGGGGGTGCTGTTTTGCTGTATGCGGTTATGGGGAGCGCCGCGCAAAGACCGCCTGACGGCTTTGCGCGCTATCTGATTGTGCTTTTCCCGTCATATTTCACAAAAATGCTTAGGGATACCACAGAGTATTCTCGAGCTTTTTTGTTTCCTCTGACGCACAATCTTTGTGCGGTGTCGCCTATACTTTTTCAAAGCGAATCTCGTGCAGCTTCAGACCGGCTTGCCCGACATAGATACGAACGGCAGTGAAATTGGAGAATAGGGGAATGGTTTTGGAAATGGCAACCGGCTTGCCGCCCGTCCCGTTCCAAGTGAAGATACCGCTTGGTGTGCTTAAGGTAAAGAGGGATACGGAAAGCTGTGCCAATTCGCTTTGCTCGGAGCTGGCAACCAATGTCACACGATAATTGCCCAACTGAGAGATGTTCAGCGAAAAGACAGATTCTGCGCCCTTTTCTTGCGGAATATGCGTCAAATCCAGTATCAGAGAGCCGTCCAAATCATAGCTGACCATCGAATCGACATTGTCCGATTCCTCCTCCGGACGATGGAGGACGGTGACAGGCACTTCTGTTCCGAGCAGCCGCTGCATGGCCTGTGTGTGCAGGAGAAATCGGCAGATATTTGCCGCATTCCGTTGCAATTCGCAGCGCAGCAGTATGCCGTTGCGGAGCGATTCGGCAGTGTTGTCATCTCCTTTTGCTCCGTCTGCGCAGACCATGTAGACATCATTCTGCGCTCTTGCCATGGCGGCAAAATTGCGCTTGTTCGGACCTGCACCACGTTCGCTGATGTTCGCCCACCAGTCGGTCATGACAAAGCCCTCGAAGCCCCAATCCCGACGCAGAATAGTTGTGCAGAGGTCATAGTGTCCGGCAGTCCAAATGCCGTTGAGTGAGCCATAGGTTGTCATGATGGCATTGGCATTGCCGTGCCGCACCGCAAGTTCAAAGCTGCGCAGATAGAGGTCACGCAGGGCTCGTTCGGATACAATCGAGTCAATCACATGGCGGCCGGTTTCTTGATTGTTGCCGGCGAAATGCTTGCAGACACCGGTCACGCCGACAGATTGCAGACCCTGCAATTCGGCAGCGGCGAGCATACCGGTCAGATAGGGGTCTTCGGAGAAATACTCGAAATTACGACCGTTCAGCGGATGGCGGTGCAGGTTCATGCCCGGTCCAAGCAGGCAGTCGACCTTGCGGTCTCGCATTTCCAGACCGACATAGCCAAACAGCGTTCGCACGAGGTCAAGGTTAAAGGTTGCGGCAAGCATCGTGCCGATCGGGAGACTGAATGCCTTCCAGCCGCAATCGAGCCGCAGTCCGGCAGGGCCGTCCGCACAGCAGCCGCAGGGAATGCCCAAATCCGCAAGCCCCTCCGATACGCCGCCGAATGCTGCCGCAGTTCCCAGAGTGACCTTGGGGCTGCCCATGCCCTCACCACGGATGATGCAGGTCAAATCGTCATCGGTCAGCTGTGCGATGAACGCATCCATGGAAGCTTTGCCGTGCAGCACGTCTGCGAGCTTGATACCGATGTGTCCGGTTTGCTTCAGTTCGGCAGGCAATAACTCAATGCGCCGTACCTGCTCATCGATTTGCAAGGTCGGAACAGGCTCATAGACAAGCGTATAGCCATCGGCATCTCTGCGTATGCACATACGGTCAAAGGCGGTTACCGGCGCAAGTGCCTGTGAATACTGTGCGGTCACAATGGTCTGCGGGAGTGTATGCTCGTACACGCAGGCTGCCTGCCGTACATCCGTGCCGAGATAGAACCGATAGCTGCCGGCTTCCAGTACTCTGGCATAGGGATGTCCCGTTATGCCGCTGTCATCATAGGCTGCTAAATCCGCAAGCGATACCGTCAGCGTGACCGTATCCTTGCCGCCGGGCGCAATGGTTTTCGTTTTAGCAAAGGCGCAAAGTATGCGTGCCGGCTGTCCGAGCTTGCCCTGCGGCAGTTCGCAGTACAGCTGTACGACTTCCTTGCCGGCATAGCCGCCGACATTCTGAATCGAAACCGTGAGGGTCAGCGTATCGTCCTTGCAAGCGATGGAATCGGGCTGCACGGCAAATTGCGTATAGCTCATGCCGAATCCGAACGGATAGCGTACGCTGTCCTGCGCAAATGTCTCAAAATAGCGATAGCCAACGAAAATATCTTCGACATAGCAATTGCGTTCGAGATTGCCGAAATGGGCATCGGAGGGGTAATCGCTCATGCGATAGGCAATGGTATCCGGCAGCTTGCCCGATGGCGATACCGCACCGGTCAGCACCTGTGCCGTACCCGTACCGCCGATCATACCGCCCTGCCAGACATAGAGCAGCGCATCAGGCTGTACCGTGTCGAGGAAGGAAAGGTCGATCAGGTTGCCGACATTGAGCAGCACAATCATCTTTCGGAAATGCCTGCGTACGGTTTGGAGCATGGCAAGCTCGGTTTCGGTCAGCAGGTACGATCCGGGCGTGACGGCATTTTCCTGCTCCTCACCGGCAGTACGGCCGATGACGACAATGGCACGTTCACAGTCGGCTGACGCCTTGCGGACGAGGGCATCTTCGAGGGGCATTTCCTGCTGCGACCACGGCTCACCGCCCCAGTCCGTGCCGGGCTGATAGGGATTTTCCTCGACCCATTGGCGATAGGCGTTCAGCACATCGGACTGCAAGGGTACGCCTGCCTGTTCCAGCCCTTCGAGGATACTCGTCACATGGGAGACATTGACCATACCGCCCGACCCGGTACCGCCTTTGTAATAGTGAAACTGGATACGGCCGAAGAGCGCAATCGTTTCGTTTTTCGGAAGCGGGAGTGCAGCTGCGTCATTTTTCAGCATGACAATGCCCTCGGCAACCGCCTTCACCGCACAGTCAAGATACGCATTCCAATCCAAAACAGCATTTGACATAAAAATACATCCTTTCGGAAATGATGTTATATTGTATTGTATCACGGTTGCCGAAAAAAAGCAAGCAGAAAATGTGAACACGCAAAAAAAGTCTCAAAATGACATTCTATTGAGTAACATAGAGGGAGTGTACTGTGGATTCTGTACGATATTGCTGCGAAGACAACCGTAATGTATGATTGGTGAAATGGTATGAAACTGTCTAAAATAGACGGTTGTTTTTGAGTGCCAAATGTTTCATTTCAAATCTGTACAAAATATCAAATTTTTCGTATGCAAATTACAGGTATCGCTGTGAAAGAGAATGCTGTTTCGGTCAAAATCAGGACAGAACCATGCCGATATCGTCCGTTGCATATCGAAATCGAATAAAATGCCGAAGCCGAGAATGGATCGCCGGAAATTTCTGCACAATCCGTCATAAACATGATACAAAAAAGCATTGTTTTTTTCTTCAGATTCAGTTAAGATAGAAGTGTCATAATGTGATGGTAGAAAGGATGAAGGGGGACGTTCTTCATCACAGCGACTACTTGCGAACGAGATTCGTTCGGCAGTAAGCAATGAACATATAAATGGAGGAGTAAAATCATGAAAAAAGCTAAGCTTGTTTCCTGTCTGACTGCGACGGCAATGATGATGGGTATGGCAACGGTTGCCACAGCGGCTGACGGCGATGTGCAAATCAATGTCGGAAGCTATACCGGTGCCGCCGGCGATACATTCAGCATTGATGTCAATTTAGCATCTCTGCCGGCAACCGGTCTGACCAGCCTTGATTTCGCCATCAACTATGACACATCGGTCATCGACATTACCGGCGTAACACTGGGTGCAGCCGGCAATACCGGTGCTGCCGCACAGGAGGGTGAACTGGGCGATACGCTGTTCACTTGGCAGGATACCGGCAGTCAGATTGTTCTGATTTGGGCAACCGGTTTGACTGATTCCAACTACTGGGTGAAGAACGACGGTGTGTTCGTGACCATTACCGGTACAATCGCTGCCGATGCTGCAGAAGGTGCATCGACTGCGTTGACGGTTGCTCCGGTTGATCGTGCTGCCTATCCGGGCGGTGCTGCCAATACGCAGGTTGTGCTCGCAGCAGTTGGTGATACCGTTACGACCTATGGCTATTCCGCAACGAATGGTTCTGTGTCGGTTGCCGATACGCAGGGTTCGACCGTTGATTGGGGCAATGTTGACTGCTCTGAGGGCGATACCCCTGAGTTGCGTGTTACGATTGCTGATGTTGTTCTGCTGAACCGCTATGTCGCAGAGGACAACAGCATCACCATTTCTGATCAGGGCATGGTCAATGCAGACTGTGCTTACGATGGACAGTTGACTGCGACTGACTCTCAGAAGATTATGCAGTTCTTGAGCAGGACTCTTGACTATTCCGAGCTCGGAAACCAGTAATTGCACATTGAAATGTTCCAACCACAGCGACCGATTCCGTTTATGCGGAATCGGTCGTTTTGTCAGTAGTGTTTCTAATTGGATACATAGGATTGTTAGAAATCCGAAAAACTACTTGCATCTTTCGGCAAAGTATGTTATAATAAGGACAGTCGGGCAAATAACAGCCCTCATAGAAAGGACGAAAAAGATATGTTCCACGATTTGATCGATACCATTGGCTATCTGCGTGGCTGCGATGCGGAAGTCGCAGAAGCCATGCAGCAGGAATTGGCACGCCAAAAGCGTAATTTGGAGCTGATTGCCAGCGAGAATATTGTGTCGCCGGCTGTGATGGCAGCGATGGGCTCTGTGCTGACCAACAAGTATGCCGAAGGCTATTCCGGCAAGCGTTACTACGGTGGCTGCGAATGCGTTGATGTCGTCGAAGATATTGCCATTGCAAGAGCAAAGCAACTGTTCGGCTGCGAGTATGCCAATGTGCAGGCGCATTCCGGTTCGCAGGCCAATACTGCAGTGTATTTCGCATTGCTGCAGCCCGGCGATACCGTTTTGGGTATGAGTCTGGCACATGGCGGTCACCTGACCCATGGTTCTCCGGTCAATCTGTCCGGTAAATATTTCAACTTTGTATCCTATGGTCTGGGCGATGACGAGTTTATCGACTATGACAAGGTTGAAGCCCTGACGAAGGAGCATCAGCCGAAGCTGATCGTTGCCGGTGCGAGTGCCTATCCGAGAGCGATTGATTTCGCACGGTTGGCAGAGATTGCACACAGCAATGGTGCCTTGCTGATGGTTGATATGGCGCACATTGCCGGTTTGGTTGCGGCAGGTCTGCATCAGTCGCCGATTGGCTATGCCGATGTGGTCACCACGACAACGCATAAGACGCTGCGTGGTCCGCGTGGCGGTTTGATTCTGACCAATGACGAGGAAATCGCAAAGAAGGTCAACAAGGCAATCTTCCCCGGCATTCAAGGCGGTCCGCTGATGCACGTCATTGCGGCAAAGGCTGTTTGCTTTGGTGAGGCGTTGCAGCCGGAATTCAAGGCTTATCAGCAGCAGGTTGTCGATAATGCACAGGCACTTGCCAAGGGTCTGTTGAAGCGTGGTTTTGATCTGGTATCCGGCGGTACGGACAACCACTTGATGCTTGTAGATTTGCGTCCGGTGCATATCACCGGTAAGGAGCTAGAGCATCGCTTGGATTCGGTGTACATCACGGTCAATAAGAACGCCATTCCGAATGACCCGGAGAAGCCCTCAATTACGAGCGGTATTCGTGTGGGCACACCGGCGGTGACGAGTCGTGGTCTGGTGACCGCTGACATGGAGCAGATTGCAGAGTTTATGTATCTGTGCGCAACGCAGTACGAGGCAAAGGCAGACGAGATTCGTGCCGGTGTCACGCAGCTGTGTGCAAAATATCCGTTGTACGAGTAAACAAACAGGAGAGCAGGGCAGATGTGTCCTGCTCTCGTTTCGCCAAACAGAAGGGAACAATCATGGAATTTGAGGTTACATCTATTCTATACGACTGTGGCATCATCCTGTTAGCGACCAAGGCATTCGGTATGCTGACACGCAAGCTGGGGCTGCCGCAGGTGGTCGGCATGATTCTGGCAGGATTGCTGATTGGACCGGCGTTGTTTGTCGGTACAGGATTTTCCGGCATTATTCACCCGACCGAGATTGAGATGCGTGTGCTGCAAAGCCTATCGCAAATCGGCGTGGTATTTATCCTGTTCTCGAGCGGCCTGGAAACCGATGTGCAGGAGATGAAGCAGAGCGGTCTTGCGGCAACCTTGATTGCCGTGATGGGTGTAGCTGTGCCACTGGCATTGGGTACGATTGTGGCATTGCTGTTCATGGGCGGGCCGGACAAGGCAAGTGACCATGCCAGCCTGATGAATGCGCTGTTTATCGGTTCGATTTTGACGGCAACCA
The DNA here is from genome assembly GCA_944388075.1 of uncultured Clostridia bacterium. Lineage (GTDB taxonomy): Bacteria > Bacillota > Clostridia > Oscillospirales > Ruminococcaceae > Firm-04. The sequence continues at coordinate 14,465 of CALXHI010000045.1, read as the reverse complement.
GCGTTGGCATTACCGTAGAAACTCTGCGAGAGCTGGGTAAGCTGAATACCAAAATCGGCACGACCATCTTGAGTGCCGCCATCATTGACGATGTCATCGGCATTGTGGTTTTGAGCTTTATCACCGGTTTGGACGGTGAGGGCAGCATTGGTATGACCTTGCTGCGTGTATTGGGATTTTTCGCATTTACGCTGATTGTCGGACTGCTTCTCCGCAAAGGATTTCACTATCTCGTCGCAAAATATCCCCACAAGCGGAGAACGAGTATCTTTGCGTTGTCGATGTGCTTTCTGTTTGCCTATATCGCAGAGGAATTTTTCGGGATTGCCGCCATCACCGGAGCTTACATGGCAGGTCTGATGCTGAGCGGTTTAGGCGATACGCAATTCGTCGACCGCAAGGTCATCGTCAGCGGCTATATGCTGTTCACGCCGATGTTCTTTGCGTATATCGGCATCAGTGCCGATTTCAGCAGCTTTACGCTGAGCAGCCTGTGGTTTGTGCTTGCATTTGTTTTGGCAGGCATATTGGGTAAAATTTTGGGGTGCGGTTTGATGGCACGCTGCATGCGGTATAGCGGCAAAAATTCGATCGCAGCGGGTTGTGGTATGATTGCAAGAGGAGAGGTGGCATTGGCGGTTTATGCGACCGGACATAATCTGATTGCGCAGACCGGCGGCATAGACCCGTTGGTAGCAACGATTTTTCTGATTATTTCGACCTCGATTCTCTGTCCGGTTTTGCTGAAACTCGTGTTCCGCAATCACGATGGCGAGGATGTGCATTCCAAGCACAGAGCGACGACCATTGCCTCTGAAGCACTTGAGAATATCAATGCCGATTGAGCCGGGCATCGCACAGAAAGAGAAAACGCAGACGCCAATCCATGGAGTCTGCGTTTTTTATGCTGTATTATAGCGGTAGAGTTTCTTGGAATGCACGGAAATTGACGGCTTTCTTGTCGTGACAGAAAACGGCAAATTCGATGTGACGGAAATAGGGCAGCCATGTGGGCAAAAGTTCCCGATAGACCGTTGCGACGACATATGGGTTATTGCGAAACGCACCACATCCAAATGCACCGAGCACGAGACAGTCAATCTGATGGGCGGCTGCCACGGTGAAAATATGCGTAGCACGGCTGCGGTGCAAAGCGGCAAGTTTCTTCTTTTCAATGGATAAGATAGAGGCATTGGGTGCGGCACAGGTGATGACATCGACCGGAAACCATTCGGATTCCGGCAGACGTTCCGGTACGGATACATCGGATTTGCATACGATGACATCCGGACTGTAAATGCAGGCATCGGTATAGCAACAGTCATGGCGATGGCGGTGGAAGAGATAATAGTTTTCGTAGAGGAAATCCTGATAGAGCGTGGGGTAGAGGGTGGAACAGCGGCAAAGGGATTCCTCCTGTGCCCTTGCGCCCAACGCCACACCACCGCCGGTATGGGTTGCAGAGGCAAAGTTCAAGACGCCAATGCGTGCCTCGGGATATTGGGTATGTAAGATTCGGGCGGCTGTGAAGGTGCGGTTGTTGGAGAGCGTCACGTTGCCGTTATGATTGGGGCAGGGCGGCAGGATGGGTGGTTCTCCCGCAGGATAGAGCCGTGTTTGCGATGCAGAAGTTTGTGCAGCGTCACGCAGAGTAGGATTGTCTGCAATCCACCGCTTGGTGTCTTGAAAGACAGCGGCGAGTGTTACGTTGCCGGCCATAAGATACTCCTTTCGTCTACTTGCAAAAGCAAGGCAATTGTGTTATACTATCCATAGAAAGTATCCGAAAAGGGAGGGAAATCTATGGACGCATGGATTGATTTTTCACAGATTGAACAATATCGAGAGAATAACCGCATTGAAGCCAAAAAGGCAGTCGGCGGTCTGCCCAAAAGCATTTGGGAAACCTATTCGGCATTTGCGAACGCATTTGGCGGAGTGATTCTGCTTGGTGTGGAGGAATTGCCGGATCATACGCTGCGGCCGGTGGATTTGCCTGATCCGGAGGGTGAGATACGGGAATTCTGGGCGATTCTCAATCAACCCAAACGTGTGAGCGTCAATATCCTGACGGAACAGAATGTGACGGTGCAGACGGTTGACGGCAAGCGAACGATTGCGATTTATGTTCCGAGGGCACATCGCTGTGACCGTCCGGTCTATATTGATGGCGACCCGATGTCGGGAACCTATCGCCGCAGTGGTGAGGGGGATTATCGCTGTACGCCGCTTGAGGTTGATGCCATGCTGCGAGATGCGGAGATTCGGTCACAGGATATGGAGATATTGGAAACGGTGGAGCTGTCGGCACTGGATGGGGACAGCATTTGGCAGTATCGGGCGCATTTGACCGTATGCCGGCCGGGGCATGCGTGGGAGCATTTGCATGAAGCGGAATTTTTGCAGCGTCTCGGTGCAATCGGTAGGGGTAGTGATGGAAAGCTTTATCCGACTGCGGGCGGTCTGTTGATGTTCGGCAAGCGAGAGCAGCTGCGGAAATGCTATCCGGAATTGGTGCTGCGTTACGGAACGGACGATGCCGTGCAGGAAAATGCCGAGAATGTGTATGCGTATTACCGTGCCGTGAGTGATGCGCTTGTCGCTGATTCTTGGATTCCGAAGGATGCAAATGGGCGTGTGTATGGTGCATTGCTGGATGTATTGGTCAACAGTCTGACGAATGCGGATTATCACGGCACGGCGGCACTCGAAACCCTATGGGATGCGAATGGCATACGGGTGACGAATCCCGGCAGTTTTCGCATGGATTGGGAAACCGCACGCAGTGGCGGATTATCCGACCCGAGAAATGCCTGTCTGACGAAGATGTTTCATCTGGTCGATGTGGGACAGTGCAGTGGTTCGGGCATCCCCAATTTGTATCGTGTGTGGAAAGAACAGGGTTGGGCGGCACCGGTGATGACGGAGCAGCTGAATCCCGACCGCATTACGATGACCCTGACATGGACGAGTGCAGCGGCAGAACCGATGATGCCACGCAGTACACCGGCTGCCATGCAGCTGCAACGAGCTGCTGTTGTGAATTATCTGACCGAACGCATTACGGCAAGTACCGCAGAGCTTGCCAAATTATTGGGCATATCGAATGCACGGGTACGGCGGCTGCTGCGCACCTTGATGGAGGATAACATTGTGATTGCAGTTGGCGAAGGGCGGAGTCGGGTGTACCGCCTGAAAGCATAGCGCATATGCCAAAAGGGAAGAGGATTCTCTGTCCTTTTGGCAACACTGCACAAAGCCCGCCTGACGGCTTTGCATGTCATCTGCTCTGCGCTTTTTGTTTCATCTGGCGAAAAAAATCGACTGCGCATCTGACGCCAATCTTTGTGCGGTGTCGCCTTTTGTATTTCAGAGTGACCAACTCCTTTCGTGCGGGAATCCGTTACGGGGCGCAGTATCGGGCAGATCTGCGAAAAAATCGGGAATATAGGCAGAACTGCCCGAATCGAGTTCTTGAATGAAGGCGTGTTCGATGCCGATTTGGTTTGCATAGCGCACAATGCGGTCATATTCCTTGGGCGATAATTGGAGGGACAGCACGGGATCATCGGCAACCTGCGGCATGGGCGTATATTGCGACATGATGCTGATGCCGATGCGGTCGCCATAGGTCTGATGGAGATACCAGAGAATCTGACGAGCTGCCTGTCCGGCTTTCGGCAGCACGAGATGTCGCACTTGTACGCCATGCCGCAGAATGCCATTTGCGTCCATTTGCAGCGCACTGACTTGCCGTACCATTTCAGCGATGGCTGCTTTGGCGATATCGGGATAGTCGGGCGCATGGGCATACCGTTTGGCGGTATCGCAGTCCCAATATTTGAAATCCGGCAGATAGATATCCACGAGTCCCTCCAGCAGCCGCAGGGTTTCAACGGACTCATAGGCACTGCTGTTCCAGACGATTGGGAGACGCAGACCCTGGGATTTTGCCGCTTGCAGCACGGGAATCAGTTGATGCGTATAGTGAGAAGCGGTTACGAGATTGATATTGTGTACGCCCTTTGCTTGAAGATGCAGGAGTATGCGCACGAGAGCATCGGGCGTACAGTCCGTGCCGTGGCAGCAGCTTGCGATGTCATGGTTTTGGCAGAAGCAGCAGTGGAGATTACAGCCGGAGAAAAACACCGCCCCCGAGCCATTCGTGCCGCTGATGGATGGCTCTTCCCAGAAATGGGGTGCGGCACGGGCAATGCGCAGGGTATCGGGCATGCCGCAGAAGCCCGGTGATTTTGAGCGATCAACATGGCAATGTCTGGGACAGATGGAACAATCGGACATGGGAATACCTCCGAGCATGCAAAGTAATTTATAATTATCATTGTCTTATAGCTTTATTATAGCACAAGAAAGACATATTTGCAATATAAACGTAAAAAGAAGGCATCGACTTATCAAAATCCGTATAAAATGCCAATCACAGTTCGGCAGGATGGTTTCTGTCGCCATTTTTGGAAAAATTGCCAAAACAAGACTTGACAATTCCGAATATGTATAGTATAATACAAGTATGTATTTTGCATTTCACCGGGGAGATGGGGATGAGTGCCCGTCTGTCGGAAGGTGTTTTGCGGCAGAGGCCGCTGTTTTGCATGTACTTCTTTTTATAACTTGTGCAATGTGTCAGGCATTGCGCAATGTATGATACACTTTTCACACATAGCTTTATATGACAAAGTGAATGAAACGGCATCGGTGCGTTCTGCTCCGGTGCGGTTTTGGCGCATGAAACGGCGAGTTTCCTGCCGCAGAATCAAATGATGAATACACGACAGCGGACGGCTTGCAAGCACCTATGGTTTTTTTATGCCATATGGGTGTGCGGTTGGCTTGCGCATGGCAAATGAGCCGATAGGGGGACAGCCCTATGCTGATTTGACATGGGAAGCGCAATGCTGTGGGAGCGTCCGACATTTGATGATGAAGGAGGAAACGGCATGTACACACTCATGTTTGCGATGAGTGATCCGGTTGCGGTTCTGCTGATTATCGTTGCATTGTTGGCAGGCGCAGCGGCGAGCTTTTTCGTGACAAAGAAAAAAGCTGATGAGAATTTGCAACAGAAGCTGCAAAGTGCGGAGCAGGCGGGTATCGAGAAGGGTATTGCGCAGCGCAAGCAGGAAGCAGAAGCAGCCATCGGCGGTGCCGAGCGGGAAGCGGAACGCATTCGTTCTACGGCAGCCCGTGAAGCGGCGGACAGCAAGAAAGCGGCGTTGGTAGAAGCCAAGGATGAGATTTTCCGACTGCGTAGCGAGGCGGAAAAGGAAATCAAGGAACGCCGTGCCGAGATGTCCCGTCAGGAGCGTCGCATCCAGCAGAAGGAGGAAACGCTCGACAAGAAAACCGAAACCTTTGAGCGGAAAGAGGAGGCTTTGCATAGCAAGCTCCATGCCGCTGAGGAACGCCTTGTGCAGACCGAAGAAAGCTGCAAGAAGCGGGAAGAGGAGATGGAACGTCTGAAGCAGACGCAGATTGAAATGCTTGAGCGCATCTCCGAATTTACCAGAGAGCAGGCAAGAGACTATCTGCTCGAACAGCTCGATGCCGATCTGGTACACGAGAAGGCGGTAAAAATCAATGCGTATGAGCAGCAGCTGAAGGCGAACTGTGAAGAAATTGCCAGAAGCCAGATTTCGATGGCCATTGCAAAATGCGCTGCCGAACAGGTTTCTGAAACCGCAGTATCAGTTGTATCGTTGCCGAATGACGAGATGAAGGGCCGCATCATCGGTCGTGAGGGTAGAAATATCCGTGCGATTGAAACGCTGACCGGTGTTGACCTGATTATTGACGATACCCCTGAAGCCATTACGCTCTCTTGTTTTGATCCGGTACGCCGTGAGGTTGCAAGACTCGCCCTCGAAAAGCTGATTACGGACGGAAGAATCCATCCCGCCAGCATCGAGGAGAAGGTTGATAAGGCGGTACGGGAAGTCGAAAAGCGTATCAAGCAGGAAGGCGAACGTGCCGTTCTGGAAACGAATGTGCATGGCTTGCATCCGGAGCTTGTGACGCTGCTTGGCCGTCTGACATTTCGCACGAGCTATCGGCAGAATGTGCTTCAGCACAGCATCGAGGTTGCTACACTTGCCGGTATTATGGCATCGGAGTTGGGTGTCGATGCGAATATGGCACGGAGAGCGGGTTTGCTGCACGATATCGGAAAAGCCATGACCCATGAAATCGAAGGCTCGCATGTGGCTATCGGTGTCGATGTATGTCGCCGCTATAAGGAAAGCAGTGAAATCCTGCATGCCATTGAGGCGCACCACAATGATGTTGAGCCTCGCACGGTGATTGCTTGTCTGGTACAGGCGGCGGATGCAATTTCAGCTGCAAGACCGGGCGCACGCAGCGAGAATCTTGAGAATTACATCAAGCGGTTGCAGAAGCTTGAGGAAATCTGTGAATCGTATGAGGGCGTTGAGGATGCCTTTGCGATGCAGGCAGGTCGTGAGATTCGTGTTATGGTCAAGCCGGAAGTTGTTGATGACGAACGGATGGTTTTGATTGCACGGCAGATTGCGAAGCAGATCGAGGATGAAATGGATTATCCGGGACAGATTAAGGTCAACCTCATTCGAGAGAGCCGCGTCATGGAAGTTGCGAAATAATACCAGATGCGCATGACGGTGGAACACGCAGTCATGCGCATTTTATATGGGAGGAGCATATGCCGAAAACAATCTTCAATACAACAGAGAAATCGAATTTCATTTTGAATATGGATTTGGATTTTTATCGGCGGGTCTGCCGAATTCTGATGATCGTTATGCTTGCAGCAGTTGGCGGTTCGATGGCGATTTTCCAGTTGACAGAGCCGGTTAATTCGGAGCTTTCAGAGCTGCTCGGTCAGGGCGGCTTTGGCGGGGTTCTGGCATTTCTGTTGATCGGATTGCGCAGCACTGCGATTCCCTTCTCGGTTCTCGGCGTTCTGGCCACAGTTTTCATGTTCATCGGTGTCGTACGCAAGCAGGCGACAAAAACGCAAATGCTGTCATATGCGCTGGTGGTTGGGATGCTGATCTGGGCGATGATTTCGCTGTATCAGTCCTTTGACTACAACATGGCGCTCTTTGGACAGGACGGCAGAAACGAGGGCTGGATTGCGCTGCTGTTCTATGGTGCGCTGTTCTATCTGGGTACGATGCTGCGCAAACGGCAAGAGCAGGAATGCTTTGTGAAAGCGATTCTCATCTATGGCTTGGTGCAGCTGGGCTGGGGCGTGATTCAGGCTTTGCCGACTGCAGGCTTTCCGAATGCCTATCGATTTGTCGATCCGCTGCTGTATGATAATCTCTATCTGCCGAGCGGCTTGACGGATAGTCCGGTGACATATGCAATGCTGCTTGCAATGCTGCTTGCGATTGCGATTCCGGCGGCACGCAGAGAGCAAAAGACCATTCGTATTTTGGCGATGGTGACTGCCGGTCTTGCCATGCTGTTGACGCTCGTCACACGGACGATTGCCGGTGTATTGGCGATGGCATTTGGTTTGGTATGGCTGATTGTGCAGTTGGTACTCTACCGCAAGGAGGACGGCAAGCGGTTGATGATATTGACGGGAACGGTGTGTGCAGCCCTTTGTGTATCGGCGCTTTGGACATATTTTGCACCTTCGATCAATGACAGCTATAAGACCTCGAATGATAAAGCACTTGAGAACGGCTTTTTCTTCTGTGATGGCGGTATTGTGTGGGATGATGCTGCATACCGCCTGAGTACAAGTGGACCATATGCGCCGCATGTGGAGCATGATTTTGAGATTTACGATGCCACTTCCGTACTGGAATATACCTGGAGTGAGGGCATTCGTGTGATCAAGAAGTATCCGATTCTTGGGACCGGTGCGGATAACTTCAGCTATACGCAGCTGCGGGAGAGCTATGACCTTGCACAAAACCGCAACAGCATTGACCGCCCGTATAACGAATGGTTATATGTGGCTGCAACACGAGGGATTCCGAGCCTGCTGATGTATGTGGTACTGATTGGCGCAAGCCTGTATTGGAGCATACGCAACTGCAAATCGTCGAAGCGATGGGTGTATATGTCGGCGTCGGGGGCAGTGATTGGCTATGTGGTAACCTCGATGGTTGGCATTTCGGCTCTGACAATTACGCCCTTGTTCTGGATGATGATGGGCATGGCAGCGGGCAGCCCGATGGAGGACGAACCGTCCGCATCCAAGCAGGGAAAACAGAGGCCAAAGAAAGCGTAAATTCTCACGAACAATCCGGTAGAGTCGTGGCTCTACCGGATTTTTGCACTCTCCCGTCAGTAGAATAGACGTAAATACGATGGTTGTGAGGGTAGAATTGCGAGAATTGCGGTGTAGAGCGGAAATTTGGCACAATAGGTTACATTTTCAGGTGGCATGGGGTATGCTAGTATCAGAAGCAAACGAATCCCAAACCCGGAAAGGAGAATCCTTATGATCAGAGTCGCAAGAACGCCGCTGCGGGAGCGCATCCTGCCGAATTATTCCCGTGGAGAAGAACGGCTGAACATGGTGACCCATATTGTCGGCGCAGCCGTCGGCTTAATTATCCTCGTCACCAGCGTGCTGATGGGTGTTGCACATCATGATGTCTGGGCGATTGTCAGCGGCAGCATTTACGGCTTCATGACCACACTGCTGTTTGTGATGTCGAGCGTCTATCATGGGCTAGGTGATGGCATGGCAAAGCGTGTGATGCAGGTCATTGACCACTGCACCATCTATTTTATGATTGCCGGAACGTATACGCCGGTGGTATTGGCAGGCATTCGGGAATCCTCTCCGGCGATGGCATGGACGGTATTCGGCATCGAATGGGGCTGTGCGATTTTGGCAGCCGTGCTGACCGCCATTGACCTCAAAAAGTTCAAGGTATTCAGCATGATTTGCTATCTTGGTATGGGCTGGACAATCATTGCAGTTGTCAAGCCGACCATCTCGGTGATGACGATGTCCGGATTTCTATGGCTGTTGGCAGGCGGCATCTGCTATACGATTGGTGCGGTACTGTATGGTCTGGGCAAAAAGCATCCGTATGTTCACGGCGTGTTTCACATCTTCGTCAATGCCGGCAGCTGGTTACAGGCGGTGGCGATTCTTGGCTATGTGCTGTAATGCGAAATTCGTAGTCTCGGTTACATCGGGACTGCGGAATTTTGTGTGATATGAACGAGAAATCGCTTGCAAATCTGCGGATTTTGTGGTATACTATTGCTATATGGGGAGATTCCCACGAAATGAGGTGGCTATATGCAAGCATTTCACATGCGGGACTGCATCCGCAAGACGAAAGAAGGCGTTTCGCTGACCGAATTTGAGCTGCGACAGCTGGTTGCCGGTCTGACGGCGGCAGAGCCGATTCCCGATTACCAGATTGCGGCATGGCTGATGGCGGTTTGCTGCAAGGGTCTGACCGACGAGGAAACCAGTATCCTGACGATGGCAATGCGGGATTCCGGACAGGTTATGCACTGGGACAGCTTGCCCGGATCCGTCGCCGACAAGCACAGCACCGGCGGTGTCGGCGATAAAACGACGATGATTCTTGCACCGATTTGTGCGGCAAGCGGTATCTATATGCCGAAGATGTCCGGCAGGGGACTTGGTCACACGGGCGGCACGATTGACAAGCTTGAGAGTATTCCCGGCTTGACTACAACGCTCGAGCCGGAACGCTTTTTGCGTTTGGTGGAACGGGTCGGCTTTGCGGTATCCATGCAGACAGGCAATCTGGCTCCGGCAGATAAAGTGCTGTATGCGCTGCGGGACGTAACCGAAACCGTTGACAGCATCCCATTGATCTGCGCCAGCATCATGAGCAAGAAATTGGCAACGGGTGCGGACAGCATATTGCTCGATGTGAAGGTCGGCAGCGGTGCGTTTATGAAAACGGATGCGGATGCCGAAATCCTGTCACGCCTGATGCTTGCAGCGGCGACGGCTGACGGCAAACGCTGTACAACAATCTTGACGGATATGGATCGTCCGCTTGGGTACTGCATCGGCAATGCGCTTGAGGTGGAGGAAGCGGTACGGGTTCTGCAAGGCGATACGCAGAATGCGCTTGGGGAACTCTGTCTGCGTTTGGCGGCGGAGCTGCTTGCGATGTCCGGCAAAGGTACGGTGGAAGCCTGTCTGGCGCAGGCAAAGAAGACTGTTACAAGCGGTGCTGCACTCGAACGGTTCTCGCAGATGATTGCGGGACAGGGCGGCGATGCACGCATCACAGAGAATCTCGCCCTTCTGCCGCAGGCACAGTGCAAGCGTGTGCTGAAAGCGGCGAGCGGCGGCTATATTGCTGCGATGCAAAGCGAGGAATTGGGCCGTGCGGCGGTTTTGCTTGGTGCAGGTCGCATGACAAAACAGGATGCGATTGATCCGGGTGCAGGCATTCGGCTTGCGGTACAGTTGGGTGATGCGGTTTCTGTCGGTGATACTCTGATGACGATTTATGCCGATTCCGAATTGAAAATCGATGAGGCAGAACCATTGCTGCGCAAGGCAATGACCATATCGCCTGATGCGCCGATGGTACGTCCGTTGATTCATGCGCTCTATACCAATCGCACATAAAAGAAACACCTCTGTGACAAATCACAGAGGTGTTTTGTTTGGCGATTAACCACGATTGAAACGCTTGTTGAAACGCTCGACACGTCCGCCGGTATCGATCAGCTTCTGCTTACCGGTGAAGAACGGGTGGCACTTTGCGCAAATTTCAACCTTGATGTCCTTCTTGGTGGACAGGACCTCAATGGTGTTGCCGCAGTGGCAGGTGATGGTGGTCTTTTCGCAAACGGGATGGATGTCCTTCTTCATGAGATTCACCTCTTTCGGGATAGATTGGAATCATAACATAGCAGCCCGTCCGCGTGCTGTCCGGAAAGTAGTGCTATGGAATTGACACTTTATGATTATAGCACAATTCGCCGAAAAATGCAAGTATCATTTACCATATGCGTCAAAAATCGGCAGGACTTTCTAAAAAGTCACTGCCGATTTCGCAGCATCTTATGCAATTAGCCCATAATCATCTTGCTAACATCCTTCTGCAAGGTTTCGAGCAATGCAACGGCTTCGTCCATGGTCTTAGCGGTCGTGGTGTAGTATGCTTTGACCTTTGGCTCCGTGCCGGACGGACGGACGATGACACTTGCACGATTCGGCAGCGAGAAGGCAATGACATCGGACTTCGGCAAATCAAGCACACGACTCTCACCGGTCTTTGTATTGACAGCCTTGCTGACGAGATAGTCGGCAACTTCGAGTACCGGCAGACCGGCAATTTCGGTTGGGGCATTGGTGCGCAGAGCGGTCATGATCTCCTGCATCTTGTGCATACCGGAAACGCCCTCGAACGTAAAGCTCTCCTGCTCGTGCTTGAAGACGCCGTACTTTTTGTAGAGGTTCTCTCTTGCCTGCATCATGGTAATGCCCTTGGTGCGATAATAGGCAGCCATCTCGACGATCAGCATCGAAGCGACAACTGCATCCTTATCCCGGACATAGGTGCCGGCGAGATAACCATAGCTTTCCTCAAAGCCAAACAGGTAGCGGGACTCTTCGCCCTTCTGTTCAAGCAGACCGATTTGCTCGCCGATGAACTTGAAGCCGGTCAGCACATCGATCAGCTCAACGCCGTACTCCTCGGCGATCGGCTTAACCAGATCGGTGGTGACGATGGTCTTGACGGCAATCGGATTCTCAGGCATTGTTCCCATACGGGTACGCTCCTCGCAGATGTAGGCAAAGAGCATCGCACCCACCTCATTGCCGGAGAATAGCGCATAGCCGCCCTTGCCGTCCGGAACGGCGATACCCACACGATCGCAGTCGGGGTCGGTGGCAAGCAGCAAATCGGGCTGAACCTCATCGCACAGACGCAGACCCAATTCGAGTGCCTCACGGATTTCGGGATTCGGGTACGGGCAGGTGGTGAAATTGCCGTCCGGCATTTCTTGCTCCTTGACGATGGCAACATCGGTGATGCCGATGCGAGAGAGAATCTCACGCACGGGCACATTACCGGCACCATTGAGCGGTGTATAGACAATCTTCAGACCGCTCTCGGGGCACAGCTTGGTATGGATGCCCTGTGCGAGGACGTTCCGGTAGTAATCTTCGATGACAGACTGCTCGATATAGCGAATCTTGCCGGCGGCAGCCGCTTCGTCAAAGTTCATGCTCTTAACATCGTTGAAGATATCGGTGCGGTTGATGAAACCAATGACGGTTTCTGCAACCTCGAGCGTAATTTGGCAGCCGTCTGCACCATAGACCTTGTAGCCGTTGTACTTGGCAGGATTATGGCTTGCGGTAACCATGATACCGGCAGAGCAATGTAAGGCACGCACGGCAAACGAAAGCATCGGGGTCGGCATCAGGCGGTCATAGAGATAGACCTGGATGCCGTTGGCAGCGAGCACGGAGGCGGCAGCCTTGGCAAAGGTATCGGACTTGATACGGCTGTCGTAGGAGATGGCAACCCTCGGGGTATCAAAGGACTGGTTGACGTAGTTGGCAAGACCCTGTGTTGCACGGCGAATCGTATAGATATTCATGCGAGCGATGCCGGCACCGATGACGCCGCGCAGACCGCCGGTACCGAATGCCAGATCCTGATAGAACCGCTCACGGATGGCGTCTTCATCGCCTTGAATAGAAGCGAGTTCGGCAACGAGATCGGGGTCGTCGACCGCATGAGCAGACCAGAGTTCATAGCGTTTGAGCTCTTTTTCGATGGAAGTAGACATAGTTGCATCGTTCCTTTCCTTGCATACAGTGGATGTATACGCATTGACAATCTGAATACACTCCTTATATTATATCACAATATTCATATTTTGCAACGTGTCAGAATACCGAATTTTCATGGCTGAAAAGCAAATTTCTGGTGTAAAATTGCGAAAGGACAAGTAAAGTGACGCTCAAAACAGCAGAAACTGTATATAAAATAGTATGTGGAATTCGGAAAAGCACTTGCGAATCTGCAGCTGATGTACTATAATATAGGCAATAGATGTGTAGGAGGAGAATCTATGCAGAAACATTTGCGGCTGCGATTCATGATTTTGACCTGGGGACTATTGATGTTGCTGATGGCGGCAATCGGACTGGGCATCGGCGTATATATGGGCAAGAGTGCTGAAACGGCGGTGATCGAGGCGATCGGCAATGCTTTGCTGCAATTTGATGAGCCGGGAAACCGAATGTTTGCCGGGAGCAATTACGGCATGGCAGCGATACGTCTTGACGGAAATGGGAATGTGACCGATTTGCGCACTTCACATTTGCAGTTCTCGATGGGGTCGGCAGAGGAAGCAGCTGCACAATTGCAGGAGATGACATCGGAAAGCGGTATTGTAACGATTGGAGACTCATCGTATCGGTATCGGTATGAGTACGGCAATGGCGAAAAGCATATCGTGCTGGCAGAGCGCAGTCAGGAGTTGCAACGGAAAGCGTCGGCAAAGGAAATTGTGGTATGGATTGCACTGTTGAGTGGTATTTTGCTGCTGCCGATGAGCCTGCTGCTATCCCGCTGGGTGACAAAACCGATTGAGGCGGCATGGGAAAAGCAGAACGCCTTTGTTTCCGATGCAACGCATGAACTGAAAACACCGCTTGCCGTCATCACGACGAATACCGAAGCGATTCTTGCGAATGACGCTGCAACCATTGAGAGTCAGGCGAAGTGGTTTGGCAGCATTCAAGGAGAAACTTCGAGAATGTCGAGTCTGGTACGGGATTTGCTGTTTCTGGCGAAGGCGGATGCAGGGGAGATACGATTAGACGTGGAAGAACTGCATATCAGCGAATTGCTGGAAGGTATGCTGATGGAATGGGAAGTGACGGCATTTGAAGCAGAGCGGCAATTTGACTACGAGGTGACACCGAGCCTGATCTACTATGGGGATTGGGATCGCATCAAACAGATGACGGAAGCGATGCTTGATAATGCGGTCAGCTATACGCCGAAGGGCGGCTCGATTCAGGTGGAGGTGAATCGAGACAAGCGGATGCGGTTACGAATTGTAATTTCCAATACCGGCGCAGAGATTCCGGAGGGGGAGCGGGAGAAGATTTTTGACCGTTTTTATCGACTGGATGCCTCTCGGGCAAGAGAAACCGGTGGATCGGGTTTGGGTTTGAGTGTAGCAAGGTGTATTGTCGGCTTGCACAATGGTACGATTACGGCAGAGAGTGCCGGCGGTATCAATACCTTTACGGCAGTATTGGGTGCTGTGACTGCTGAATCGGAGTGATCATGCCACCTTATGGGATAATTTGTATTGAAATCCGACAAGATATATGAAGTTTCTGTACATTCCTACAAACCACAAAAAAGAGCTTGACAAACGGTTGGAGATGGGGTATAATAGACAAGTCGCCGGCGAGAACCGGCGGAGGGAAAAGCGAAAAGTTTTTGAGAGGAATCAAAATT
>CALXHI010000044.1 GCA_944388075.1 uncultured Clostridia bacterium | reverse complement strand
GCATCGAGGAAGAGAATGCAGTGGGCTGTGTTGCCCTCCATATACATCAGTTCTCTGTTGTCGATAATTTCGGTAGCGTCCTCAAGGGGATGCTCTCTCATCTGCTCAAATCTCTTGCCGTAGAGGGTGATAACTTTCTCCACCTCAATCTGCATCGGCTCGTAGCTGTAAGCCTTGTGATTCAGCGGAGCATTGAATGTGATTTTCTTCATAGGCATTTCCTTTCCATTTTATATATAATGTGTTCGTGTGTCGGATCATTTCTCTGAAAATAAAAAATGCCGACCTTATTCGCTTCTCACGGAAGTTTGTGAGAAACCAATAAAATCGGCATTGAAAGTTTGTATATTATTTTTTCGGCATTCGCTCATCGAATCCCTTGCAGTGGGATCTGAATTCTCTCAAAAAGTGCTGAAATCCTCAATAGCGTAAGTTCGAATCCTGTTCCATAGCGTTTTTTCTCGAAAAACATCCACGGTTTCACCCTGAAAAATTTTGGCGTTTAGATAGCAAAAAAGCCCGAATAATCGGGCTTTTCGTGCTGGTGATCTAAATTAGTTCACCTATATGGTCGAGATGACAGGATTCGAACCTGCGGCCTCTGCGTCCCGAACGCAGCGCTCTACCAAACTGAGCCACATCTCGTTATTTGCTGTCGGTTTTCCACCGACTATGATATTATAGCATAGATTGACAGATTTGTAAAGGACTTTTTTGATTTTCGTTGGAATGCACAGAAATTCCATTGAAAACATGGCAGTGAATTGACTTAAATGCCGGTGCGAAAACAGCATGCAAATTCTAAGTCAAATGCGATATTCAAGAATAGGGAACTGCCGTATCGAAACCAAAGCGGACTGAGTGCGGCTTTGCAGATTGTTCGGATTGCAAAACGAAGCTATGAAATATTGGGAATTCCGGATTATAGGTGTGCGGGCCCTGTGCAGCGAAGCACCGTGAACCATGGCAGGCGAGGAATCAAACGCGGCATTATGCGAAATGCTTGGCGTGCCGCAGTCAGCCTGCACACCTAAGGCAATACGGAGAATCAAGTCGGAACGTACCCACTCCGATTTTTTTGTGTGAATATGAAAAAATCGGTGAAACCTATTGACAAGTTTACTTGTCATGAGTATAATAATGACAAGAAAACTTGGCGAGGAGATGATTTGATGGATAAGGAAGATATTTTGAAAGCAAGTCGAAAAGAAAATAAAAACAAAGATCTTGCTGAATTAGAGGTTGCAAACCAAGCCGGAAGTGTTGCTGCAAGAGTTGGTGCAACTATTTGCTGTATCATATCTTTGCTTTCTTCCATGATTGCCCGGACTATGCTTTATAGTCCGTGGACGATTTATTTCAGTATTATGGGAACACAATGGTTGGTTTGTTTCATCAAGCGCAAGAAAAAAAGTGATTTGGTAATAGGCATCGTATTTCTGTCTCTTGCTGTACTGGCTTTTATTGAAGTCATGAAACGTTTGTTAGAGGCTCCGGTATGAACGAGGAACTGAAACTGAAAAATCGATTAAAAGAGGCTCGTGCAGAAGCAAACCTGTCGCAAATGCAACTTGCCCAAATGGTCGGTGTATCAAGAAATACCATCAGTTCTATCGAAACCGGGCAGTTTAACCCAACTGCAAAGTTAGCACTCATTATCTGCATTGCGTTGGACAAGAAATTCGAGGATCTATTTTACTTTTAACAGGAGGTCATATATGGATGATATTATGCTGCTGATTATTGGCGCTTTTATTTCGGTCATCGGGATTGTAAATATGACCGGGAATATCAGCACTATCCATTCATACAACAGAAGAAGGGTAACGGAAGAGGATATACCTCAATATGGCAGAGTTGTAGGGATCGGTACATTGAGTATTGGGGTGTCTATGGTCATTGGCTTTTTCCTTCAGTTGGCAGGACTGCCGGAAGTTATGGCTGTGGTAATCATAATTGGTATTTTGATTGGAATAGCATTTATGCTCTATGCTCAATTCAAGTACAACAAAGGGATTTTCTAATGTGCAGTTACAAGAAGGTGAACATACTTTTCTCCAAAATGGACATACCCAATACAAAATGCACACCCCACAGACCTTTCGTTAAAAGGTATAGAGGGATAAAACACAACAGGTTCTACAGCGACTATTCTGAAATCGCCGCAGAGCCTCTTATCGTAAAAATGTATCGAGAAACCATTGTCAATAGGGGTCTTTTGCAAAAAGAAACCGGACACCCACTTTGATACGCATTGTATTATAAATGGTGTCCGGTGACGGTTGCATGGTATTATAAGTTTGAAAAAAATTGTAAAGTGCTTTTTGATTTTCGGCAAAATGCACAGAAATACTGCGGAAATCCCGATGATAAATCGGAGTATATGCCGATGCTCAAAAAAAAGCTTGCAATTCTAAGCCGAATGTGATATACTATGATAGATAACTGCCGTGTCAAAATCCAAGCAGATTAAGCGCAGTATGTTTGATGAGCGGCTTTGTGGCTAGCAAAGAAATGCTCCAAAATATCTGGAATTCCGGATTATAGGTGTGCGGGCCCTGTGCAGCGAAGCACCGTGAACCATGTCAGGCGGGGAACCGAGCAGCATTAAGCGGAACGCTTGGCGTGCCGCAGTCAGCCTGCACACCTATGCTCCGGAATTTTTTGCAGGGAGGTGTCCCATGGCTGCCTATGAAGCATTGTATCGCAAGTGGCGACCGCAGACGTTTGAGGATATCGTGGCGCAGCCGCATATTACAAGGACGCTGAAAAATCAGGTCATGCGTGGAAAAACGGCACATGCCTATCTGTTCACCGGCTCTCGTGGTACGGGTAAGACAACCTGTGCCCGTATTTTTGCCAAGGCGGTCAACTGCCTGCACCCCGTGGATGGCAATCCTTGCCTCGAATGCGAGATTTGTCGGGATGCGGAAGCCGGTGCGCTGACCGATATCATTGAGATTGACGGCGCATCGAACAACGGTGTCGATGAAGTACGAAATCTGCGAGAGAATGCCGTGTTTCTGCCGGTACGCTGCCGTTACAAGGTCTACATCATTGACGAGGTGCATATGATGTCTGCCGGTGCGTTCAATGCGCTGCTCAAGCTCATTGAGGAACCGCCGGAACATGTGAAATTTGTCTTTGCCACAACGGAAATCCATAAAGTGCCTGCCACGATTTTGTCACGCTGTCAGCGATATGATTTCCGCCGGATTCTGCCGGAGGACATTGTTGCACGAATGCAGTTTATCGCATCACAGGAAGCGTTTACGCTGTCGGATACGGCAGCCTATCGCATTGCGGCTTTGGCCGATGGCGGTATGCGTGATGCACTCAGCTTGCTCGATCAGTGTGCTGCGGTCGCCGATCAAGTCGAAGCGGAAACAGTCGAGGAAACCGTAGGTGTTGCAGGGCTTGAGTCGGTGTATGCCGTACTCCGAGCCATTGCCGCAAAGGATACGACAGCAGCGTTGTCGCAAGTTGCAACACTGTATCGGCAGTCGAAGGATATGACACGGTTTTCGGATGAAATTTCACAGCAGCTGCGCACCATTATGCTGTTGAAAACCTCTCCGCAGGATACGGCACAGCTGCATATGATGCCCGATGATTTGGCACAGCTGCAAGCCATTGCCGAGCAGTTTACGCTGGGGCATACATTGGAAGCACTCGATACGGTGCGGCAATGCTGTGACCGAATGAGCCGCTCGAGCAATCGTCGCATTGAACTCGAAATGACGCTGATTCGGCTTTGCAATGCGGTTCCGGCGAATGACAGTGCTTTGGATGCTCTGACAGCGAAGGTTGCAGAGTTGGAAGCACAGTTGCGGAATGTCATGCAAAATGGCGTGCAGGTGCGGCAAAAACCGCCTGCAAGATCGACACAGACCCATGAAGCGTTGGCCAGCAACTTGCAGGTGACTGCCAAAACCGATACATCGGAATTTGTGCTGCTGACCAATTGGGCAACGATTCTCGAACGATTTGAGACGGTCAATCCATCCGTTTCCGGTTTGTTACAAGGTTCGTCAGCCTATGTCAGTGATGAAAAGCGAATGTTGTTGATGATCGTGACCAATCGACTGTTCCGACGGCTGTTCAGCAAGTCGGATGCTGACACCCTTGCGCAGACTGTTGAGCAGGTGCTTGGAAAACGCTATTCCATTCGGTTCAAATGCATGGAATCCGAAGACGAACGGATCTCACCGGCTGAGCAGATTTTACAGCGTGCCAAGGATAACGGTATGGACGCCACAACATCGGATGACCATCCGATTTGATTCCGGTTACAATTCCCGTGCAATATGGCATGGCGGATTTTGTAGCATGCCGATATGCGATTGCGTGATGACATGCTGTCTAATGTATCGTATGCGGCATCGTAAATTATAAATAACATGATAGGAGAATTCTTATGAAGTCCAGAATCCCGAAACAGTTCGCAGGCGGCGGACAAGACATGAACGCCATGATTCATCAGGCAAGAAAGATGCAGGATCAGATTACGGCTCTGCAAGAGGATATCGAGCAGCGCAGCTTTACCGGTACGGCAGGCGGCGGTGCGGTGACGACTGTGGTCAAGGGCAACAAGACGATTGAGTCCATCACTTTGAAGCCGGAAGTCGTTGATCCTGAGGATATTGAGATGCTGCAGGATCTGATCGTCAGTGCGATCAATGAAGCCATCAACACCGTTGAGGAGACCACCGAGAAGGAAATGAGCAAGATCACTGGCGGTGTCGCCCTGCCCGGCTTGTTTTGATCGATGGATTCGTTTAGCGCAACACCCTTGGTTGTTCTGGCGGAGCAATTTGCGGCTTTGCCCGGTATCGGCATGAAAACAGCAAAACGACTTGCGTTTGCAGTGATGGATATGCCAAAGGAGCAGGCGGAAGCGTTTGCCGAAGCCATTCTCAATGCGCGCAGCCGCATCCATGAATGCCCGATTTGCTGCAATCTGACTGATGCGGAGGAATGTGAGATTTGCAGCAGCCCCAAACGGGATGCCGGTACGATTTGTGTGGTCGAAGGACCAAAGGATGTATCAGCCATCGAGCGCACGCATGAATACCATGGGCTTTACCATGTGTTGCATGGGCATATTTCTCCGCTGGACGGTGTCACGCCGGAGAATCTGCGCATAGCACAGCTGTTGCAACGGGTTCAAACCGGAACGGTCAAGGAACTGATCATGGCTCTGAATGCCAGCATTGAGGGCGATGCGACAGCGTTGTATGTCGCACGTCTGATGAAACCGCTTGGCGTGAAGGTGACACGGCTTGCCTTTGGTTTGCCGGTCGGCGGTGTGATTGAATATTCCGATGAAATCACGCTGTATCGTGCTCTTGAGAACCGAATGGAGCTGTGAAGCAATGAAACGAGCAGTGATATTTGATTTTGACGGCACGTTGCTGGATTCTATGCCGATGTGGCATCAGCTCGACCGACGCTTTCTCGCTGCATATGGCATTGAAGCCACACCGGAGATTTCGGAACAGCTCAAGACCATGACGGTTGAGCAGTCCTCGGTATATTTGGTAGAGCGGTTTGCGTTACCGATCACACCGCAGAAGGCAGTCGAACAGGTCGAAGCCCTAGCTGCCGAAGCATATCGACATGAGCTGTCGCTCAAGGATGGTGCGAAGGAATTGCTCGAGCAGTTGGCAGAGCGGAAGATTCCGTGTGCATTGGCGAGCGTGACCTATCCGGCTTTATTGCAGGCGGCCTTGCAACGATTGGAGATAGCATCGTATTTTCGGACCATTCTCACACCGAAAGCCGGTACGAAGGGCAAGCGTGAGTCTGCCATCTATTTGGAAGCTGCGGGGGATTTGGGCAGCGAACCTGCAGATACGGTTGTGCTGGAGGATGCGCTTTATGCAGCGAATACGGCGAAAGCGGCAGGGTTTTATACCATTGGCATGCTCGAACAGACCGGAGCATCGGAATGGGATGCCCTGACAGCAATCTGTGACCGTGTGGTGCACACGCCAAAGGAATTGTGTCACGAAGCGTTTTTTTCGCTGTTTCGAGCATAAACCCGATGCGGTGCGGGGTATGCAGAAATAGAGTGCGTATGCCGATATGAGGGGAATTTTTGCGTACAAGGGGGCGTTGGGAACATCGCCCCTTTTTTTCGTAAAAACAGAAAGGATGAAAACGATGCTGATTGATTTTCACACGCATGTATTTCCGGACAAAATTGCGGAGCGATCGATTGCAGTTTTGGTCAAGGGAATCCAGAACATTCAGGGTGCGGATTACGGCACGGCGGAAACCTTAACCTGCCGGCCCGCCACGCTGGACGGGCTGTATTGCAATATGGAGGAAAACCATGTAGACCATAGCGTTTGCCTGCCGATTGCAACGAAGCCGGAGCAGACGGCACACATCAATGCGTTTGCCGAACAAATCCGCAATGATCGGGTATTGTCTTTTGGCAGCCTGCACCCGACTGACCCGAATTGGGAGCGGATTTTGTATGATCTTGCGGAACGGGGCTTTCGGGGCATCAAGCTGCACTATCAGTTCCAGCTTTGCATGATTGACAGTCCCGAATCCATTCGCATTCTCAAAAAGGCAGAGGAATATGGGCTGCTGGTCGTATTCCATGCCGGCGCAGATATTGGTTTGCCGCCACCGATTTATGCCACGCCGGAGCGCATTTCCCATGTGCTGACAGAAATGGCAGGCAGTCATTTGATTGCGGCGCATTTGGGCGGCTGGCAGCAGTGGGAGGATGTCGAACGCTATTTGGTCGGCACACCGATTTTGTTCGATACGGCGTATATTCGGCAGTTCCTATCGGCAGAGCAGGCATTGCGCATCATGCGAAATCACGGGGTAGAGAAGGTCCTGTTCGGTTCGGATTCGCCGTGGGAATCGCCGCAGGACACGCTGCAATATTTGCAGGGCATCGGACTGACCGAGGACGAATTGAATCTGATTTGCTATCAGAATGCTCAGCGGCTGCTGCCGGGTGTATGGGCATGAGCGAAACGGTGCGGCTCTTTGGCAAAGCAATTCCGAAAACGGCAGCACTCGCCCCGATGGCATCGGTTGCCGATACGGCATATCGGCTGCTGTGCATGGAGCAGGGTGCCTGTATGTGTACCGGCGAATTGATTTCGGCGAAGGGTTTGTGCTATGGCAGCAAGGGCAGCCGAGCGCTTTGCCAAATTACAGCGGCAGAGCGGCCGATGGGCATACAGCTGTTTGGCAGTGAACCGGAATATATTGCTGCTGCAACCGAAATCATTCTCGAATACAAACCGGATTGGATCGACCTGAACATGGGCTGTCCCGTGCCGAAGGTGGTCAATCAGGGCGCAGGTGCGGCACTGATGCGGACACCGGAGCTTGCCGAACAAATCGTACAGGCGGCGGTATCAAAGGCAAAGGGCGTACCGGTTGGTGTGAAGATGCGCATTGGCTGGGATGACAATCATCGCAATGCAGTATCATTTGCACAGCGCATGGAAGCCGCCGGAGCGGATGCGATCTGCGTACATGGCAGAACCCGTATGCAGTTTTACGGCGGCAAAGCAGATTGGTCTGCGATACGAGCAGTCAAACAGGCGGTCGCAATACCGGTCATCGGCAACGGTGACATTGTAACCGGCGCAGATGCCGTACAGATGTATGCGGAGACGGGCTGTGATCTGATTATGGTCGGTCGGGCGACTTACGGCAATCCGTGGGTGTTTGCGGAAATCGAGGCGGCACTTGCAGGAGAAGCCTATACACCGCCCGATACGCCGGAACGTCTGGCAGGGCTGCTGCGCCATATCCGCTTGATTTTGGAGTTGAGCGGCAAGTCCGAGACGCTTGCCATGCGAGAAGCACGAAAACATGCACTTTGGTATCTCAAAGGTCGACCGGGTGCGGCGATGTTTCGGGCGCAGTGCAGCAATTTGCAGTCCTATGCAGATGCGGAGCGGCTTGCGGCACAATATCTCGAGAAATATCAAACTTCCGAATCCATGTGAAACAGGTGAGAAGGGGGAAGATTCCATGGATATCACTATCACAGAGTGGTTCACACAATATCCGGCTTTGCGGGAAGGTCTGACGGCGTTTGCAGTGATTTTCGTAGACCTGTGTGCGCTGGCGATTTTGCTGGCAGCGAAACGGGAACGCAATCACAGCGACCGCCACTGGGCGAAAGAAACGCATGGCCTTATGTTGCAGAGCGGAGAGGAATACTATCCGCTGGGCAGTGCGGAGATTCTGATCGGACGGCATCCGGCAGCGGATATTCGACTGGATGATCCGGAAATTTCTCGATTTCATGCGCTGCTGACATTCTCGAATGGACAATGGCATATCGAAGATGTCAGCTCGGGGAATGGCATCAAAGTCAATGGCGCATGTCTGACGAAGTCCCGTGTGCTGCGCAATCAGGACGTGATTGCGATTGGCAAGCGACGCATGCGAGTCGTGCGAGGCGATGGAAAGGATGTGCGGTCATGAAGGAAAGCGGAAAGGCATTGGCACATCCGCTGCTGATGGTATTGGTGTTGGCGGCACATGCGGCGATGCTTCTGGTGATTCTGCCGATGGGCAATTTTGCGGAATGGGTGAAGCTTGCTTGTGCGGTGTTGACCATGGATTTCATCGGCAGTATCGTGCTGCAATTGGTGCAGCGGCAGGCGTGTACGGTGGATACTGTACTGCTGTTGGTATTGGGTATGAGTACGATTTACCAATCCTGCTTTGGCGGATTGGAATTTGCTTGGAAGCATTATTTGTTCGGGTTGATTGCTTTTTTGGCATGTCAAGTGTCCTATCTGGTTGTACGGAATCCCTATCGGGCAGAGCGGCTGAAACCGCTTTGGTATACGCTGTTTGGTATATTGCTGCTGTCGATTCTGCTGTTGACAGGCAGTCGGGGTATCTGGATTGATTTGGGCTTTATCACGATTCAGCCCTCGGAATTTGTCAAGCCGATTTTCGTATTGATTTGTGCAAGTTCGATGCAGACACAGCTCAAGAAATCTTCGGTGCTTGGGATTCACTTTGTGCCGGACAATCTCGGATTGATTCTCTGCACGGTTCTGATTGCCGCTGTACAATGGTGGTGTCGGGATTTGGGCAGTCTGCCGACCTTTGCGGCGGTGGCATTGGTGGGACTGTATCTGCGATTTTTCTATCTGCGGGAAAAATTCTCAATGCGGCTTGTGGTATTCCTTGGAATATGCGGAATCGCCGCCTGTATTGCGGCATGGAAACTTGCACCGGCATATGTGCAGGAACGGCTGCATTCGGATATCTGGTCGGACATGACCGGATCGGGCTATCAGCAGGTCAAAGGTTTGGTTGCGATTGCAGAAGGCGGCTGGTTTGGCAAGGGGGCAGGTGCAGGCAGTCTGCATTCGGTTGCCGCCTCAAATACCGACCTGATTTTCGCTTCGATTTGTGAGGAATGGGGCTTGTTTTCGGCGGTCATGGCGGTGATATTGGTTTTGTTTATGCCGGCAGCGGGATTGACCGTACCGCCCAGAAGCTACTACCATGCCGGATTGACGGTTGGGGTTGCGGCGGTATTCATCGTGCAGATGACGCTGAACATTTTCGGTTCCTGCAATCTGATTCCGTTTACCGGTGTGACAGTGCCGTTCTTATCACAAGGCGGCAGCTCGATGCTGTCCTGTGGAATCCTAGCAGGATTCTTGAAAGCGGCACAGGCACCGCAGTTTACGATTCCGGTGAAAAAGGGAGGGAAACCAAATGGCGGAGCAGCGTAAGCGTCCGGCGCAGGCGAAATCGTCAGCCAAAGCAAGTACACCCCCCAAAACAAGTCGCAAGCCCAAAGCGGAATCAGCACCGCCGCTTTGGATTACCGCACCACGCAGTATGCAGCGAGCCTATCATGTGATTTCGCTGTTGATTGCACTATTTGCGATTGCGCTTGTGTATTTGGCATACACGCTGATTACGGAGTCCCGTTATTATGTTGCAAAGGCAGGCAAGACGACCTATGGCTATGTCTATGACCGCAAGGGAGATGTGCTGTTCGATGGTACACAGCCGTTGGATTCCTATCCGGCAGGGCAATTTGCGGATATCGGCTCTCTGATTGGTGATACGAGCGGACAGATGACGAATACCCTTGTCTCGACACATCTTGATGATTTGGCGAATTACAGCTTTCTTTATGGCAACAACGGCAATCCGGCAGAGATACGGACAACGTTATCCCATGCAGCGAATCGAAAGGTATTCGATGCACTGGGGCAGAAGCGTGGATCGGTGATTGCCTATAACTGGAAGACCGGAGAATTACTGGTTTGCGTGAGCAAGCCCTGTGTAGATATTGCAGAGGGCTATGCCAATTTGGCACAGATGCCATCGGGTAGTTTGCTGTGCAAGCCGTTTTACCCGATCGTTCCCGGTTCAACGCAAAAGGTTTCGACCGTGTTGGCGGCATATGAGGCAATAGGCGTTGGAACAGTCAATGCAACGGAATATGCGTGCAGCGGCTCATGGCTCAATGCAAAGGGGCAGAAAATCAACTGCCATGAAAAATCCGGACATGGCAGACAAACGCTCGCCGAAGCCTTTGAGAATAGCTGCAATCCCTATTTTGCGCAGCTTGTGCAGTCTGATGCGCTGCCGCTGTCTCGGATTGTGGAGACATTTACCCGCATGGGTTACAGCGTCAATGGCGAAGCAGCCGCTGCCTATGATTTGGACGGCATTCGCATTGCGCCGGCATCGCTGACCCTCAAGGATGCTGACGATTTCGATACGCAATGGAGTTGCTTGGGTCAGGGCGATACTCTGATTTCGCCGTATCAGCTGATGCTCTGGCAGGGGGCGATTGCGAACGGCTCGGGCAAGGCTGTGCTGCCATATCTGGTGTCAGAAACGGTGGATTCGCAGGGCAATGTGACCGAAGCGAACGGCGTACAGTACACGCAGCAGATGTTTACGGCAGAGGCTGCGCAGGCGGTACAGAAGGTGATGTATGACAATGCCGAAGCGCATTACTATGTGTCACTTTCGGATTTCACATGCGGCGTGAAGAGTGGTACAGCACAGGTGACTGACAACGGCAAGGCTTATGAAAATTCTTTGCTCGTGGGATTTTGTCTGGATGCACAGACACCGATTGCTTTCTGTATTGTGATCGAGGAGCGAGTGAGCGGTGAACTTTCGACCGCACAGCTGGCAAAGGTGCTGTTGAATACTTTGGCTGAAATGTAATCGCTTTTGAAAAAAGAATTGTACGTTGAAACAAATTTGATCTCAATACTCCAAATTTTGTGAGGAATTTTTTGTGTCGTCGAATAGAGAGATACAAGATGAAGGCAGCCCGATTGGGCGGTACACATATGTAGGAGGAAACTATGGCAGGGGAACGGAATTGGATACAGCTTGCGAAATATGGCATCATCATTCTGGTGGTGTTGGTGATAGCGATGATTTTCCTTGGATGGGAGAATGAAAAAAAAGCCGATGCGGTGCGTATGGAGCAAGCCGCAGCAACAACGGCAATGGACCCAACCGCCACAACGACGCTGTATTACCAATCGATTCCGGTTGAGGAATTTCGTGTCGGACAGCTGGCACCATCTGTAAATACCGACATGGACTATGTGCATTGGTGGTACAGCGAGCGGGAGGATTGCCGTTATATTTTCCTGCCGGCAACCGCAGACCGTTCGGCACTTTATCTGTCCTATGTGGCGTCGGGCGGACGGGTGTATTTGAATGACGTAGAAGTGCCGAACAACCAGACATCGAATTTGCTGGCAACAGCGGATACATTTACGATTCGAGTCGGCAATACCGAATACGGCGAATTGCGCATTTTGCAATCGGATATCAGTGCGATTTACATCGAGACGAAAACCGGCGATTTGAGCTATATTGACCAGAGCAAGCTGCGGGTGGATTCGGGTGAGATCCTCATGCTTGATGAGAACGGTATCGTGCAGTATAACGGTCTGCTCAAGAAGATTGACGGACACGGCAATTCATCTTGGGACAATAGCGAGAAAAAGCCCTATAACATCAGCCTTGACAAGAAATCGAGCGTGTACGGTATGGGTGCGGCAAAGAAATGGATTTTGCTGAGCAACTATCTCGATCACCCGATGCTGCGCAATAGTGTTGCGTTCGAGATGAGCCGTAATGCCGGTATGTATACGGTTTCCTATGAATATGTAGAGCTGTATGCCGGCGGATCATATCGGGGGACGTATCAGCTGGTCGAGCGGGTACAGCTGCACGAAAACCGCATTGATCTGCGCAATCTCGAAGAGGATACCGAAGATTTTAACAGTGCCGAGCTGGAAGAATACACGCAGATTTCCTCGGACGGCAATCTCAAATCCAATGCGCCGGGAAGCTATAAATATTGGGATATCCCGAACGATCCGAGCGATATCACCGGCGGTTATCTGCTCCAGTTCCAGCTTTCCAACCGCTATCCGCTGAAAGCCGAGAGCGGCTTTGTGACCTCGAGAGGACAGTGTGTGCAGATCAATTCACCGAAGTACGCAAGCAAAGCACAGGTGGAGTATATTCGTGCTTTTGTGCAAGATTTAGAGGATGCGATTTATTCGGCGGACGACTATAATGCCAAGGGAAAGCATTACAGCGACTATCTCGATGTCGATTCGATGATCATGTCCTATATCATTCAGGAGCTGACCTCAAATCCGGATGGCAACTATACGAGCTTTTTCCTCTACAAGGATTCGGACTTGCGAGGCGATGGCAAGCTCCATGTCGGACCGGTTTGGGATTTTGATTTGGGCTTTTACAACTTTAACCGTGTGGTATTCGGGCATGGCACGGGCAATTACAAAACGCTTTTTTCCGCCTATTTGCCAATTCATGGCTATGAACTGCATGGCATTGAGGAAGCGAAAGTCGGCTGGCTGGGCAAGCTCTACGAGAAGGATGAGTATCGGCAGCGTGTGGCAGAGGTGTTTTTTGAGTCCTTTGACGAGCAGGTACTGAGTCTTGCAGACCCTGATCAGGAAGCATCATGGATTACGCAGTTTGGCGTGAAGCTGGAGAAAACTGCTGCAATGAACAATGCAGTCTGGAATATGCTCGGCACGAATCGACCACTGGGACCTGTGAACGGCTACACTTATGAGGAAACGGTTGAGTATGTCCGCGATTTCCTGTATAAGCGATATGATTGGCTGCGGAGCGAATGGCTTGGGGTTTACAAAGCCGCAACGACAGAACGCTTACAGGCAGTCTATGATGCGATGCCGATGGAGCGCTATGATGAAATCGGACAGATAGAATTGTCGGATTTGCTTGCGAGTGCAACAGCCGCTTTGGAGGATGCCCAGACTGCGGAAGTGCTTGAGGCAGCACCGGCAGCTTTGCAGCAGAAGATGGATGCAGTTGCAAGAGCGGAAGTTTCCGGCGATTTCGATGACGATTTGGCTGTGACATTGGACGACGCCAACACACTCCTGCAGTACTATGCCGATGCTCTGGTCGGCAACAGCGTAGCCACACCCCATGCCACGCAGATGCGCAACGGCGATGTCAACAAGGACGGCAAATTGGATGCGGTTGATGCGATGCATATCCTGCGGCATTTGGTTGCAGAAATGATCGGCACAGACTATCCGCTGCCGGTCGCAGAATAATCGAAAAGAAAGCCCTGAGGCAGCGGACTGACTGCATCAGGGCTTTGCTTATTCTTGAAAATAGGAGAAAAACGGA
>CALXHI010000043.1 GCA_944388075.1 uncultured Clostridia bacterium | reverse complement strand
TAAGATTATCCTCTTCCGCAAGCCAAGGAGTGAAGTCTAATGCCTCATGCGGCCATACCTTTCGCAAATCTTTTATTTCTTTCAGTTTTCCTAAATTAATCAACTCTATTCCTCCTTGCCGTGCAATTAACCATTCTATCAACTCAACAATAGGCAAAATCATCTTGTCCACTCGACTTTGCCTATTTTCAACCTGTCAACTCAACCTATCATTTTCGCCATAAGCCGGGTGTTAAATCTTCCGTTTCACAGCCATCAAAACAATATGCCATTTGCACGGAAATGCCTTATTTTCAAGCCTTTTTCGGTATTCAGTTCTGTACTTTTGACATCAATACCACGCACTCCACATGAGATTATTAGGCTATATATAAATATATCCACAATTATTTAAAAAGCGCTGTTTTATGCGTATTTACAACAATCTCATCAATTCAATTTATCATATTTCTGATTAGGCTATTTTGAAAAATTACGTAATATAGTTGTATCGTCATTTTCCATTTTAGGATCAGCATAAAAACAAAAACTAATACTAGAGTCATTACGAAAATATTCAAATAAAGAGGCTCTCAACAACTTAGTTTTATCAGCATTGAATTCACTTCTCTGTCCACCGTTTGGATTTCTTTTAACCTTATTACAATAAATTTTATTTGGGTCTTCAGAATCACTTTTACTCAGAGAATGAACCATTGCTGTCCGCTCTATATCAGAAATACCAGCAGGAATGGTCTTAGGGATTGCATTCCCCAAGCGTTCAGTAAACTGCTTAAGAATATTTCCTAAATTATCTGCATACTCAATCCCGAAATATTCCCTTAACTTCTGTGTTTCAATTATTAGTCCGTTGCTATTAGCCTCTACTTGCATATCATCACCTAAATTATCAGATTTCATAAAATGCAATTTTACTAATGCATACTGATTTTTCCTTTTTTCAGTTCCTACAAATCTTTTAACAAGTACAATATACTCTGTTTCTTTGTATTTAAATATGAAACTGCATATTGTCCAATCCTTGTTTATCATGTCATTTTTCAGTTCCTTCAAATTACCTAATAGCATAATACACACCACCTTCCGTTTTTTGATTAGGTTTTTTCAATAATCAACCTATATAGTGCGAATAAAAATCTATAATCGGCACATTTTGTTCAATAAGATAATTTCCGATTGCCATCTCTATATTATGTCTACTATATCCACAACTTTCTTTAAGTTTTCTCAATGGAAAAACTAATACAAATGATTCATCCCATTCTTTTTTTAATTTATGAACCAATATTCCTGATGAATTGTATTTCCAAACAAGTTCATTCTTTTTTGTGTATTCATCATATTTCCACACCTTATTGTCATATACCGACTCATTTGGAGGAATATCAAAATTGATATCATTGCTCACCGCAATTACGCCAACAAAACCATCCTCAGTAAACTTTATCCAAACAATATCCTTTTCATCATCTAATTCAAACTCTTTTTTTAGTAATGTATAATCCACCTCAGAAGGATTCATTATTGGTTTTTTAACCTCTGCTATGCCTACTGCCTTTAATACCTCATTAACATACTCTATTATTGTTTCTATTGGAACTATGTTTTTTCACTTATCTCTTTTTTGGCTTTATTATATCTAAAAAAGCTTCTACCATGAACTGATTGCCAATATTTTCTCTCGTTGATATAGTAAGAAGCATCAGGGTCTTCCCAAAAATATTTATGCACATTATTTATCATGTTATTACTACCTGCTTTTCCTGCAAAATCAACTGATTAATTTCTAATTTGACTCTTTAACATTTGCTCAAATGTTTTTAATTCTCGTGCATGGATTGCAACACCTAAATTATTTGGAATTAAAGTTGTTGTTATTGGTGTTTTTGCAGCCGGGATATCAACTATTTTTATTTCACCATTTACAGTGTGTTGTGCAACCGCATACACTATACCTACTAATTTGAGCCTTGTGCCAGCTACCAATCCGCCATTTGCAGGCGAATATGAACCTTGATTAAAGATATAAACTGGAGAGCCGCTTGAACCACCATAAATTGCAGCATCAATTAAAAATTTAGGTTCGTTATTGAAATCCAATTGTAAAGAAGTTGCAGTTATTCCTTTTCTAACAATCGGCATATTATTATACGAATCCCATATGCCATCAGGATAACCTACAACTGTTATATCTTCTATCCTTGAAATTGTATTAATAATTTCTTATTTACTTGGAATGTCGCTCAATGTTAATGTTGTACAATCCAATAAATCTTGAACCTTTTCTATATATTCTTGATTATAATCTAACCACATTTCTGTATGTTCACTATCTGTTACTGTCCAAATCATTTTAATATCTTCATTCTGTATTGAATCATATATTTCTTGTCCCATGAACTGTGGTGTTACTGTGTCTGCTTTGCTGTTGATTATTAATACAGGAATTTCAATATCTGAAATTTCATTACATACATTCGCATCATCATAACCAAATCCTAGTTTTATTTTGTTGATAACATTTCCACAGAACGTCATGTATGATATAGGCAAACCAATATCCATTTTTCTCATTTCTTCTTCAACCATCCATTTCATATCACTAACCGGACAATCCAGAATCAGAAAATCCACTTTACGTTCAACATCTTTCTCTCCCATTGCCAGTCCTACTGTTGCTCCACCAAAAGAAGTACCCCAAACACCTATTACCTGTTCTGGTGCGTATGAATGTACATAATCAATATAATCTATCAAATCATATTTTTCCCAATATCCAAACGTAGTATATTGAGCGGTATTTTCGTTGCTGCTTCTTTGGTCATACGTCAAAACATTATATCCTTTTTGTAAAAACATTTCTGCCAAAGGGTAATTAGTATAACGATTACCACCAAGACCATGCACCATAATAACCGTTGGATTATCTTTATTTCCATCTTTGCCAAGAGCATATATATAATCCGCTGGTATAACATGCCCATCAAAAGTTGAGACAATATCAATATGTTCTATGGTATATGTATTGTAGAAAACATCATAATCCATATTATATTTTTCCCAAAAACTATCATTCACTTTTGAAGTATCTTCACAGGTAACCAGTTGAGTGGAACCCATAAAAACTTGTGTTCCAATAAAATAAGACATTCCCACAAACAAAAGTAAAATAATTGCAACTACAATTAACAATATTTTTATATGTCTCTTCATCGTTTTATCCTCGTAAAATTCCGATTTATCTAAGTTTCCATTCGTTCCATTTTTTGTATATTTTAACTTTGATAACAAATCTCCCCACTCAGCCGCACGGCATCACGGAGTTTGATGAAACGCTGGTGAAGCATTTGGTGGAGAGGGTGACGGTGTTCGGGGGTTATCTGGCGTTTCGGTTGAAGTCGGGGGTGGAGGTTGTGGTGGAGAAGTGAATGGGTAGAGGGAAGCCCCTCATCATCGGTGGTTGATGATGAGGGCTTGTTCGATTAAAATAGACCTTCAAATATTTCCATGGTTTCATCACTCATTTTACGGACGAAACCAGATACGGAAGTAGTCATAATTCTATCATTTTTATCAAATCGTAATGGTTTCTGAACAGATCTGTTTTTTCCAAAAAGCATAGTTTTTACAGTTTCAATCGGAATTGATCTCGGATATATTTCAGAACCATTTCCGCTTGCAGCGAGGTTTGCACAACAAGTTCGTGGCTTTTGATGATAAAGGTGCGGCACTTCTTTCAGATGATCAGAGTGGTAAATACGCTGAATATTATCAGGAAGTTTTTCATACACTTCGCCTTCAACACTATTATGTTTTGCAGTATGATCATCAACCACATAACCCGAACCGTGTTCCCACATTACAAAATCACCATAGATCCCTTTTGTATAGTAAAGAACACCTCTTGGGATAAGTGCGGAATGGTATGTACCAAGTTCACGCATGGTATAATCAAATGCACATTCGATTTTTTCAACTGGGAGACGAGCCATCACCGCTAATGTGCCATTCTGAATGGTAACCGCATATATAATATCTCCGGTTTTCACTGCGGATATGGACGGCATTATCTGATGCTGGCTACCATACACAACTTTAAAAGGACCCTTGTCGCCTGCTTTTTCTAATTCCTTTACATAATCCTTGCCCCAGTAAACCATATGTCCAGCCATTATCTATGCCTCCAAATTTAAAATTTTCTCGACATCCAAACCCCACACTCTCACACGCCCGTTATCCAATCCCCACACAAATATGCGTGTGCGTGTATTTGTTGTCAGCATTCATTTTCCGTTGCTTTCTTCTCACGCACAGCAAAATCGCCTGTACCGAGGAAGAAATCAGCGGGTGCATTTTTGAAAAAGTGCGTAGAACTGGGGTTTTACGCCTTATCCCTTGACATCAATACCACACACTCAACGTGCCCCGTTCTCGGAAACAAATCCACTGGTTGCAGAACGTCGACAGCATAGCCATGCTCAGCGAGGAATGCGGCATCTCGTGCGGCAGTTGCAGGATTACAGGAGACCATAACCATTCGGTTTGGCTGCATTTGAATACAAGCACGCAGGGTTTGCTCATCGCAACCTTTGCGTGGGGGATCCAGCACAATGATGTTCGGCTTCACGCCATCCAGTGCAAACTGTGCAGCGATCGAACCGGCATCTCCGGCTATGAATTCGGCATTGTCGATGCCGACGTTTTGGGCATTCTGCTTGGCATTGGCGACCGCTTGCGGGACAACCTCAACACCAAGAATCCGTCCGGCGACATCTGCCATTGACAGACCGATGACACCGATTCCACAATACAAATCGAGCAGCAGCTCGTGTTTTTGCGGATTGGCAAGCCGCCGCACCACGGCAAAGAGCCGTTCTGCCTGCTCGGTATTGACCTGATAGAAGCTCTGTGGACTCAACAAAACCGGGATACCGCAAAACATGTCTGAAATGGTTGGCTTGCCGCAGAGGCACTGCGTCTGCTCGCCGAGAATGACATTGGTCTGTTTCGGATTGACATTCATCATCACAGAACGAATCTCGGGAAAGGCTTGCATGAGCGTTTCGCTGATGGGACGTAGCACTTGTGCAGCTGCTTTTGCCACGACAAAACAGACCATCACTTCCTTGCTGTGATAGCCTTGTCGGATGTATACATGCCGCAGAATGCCCTTCCCGGTGCGCTCATCATAGGGCGACAGGGGTTGCAGCAGCGTCCGGCATTGCTCAAGGATTTCTCGAAACAGCGGCGGCTGCAATCGGCAATCAGTCTGCGGAATCAGGCGATGCGACCTTGCCGCATAGAATCCAAAGCACAGTTCCCCCGATGCTCCGTCGGCACCGCAAGGGTACTGCGTTTTGTTTCGGTAGCCATCCGGCGCAGCCGCACCGAGTATGGGCAATATGGTTTTGGGCTCGATGTGTCCGATACGGGAGAATACATCGGTTACCAAATCTGCCTTGATGCGGCATTCTGCCTCGTAGGAGATATGCCGAAAGACACAGCCGCCGCAAGTGCGAAAGACTGGACAGTCCGGCTCGATGCGGTCGGGCGAGGGGGTGTGAATGGTATCGACAATGCCGTAGGCATATTGCTTGCAGACCTTGACGATCCGTACATCGAGCGTATCGCCAATCGCTGTTTGCGGTACAAAGACCGCCATGCCTTCGTATTTCCCGACACCATTGCCCTCTGCAGTCATGCCTGTGATGGTCAGCGGCACGATTTGGTTCTTTTGGACGAGTGTATTGTTTGCATTCATGTGAAATGATTACAGCTTTGCGCCGCAGTCGGAGCAGAAACGATTGCCTTCCACATTGCGCTTGCCGCAACGGGTGCAGAACGGACCTGCGCCTTGTTGTTCCTTGTGGATGACATGGCAGATATCGACATATGCCTGCCGCAGTTCGGCGACCTCAGCGAGGAGAATGCGCTCCTGCTCATAGGCTTCCGGATCACCGGTGACGGCAGAATAATGCGCCTTGCCCAAGCGGCGATAGGCATCGTTGAGGGCATTGCGGAGCTTTGCGCGCTCCATATAGCTGCGGGACTGCTCGAAGGCTTCACAGGTTTTCTGTGCAGCGGTATCGAAGACATCACGCAGACTGTCCATGGGGTTGTTGGAAATCGGCATAGTCAAACTCCTTTCGTCGGGATAGGCTTACTGCTCGAACGTCCAAGGCGAACCCTTACGGGTTTTCTTGTTATCGGATGTGGCGGTCTGCTTCATCATCAGCATGAAGATGACGGTGTTGTAAATCGCCAGAACACCGCAGATAATGGCGATGATCCAGAACTGAATGTTGAGCACGATCAGCACCACAAATGCAATCAGCTGTACAACGGTGAAGAGGAAGTGGAATTGCTTGAACCGCATCCACTTTTGGAATGCCACCTGATGCTTAACGATATACTGTGTCATGAAGCTCTGGGTGAATTTGGCAAAGCCGTTTTGTTCGGCGATAATCTTATCTGCGGATTTTTTGCTTTTGTTGCCGAGGAAAATGCCGTAGATCATATCACGCAGTACGGCGTAGTTGATCAAGGAAATGCCGACGAGGAGCAAAGCGAGTAAAATAGAACGAGAATCCATAGTTGTAACCTCCGGAATATGTTTTTTCCTGCATCCGAACGGACGCAAAAGTACTTAATTTCGCCGCAGCACCTTGCGGGCTGTCAGGAGAATGGCTCTGAGATTGAGCAGCGTGATGATGACAAGTCCCAGTCCCAGCCACAGAGCAGTCATGGCCTTGACATGCAGAATGACTTCGCACATGGCAAACAGAATCAGCAGATTGATCAGAAACCGTCCGTGTGCGATGCGGAAAGAGATATACTGCTGTGTATCGACGATGCGAATCAGATAGCAGATGAAATAGCTGACGAAAGTAGCGGCAATCGCACCGTGTACGCCGAATTTCGGAATCAGCAGCGCATTGAGCAGCAGATTGAGGACGGCAGCCACCAAACTCGTCCAGAAGCTGTTTTGCGTGTGACGGGAAACCGTGTAAATACTGGACAAAAACTGATTGAAGCACATCAGCAGTACTGCAACAACGAGCATCGGTGTAAACAGATAGGCAGATTCATATGCCGCATCTTTGTCGGTATTGATAATCAGAGCCGACAGCGGTTTGACAAAGGCAATGATGCCTGCACCCGCCACAAACAGAATCGAGATATAGGCATCGTAGACCTGCGAATAGAATTTCGAGCGGCCGGCAGAATCGTTTTCGGAGATGGCACTCATATTCCATGCCTGAAAGAAAATGGTCGAGACCATCGAAATCAGATTCGGCAGCTTGGCAGCGGCACCATACACACCCGCAGCAGTATCGCTGAGCATATGCCGAATGAACAGTCGGTCGGAGAAGCCGGTAATCAGCCACATAATCGCCGTCGGAATCAGCGGAAGCGAAAAGCGCAGCATCACACGGAGCAGCTCTTTGTCGAGATAACGGAACGAGAAATAGCGTCCGTGCCGAGCAATGAACCAGACCATTACGCCGGAGCACAAATCCGACAGCATGACCGAGAGCAGAAAGCCCGTGACGCCCCATTCCAGCTTGGCAATGAAAATC
This sequence comes from uncultured Clostridia bacterium, assembly GCA_944388075.1. Taxonomy (GTDB): domain Bacteria; phylum Bacillota; class Clostridia; order Oscillospirales; family Ruminococcaceae; genus Firm-04. Next base: position 17,571 of record CALXHI010000043.1, on the reverse strand, counting down.
AGGTTAAACAGGAACAGCAGCAATGTACAGAAGATACCGTCGGCAGCATAGAGCTTGACAAAGCCTCTGGCTCGGGCAAATTGCGTGGACAGCTGTCGGAAGCAGGACACACAGATATAGCCGACCAGCAAGAGCCAATACGGTCGAATGTCGCCATAGAGCCGCAGCAGCGGTGAGAGCAGGAGAAAGCCGCCCAGTCCGCACAGCAAGAGCGTAACGGCATTGGAGAAGACCGCACGGTTGTCGTAATTCTTGTCGAGTCCGTAGCGGATGACCGCATCGGTAATCGAGAAGCTGACAACCGGTATCAGGAAATTGGCACACAGCTCAAGAATCTCCTTGGTATTGAACACGCCCGAGGACATATGCCCCGTGTAGAGGTAATTCAGGAAAAAGGAGAGCAGCTTTGAGCCGAAATTGCCAATGGCAAACACGACTGTGTTCAGCGCAAGCGTTTTATATTTGTTCATGTAGATGTATCCTTGCATCAAAATCGGGATGTACTGATATTATATCAGATTTTTTCGGTTTCGTCAACTTGTTTTTTCACTGACGGTGCAATTTGCGAATGCCATTGCATGCCGATGGCTGCAAAATTGCTTGACAGATTGCCCAAATCCCTGTATAATAGAAGTTATCCTGTTCGGATTGGAATCTGTTTTTGCATTGTATGCGTGAGATGTACGTAAAATTCGTATCGCTGCACAAAAATGCAAAACAAATTTGTGCGAACTGACGAAATATCGAAAAGAGGAACGATTATGAAACGAAATTCCTATGGATTGCGTGCGGCAGGTCTGCTTTCGGCTGCTGTCATGACGGGCTGTATGGCGGCAGGCTGCGGAGAATCCTCGAAAGTACCCGAAACACCCGAAGAATTCCATGCTGCAATGGTAGACCGCTCGATTGTGCGAGTCGGCAATACCGCAAGACTCGACCGAGTCATGGAGAAAGCCGAGTCCGGCGAGAATATCACGATCGCCTATGTCGGCGGCTCGATCACGGAGGGCTATGCGGCAGGCTCGCAGTCACCGCTTTGCTATGCGTCGCTGTCGGCAGCCGAGTTCCAGACCGCCTATTGCAAGGGCGGTACGGTTACCTGTCAGAACAATGGGTTATCCGGTACGCCTTCAATTCTTGGCAATCTGCGTGCGGAATCGGAAGTATTCCCGACGAATCCCGATATCATTTTCATCGAGTTTGCGGTCAATGACGGCGGTGAATACGAGTATCAGGTTGCATATGAGAGCCTTGTGCGCACGGCTCTGGAGCAGGAGCAGCAGCCGGCTGTCATTTTGCTGTTCACCTATATGGAAACCGGCCATACCTGTCAGGACAATCAGCAGAAAATCGGCGAACACTATGACTTGGGCATGATCAGTGTGCGGGATGCCATCGTACCGGAAATCGAGGCCGGCAGAATGCAGTGGAGCGAATACGGCGATGACGATGTACATCCGTCCGCAGACGGCCACGCACTCTTGGCGGAATTCATCAAGCGGTACTTCGAGATGGCTGTCGATGCCAAAGACTCGAAGTCCTATGAAATCCCTGCCGAAACCGTTCACCCGGTGCTGTATCAGAATGCAACGCTCATCGATGCGACCACCTTACAGTATCGTCCGGGTGCATGGAATCCCGGTTCGACCAATGCACATTTCCGTGCCGGCTTCACTTATCAGCCCAACACCGGCAATGAACCGTTGGCATTTGAGGTCACGGGCAAGCGTTTGTTCATTGTGTACAAGCTGGTCAATTCCAAGACACAGGGCATGATGGGCGTGTATGTCAACGGTAAGCTTGAGGAGATCATCAACGGCTATGGCGTGAATGGCTGGGGCGGCCCTGCGGTACAGCTGGTATATGAAGGCGAGACGGTGGAGGAGCTGCATGTGGAACTGAAGATGCTCGATGACCATGTGCAGAATCAGTTTGAAGTGATGTCCATCGGCGTGTGCACGGAATGATGCAGCGACAATCGGCATCTCGCAGCAGCTATCGGGTTGCATTGGGCGGCATCGTAGCGTCACTCTGCCTGCTGACGATGTTCCTGACCGGCGTGCTGCCCGTCCTCTACATCGTTTCTCCGATGCTGGCAGGCGTGTTGCTGACCGTTTTGGTCGAGGAGGTTTCGGAGGGTTGGGCGGCTTTGACCTATGTGGCAGTGAGCCTGCTTTCCTTGATTGTGACCTATGACAAGGAAGCGGCATTGATGTTTATTCTGTTCTTCGGGTATTATCCGCTGCTGCGGCCGCATGTGCAGCATATTCGCTGGCGATGGCTGCGGACTGTTGCCGCATACCTGCTGTTCAATGTTTTTCTCGTACTCGACTATCTGTTGACGGTGTATGTATTGGGACTGCCGACCTTTGAAGATACCGGCGGATGGATGCTGCTCGTACTGGCACTGACAGCGAATGCTGTATTTGGGATGTATGACCGGCTGCTCGGGCAGATCGGCATACTCTTTCGCGGAAAATGGATTGCACAGCTTTTGGGAAGAAAGCGATGACAATGGAATTGGAGGATATGAAAATGGATACCATGCAGGGAATGAAACGGACGCACTATTGCGGCGAGGTGTTGGATGCCGGCAAGATCGTGACGGTTGGGGGGTTTTGCGATACGATCCGCAATAAGGGCGGTATTATCTTTATCGTGCTGCGAGACCGTACGGGCGTTGTGCAGCTGACCTTCGATGAAACGACCGATCCTGCCATTTTTGAGAAGGCAGCTTCTTGCCGCAGCGAGTATGTGATCATGGCAACCGGTTCAGTGCGGGAGCGAGAGAGCAAGAACGATAAAATCGCAACCGGTCATGTCGAAATCTATGTCACCGAGCTGCGTATTCTGGCAAAGGCACAGACACCGCCCTTTGAGATTACCCCCGAAACAAAGGTCAACGAGGAACTGCGTTTGAAATACCGTTATCTCGATTTGCGCCGTGCACCCTTGCAGCAGAACCTCATCCTGCGCCACAAAATTGCTCAGTGTACCAGACAGTATTTCTTCGAGAATGGCTTCCTCGAAATTGAGACCCCGATGATGATGAAGTCCACGCCGGAGGGTGCAAGAGATTATCTCGTACCGTCCCGTGTCCACAACGGCGAGTTCTATGCTCTGCCGCAGTCGCCGCAGATTTACAAGCAGCTGCTGATGGTGGCAGGGTATGACCGCTACTTCCAGTTGGCACGCTGTTTTCGAGATGAGGATTTGCGTGCCGACCGTCAGCCGGAATTTACCCAAATCGATTTGGAGATGTCCTTTGTCGATGTGGACGATATCCTCGAATTGACCGAAGGATATCTGGTACGCCTGTTCCGGGATGTGATGGACATGGAACTCAAAACGCCGCTGTTGCGTTTGACCTATACCGAGGCGATGAATCGCTTTGGTTCGGATAAGCCCGATTTGCGCTATGGTATGGAATTGCAGGATTTGTCGGAAATTGTCAAGGATTGCGGATTCCCTGTTTTCGCCAATGCACTTGCAAGCGGCGGCACGGTTCGCTGCATTGTTGCAAAGCAGGCAGCCAATACCTTGACTCGTAAGGAGATTGATAAGCTGACCGAGATGGTCAAGGGCATCGGTGCAAAGGGGCTTGCCTATATCCGCTGGATGGATGCCGAACCGAATTGCTCGTTCGGAAAGTTCTTGCAGGAGGGCGAATTGCAGCATATCCTCGATGCTGTTTCCGCCGAGCAGGGCGATGTGGTGCTGATCGTGGCGGATAAAACATCCGTGACGCTGCCGGTACTGGGGGCATTGCGTGTGCAGCTGGCAAAGCAGCTTGACCTGATTCCGGCAGGCGAATTTCGATTCCTGTGGATTACGCAGTTCCCGTTCTTCGAGCGCAACGAGGAAACCGGTGAGTGGATGGCGATGCACCATCCGTTTACCATGCCGATGGACGAATGCCTGCCCTATCTCGATACCGCACCGGAAAAGGTTTTTGCAAAGGCATATGACCTTGTGCTGAACGGCACGGAGCTGTGTTCGGGTTCGATTCGCATTACCGACTATGAATTGCAGCAGAAGATGTTCGAGGCGTTGGGTCTGACCGATGAGGAGATCGAGGCGAAGTTCGGCTTTCTCGTACAGGCATATCGCTATGGTGCACCGCCGCATGGTGGTCTGGGCATTGGTCTGGATCGTCTGGCAATGGTGCTTGCAGGGGCAGACAGCCTGCGTGACGTGGTTGCCTTCCCGAAGGTGCAGAACGCCAGAGAGCTGATGAGCGGCTGTCCGTCGCCGGTCGAGCAGGAAAACCTCGATGTACTGGGCATTGCCTGTGTGGAGAAGGAACAGTAACATCGGGAGCACATGAAATGAGAAGAGAGGGATTACTATGACACCAACCGAATTGATCGCCGAAGTCCGTACCGAATTGACCGGCAACTCTGCCGTAGATATTCGGCATATTCGAGAGAAAACCCGTGCGCTGAAGGGAGAGCCGAATGCCGCAGAGCTGCTGTCGGCATTGGCAGAGCTGGCATTCTCGCTCATGCCGGAGGAGCAGCAGGAATATATGAAAAAAGTCACGTTCATCGGCGAACAGCGTATGGACCGTGCATTCCATGAGGCGATGGGTTGGATTCAGGAGGGTAAGCGCAAGGAGGCTGAAACACGCCTTGCCGAGATCTCCGACAAGATTCATGAGTATTTTGAACAGGGCGGAAAGAAGTATTTCTCCTTCCGCAATCCGTTTGAGTATCATCTGTATCGGATGTATTACCCGACCGACACCGAATTTGAGCGTGCGCCCTTTGATTTTGCACAGTATCTGACGATGTATGGCTATGTGCTGCTCGAAAATCATCAGGTTCGTAAGGCGGCGCAAACCATTGAGCGGGGCATTCGCTTTAATCCGGTCAATGCCGATATCCGCTTTGAACTGGCAGAGGTGTATAAGTTTGCACGGCAGCCCAAGCGTCTGCTGCAAACCTGTCAGGAAACGCTCCGCATTTGTACTTCGCCGGACCGCATTGCCAGAGTGCTTGCCAATTTGGGATTCTACTGTGTTGTGGTGGAGGACTTCTATTCGGCAGCGGTATTCTATTTCGAGAGCCTGCGCTTTCAGGCATCGAAAGCGGTCAATTTTGAGCTGCAAGATGTCCTGCACCGCATGAAAACCATCGGGCAGACCTTTGCACCGCCGACAAAGGGACAGGTACTCGATACCTTCGAGACATACGGCATGGAGCCGCCGCCCAACAGCGATTTGGTCAATCTGGCGATTACGCTTGCCGAGAGTGCCCATGACTACAACCGTCCGGATTTGGAGGGAATGTTCTATCGCGTGGCATATGATTTGACCAATGAGCCGAAGTTCAAGGAGCTCCTCGACCGCATCGATGCGGAAACCGGGAAGAAATCTTCATAACAGCGATACCATCACGCTTTCCTTGTGCAGAGGAGAGCGTGATTGCTGTGTTTCGGCAGAATGCCATGGGGAATTTGAGCGGAACGCTTGCAAATCCATTAAAAAGATGGTATACTATAGATTAGACGTATTGAGAGGGAGGCTGGATTATGCTGAAACAATGGCATGTTGGCACGCCGGATGAACGCATGGCAAAGCGGCTGAGCGAAAGCGGCGGCATCTCGATGCTGTGTGCCAAGGTGCTGGCAGCGCGGGGATTTGAGTCCATCGAAGCGGCGGAACAGTTTGTGGAGCTGACGGAGTTGTCCGACCCGTTTTTACTGCGGGATATGCGGCAGGCAGTCGAGCGCATCTTACGGGCTATCGATACCGGCGAGCAGATTTGCGTGTACGGCGACTATGACTGTGACGGCATTACCGCAACGGTGATGCTGACCGAATGGCTGAAATGTGCAGGTGCGAATGTGCAATGGTATATTCCGACCCGTGAAGAGGGCTATGGTATGCGTTCGGAGCGGATTCGGTCATTGGCAGAAGAGGGCGTGGAGCTGATTGTCACGGTTGATAACGGTATTTCCGCCCATGCCGAGGCACAAACTGCAAAGGAATTGGGGATAGACCTTGTGATTACCGACCACCACCGTCCCGGCGAAACCTTGCCGGAGGCATATGCGGTGGTCGATCCGCACCGCAGCGACTGTATGTCGCCGTTTAAGGAAATCTGCGGGGCAGTGGTTGCCCTCAAGCTGATTGCGGCTCTGGAGGGCGGCGATTGTGAGGTCGCACTGGAGCAGTTCGGCGATTTGGCTGCATTGGCGACGCTTGCGGATGTCATGCCGCTGAAAGACGAAAATCGTACCATTGTGCGCAGAGGACTCGAGCTGCTTACGAATACGGAACGTATGGGATTGCGGGCTTTGCTGCTGGTCAGCGGTATCGAGGAGGGCGAACCCATTGCGGCATCAACGGCAGCATTTCAAATTACCCCACGCATCAATGCGGCAGGTCGTATGGCAGAGGCATCGGTGTCGGCGAAGCTGCTGCTGACCGATGATCCCGAGGAAGCACAGGCACTTGCCGAGCAGATTCAGTCCATGAACAGTAACCGTAAAAATACCGAGCAGGTGATTATGGACGAGATCCTGATGCGTGTGCGTCAGAATCCGGATTTGCTCTGCCGCAGGGTGTTGACATTTGCGGGTGAAAATTGGTCGCATGGCGTGGTCGGATTGGTGGCAGGCCGTTTGACCAAGATGTTCGGGAAACCCTGTTTCCTGATGGCAAAGGATACCGAAGGCTATCGGGGTTCGGCACGCAGTGTAGAACCGTTTTCGATTTTTGATTGCTTGCAGGCATGTGCCGAGCATTTGATTCGCTATGGCGGTCATCCGAGTGCCGGCGGATTTACCGTGCGGCACGATGCGGTAGACGCCTTTCAGGAAGCAATTCAAGCGTATGCGAAGGAAAATTATTCGGAGACGCCGGTTGTGACGCTCCATGCGGAATGTACGGTTTCGCCCCGAGAGCTGACGGTGGCAAATGTGCGGAGCCTGCAATTGCTCGAACCCTATGGTGAAGGCAATCCGGCACCGCTGTTCGTACTCGAGCAGATGACGGTTGCGGAACGCATGGCTCTCTCGAAAGGTCAGCATACCAAGCTGCGGCTGCAAAAGGACGGTACTGCGGTGGATGTCCTGCTGTTTGGTATGTCGCCGGAGCAGACCGGTATGCAGCCGGGTATGGTGTTTGATTTTCTGGCGGCAGCCGAGGTCAGACCCTATCAGGGGCGAGATTCGCTTTCTTTGCGTGTGGAGGACTGGCGTGTTTCCGCTAAGGGTCAGACACAGGCGATTGCCGCACAGCAAGCCTATGAAACAGACCGACGAGGCGAGGCATTGCCGGACGCATATTATGTGAGAATGTGTCCGACTCGTTCGGAGTTGATTGCGGTTTATCAAGCCGTAAATTTGCCGGTGCGGCTGTCATCGGTTTGTGCCCGGCTGCAATCGACCGGCGTGAATTGGTGTAAGCTGCGTGTCTGTGTGGATATTTTCACAGAATTGGGACTGCTGGAGTATGATGTGGTTTCGGACACGGTCAGCCGCATGCCGGTGACGGAAAAGCGTGATTTGGAAAGCTCCACACGCTATCAATACATACAGAGCAAGGTAAGACGGTAAGGACGGTTTGGCAGAGGAGGTGACGGATATGCCGGATTTCTCTACGCAGGAATACTCGATCGACTTGTTGATCGCAAAGATCCTGACCGATGATCGGCAGTATGATATCAGCAAGCTGATTGCTGCGTATCAGTATGCTGCGGAGCATCATGAGGGACAGGTGCGCTCGTCAGGAGCGCCGTATATTATCCACCCACTGGCGGTGGCGGATATTCTGCTCGATTTGGGACTGGATACGGATACGCTCTGCGCTGCGCTTCTGCATGATGTGGTGGAGGATACCGATGCCACAAGGGACGATGTGCAGAAACGATTCGGACAGGATGTGGCACTGCTGGTGGATGGCGTGACCAAGCTGGCAAGAGCCTCAAGCAACTATTCCAAGGAACAGGCACAGTCGGACAATGTGATGAAGATACTGCTGGCGATGAGTCAGGATATCCGTGTCATGATTATCAAGCTGGCAGACCGCCTGCACAATATGCGAACGCTCCAGTATCGGCCATCGGTCAAGCGCAAGCGTACGGCACAGGAAACATTGACCGTGTATGCGCCGATTGCCCATCGCCTTGGCATGACCGGCATACAGGAGGAGCTCGAAGACTGGGCATTTTACTACCTCGACCCCTATGCCTATGAGGATATCGAGCGATTGCTCAATATCCGCAAAGAGGAGCGAGATGCGTTCATACAGCGCATCAAACAGCAGATTGCCGATCGCTGCAAAGAAATGCCCTTCCAGACACCGCCGCAGATTGACGGACGGGTCAAGAGCCTGTATGGCATTTACAAGAAGCTTTATATCAACCAGAAGAATATCGAGGAAATCTATGATAAATACGCTTTGCGTGTGATTGTCAGCAATATCAATGAATGTTACAGCGTGCTCGGACTCGTGCATGATATGTTCTCGCCGATCCCGAACCGTTTCAAGGATTATATCGCGAATCCCAAATCAAACGGCTATCAATCCTTGCACACATCGCTGCTGTGTAAAGAGGGAATTCCGTTTGAGGTGCAGATTCGCACATGGGAGATGCACGCAACGGCAGAGTACGGCGTTGCAGCGCACTGGAAATATAAGGAACGCATTCGCAATACCTCCCGATCCGATTCTCGATTGGAGTGGGTGCGGCAGGTGCTTGAGAATCAGCAGAACAGCGATGACCCGGAAGAGCTGGTCAACGCCATCAAAACCGATATTGCACCGGAGGAAATCACGGTGCTGACCCCGAAGGGCGACCCGATTACCTTGCCGCTCGGTTCGACGGTGATTGACTTTGCCTACCACATTCATACCGATGTCGGGCATCGAACCACAGGTGCGAAAGTGGACGGCAAGATTGTACCGCTCGATTATCGGTTGAGCACCGGTGAGGTTTGTGAAATCCTGACCACGAAAGATCCGAACAAGGGTCCGAGCCGCAACTGGCTTGAGATTGTGTATACGACCGATGCCCGTACCAAAATCCGCAACTGGTTTCGACGGGAACGCAAGGCGGAGAATATCGCAACCGGTAAGGAACGACTGGAACGAGAACTGAAACGGCAACACTTGAATCTAACACAGGAGCAGCTGTTTTCCATTGTGATGGAGAATCTGCGTCTGCAAAACTGCAATTCTCTCGATGATTTCTATGCGGCGGTCGGCTATGGCGGCGTCACGCTGACCAAGATTATTCCAAAACTCTGGGAATTCTATATGAAGCGATTTGCGCCTCAGGGGGAAGTCCCGGCAGCGCAGGAGCCGGTCATCGAGAAAACGCCCCGGAAACCCGGACGGGAAAAGCATACCAGCAATGTAATCGTCGATGGTGAAAAGAATTGCATGGTCAAATTTGCACGTTGCTGCAGCCCGATGCCGGGGGATGAAATCGTAGGGTTTACGACCCTTGGTCATGGCATTTCCATTCACACGAAACAGTGTAAGAAGTATCAGGATGCTGTGCAAAGCAACAATCCGCAGGAGATGAGTCGTTGGATTCGGGTGGAATGGGCGACAGATGCCGTGGCAACGGATATTCAAGCCGGTATTGAGGTGCTGACCATCCACCGTGTCGGCGTTCTGAACGATATCACCAATGTGTTGACGGAAGCGAGAGTGCCTGTCTCCAACTTCAACTACCATATTCTCAAAAACGGCAATGCCATGGTGACAGCAACGGTCACGGTGTCCTCGAAAGGACAGCTCAATACGATTTTGACCCGCTTGGCGGCATTGCGGGATGTGCTGTCGGCAGATCGTGCCATGCAGTGATCCGACATATCTAAACGAAAGGATGGGATAGGATGACCATTTCTACCATGGCGGTCGGCGAATTGGAAGCCAATTGCCATATTGTTTCCGATGCAGAGCAGCATGCCGTGCTGATCGACCCAGGCGCAGAGCCGAACCGTATTCTGGCATATCTCGGAGAGAAGCAGCTGACACCAGTTGCGATTTTGCTGACCCATGCGCATTTTGATCATTTCGGTGCGGCGACAGGCATTCTCGATGTGTACACCATTCCGATTTATGTGCATACACTGGATGTGCCGCTGCTGCTTTCGGCACAGGAGAGCCTTGCGGATTATCTGGGGATGCAGGAGGCATATCGTCCGATTGCGGAATCGCAGATTCGCACCATTGAGGAGGGCGAGGCCCTCAAATTCAGCGAGGAGCTGACCTTTCAGGTGCTGCATACCCCCGGACATACCCCAGGCGGCGTCTGCTATCGCCACAAGGATGTGCTGTTCACGGGCGATACGCTCTTTTTCCAATCGGTCGGACGGGTGGATTTCCCCGGCGGCAACATCAAGGATATGCGTGCATCGCTCCGCAGACTCGGCAGCTTGGCAGGTGATTGCACTGTCTATTGCGGTCACTATCGCAATACCACGCTGGCACATGAGCGTGTATACAGTCCCTACCTGATTCCGAGGGAGCATCGATGATCATTCATTCCTATGGTCATACCCGTGTGTATGAGATGGAAGCCTTGCTCAAGCTCTTTGTACCGGCACAGAAATTTGCGTTTTCAACAGCAGAAACGCCGCCTACGGATGACGACGGCATTTCTGCTTGCTTGTATCCGCAGGTAGACGGTACACAGCTGCTGCAAGGCCATGTGATCTGGCAGGGTGCTGTGCATCGAGATGTGCGTGTGCTGGACGGTACGGTGCAGGGCAATGTGCTCGATCGGGAGATCAGTGCCTTGCTGTATCCGATGCTCTGTGCCTGTACAGGACTGCGGCCGGCATGGGGCATGCTGACCGGCATTCGACCGGTCAATCTGCTGCGGCGGTTTGAACAGCGAGACGGCGGTCCGGAGGCTGCGATGGAGACTTTCCGCAATGTCTGGCATGTCACCGAGGAGAAAACGCAGCTTGCCGCCCGTATCTTAGAGGTACAGCGGCCGATTTTCGCCGCAACGCCAAAGCGTGCGGTCAGCGTGTATGTGTCGATTCCGTTTTGCCCAACTCGGTGCAAATACTGCTCGTTCGTCAGCAATTCGGTAACACAGATGAAGCGTCTGCTGCCCCAATATCTTGATGCCATGCGGCAGGAGATTCGGATTGTCGGCGAGATGCTGAAAGCGCTGTCCTTACCGATTGACACGATGTATATCGGCGGCGGTACGCCCACGGTGCTGGATGCGCAGGATTTGGATGCGCTGCTCGGGTGGTTGAAAGCGGATTTGCTCGATGCCAACCCCATTCCGCTGCGGGAATATACCGTCGAAGCCGGCAGACCCGATACCATTACCAAAGAGAAACTTGCAGTACTGCAAGCATATGGTGTTGATCGGATTTCCGTCAATCCGCAGAGCTTTCAGAATGCGGTTCTGGAAGCCGCCGGACGACCGCATACCGCAGAGGATACCATTGCCGCCTATCGGCTTGCCAAAGAGATGGGTTTTGACAATGTCAACATGGATTTCATTGCCGGATTGCCCTGCGATACCGTAGAAGGTTTTTCGGACAGCATTCGCCGAGCCATCGACTTACAGCCGGAGAGCATTACCGTGCATTGCCTGGCACTCAAAAAGGCAGCGGATTTCTATGCGAGCCTCCCGATGCCCGATGCCGAAGCAGTTCGGCAAATGGTTGAGTTTACACAGGAAACGCTGCAAACGGCAGGCTATCGTCCCTATTATCTCTACCGGCAGAAGAATATGGCAGGCAATCTCGAAAATGTCGGCTATGCGCTGCCGGGGAAGGAAGCTCCATACAATATCCTGATGATGGATGATTCCCAGACGATTCTCGGTATCGGTTCGGGTGCGTCTACCAAATTGATCGGTGCTGCAAGGGGCATTCAACGGGTGACGGAATGCAAGTACCCGTACGAATACCTCGAGCGATTTGCGGAGCTGATGGAGGAAAAGCGGAAGCTGTCCGAAACGCTCCTTGCAATCCTGCCCTAAGGCAGATTCGGTGTTATGTGCAGAATCGGATTGAAAGAAAAGGGGGATTTGTGCGGAATGTGAATTTTCGTCAAAACACAAAAAACTGCTTGCAATCCGTTTCAAAGATATGATATAATATCAGATTAGAAGTGAGGTGTTTGCATTATGCCAAAAAGAACAGATATCCATAAGGTTCTTATCATTGGTTCCGGTCCGATTATCATCGGACAAGCATGTGAATTTGACTATTCCGGTACACAGGCGTGTAAGGCTCTCCGCAAACTGGGGTACGAGATCGTATTGGTCAACTCCAACCCCGCAACGATTATGACTGACCCCGATGTTGCGGATGTTACCTATATTGAGCCGCTCAATTGCGAGCGTTTGACCGAGATCATCAAGAAAGAACGCCCCGATGCTTTGCTGCCCAACTTGGGTGGTCAATCCGGTCTGAATCTCTGCTCGGAGCTGGATAAGGCAGGCGTGCTGAAGGAGTACAATGTTCAGGTTATCGGTGTGCAGGTGGACGCCATCGAGCGTGGCGAGGACCGCATCGAATTCAAGAACACCATGGCATCCATCGGTGTTGAGATGGCGAGAAGTCAGGTGGCTTACTCCGTCGATGAAGCCGTTGCGATTGCATCGCAGCTTGGTTATCCGGTGGTATTGCGTCCTGCCTACACCATGGGCGGAGCCGGCGGTGGCATGGTTTATAACGTTGAGGAATTGAAGGTCGTCTGTGCCAGAGGCTTGCAGGCATCCTTGATCGGTCAGGTGCTGGTTGAGGAGTGCATTACCGGTTGGGAAGAGCTGGAACTGGAAGTCGTGCGTGACGCCAAGAATAATATGATCACGGTTTGCTTCATCGAGAACATCGACCCTGTCGGTGTGCATACCGGTGACTCGTTCTGCTCGGCCCCGATGCTGACCATATCCGAGGACGTTCAGCTGGAGATGCAACGGCAGGCATACCGTATCGTCGAGAAGATCGAGGTCATCGGTGGCTGCAACTGTCAATTTGCGCATGATCCGGTCAGCGGACGCATTGTCTGCATCGAGATCAACCCCCGTACTTCTCGTTCGTCTGCTCTGGCATCGAAGGCAACCGGTTTCCCGATTGCATTGGTGTCTGCGATGCTGGCAGCCGGCATGACGCTCGATGAGATCGAGTGCGGCAAGTACGGTACGCTCGACCGCTATGTGCCGTCCGGTGATTATGTGGTGATCAAGTTTGCTCGTTGGGCATTTGAAAAGTTCAAGGGTGCAGAGGATAAGCTCGGTACGCAAATGCGTGCGGTTGGCGAGGTTATGAGCATCGGTAAGACCTATAAGGAGGCTTTCCAGAAGGCCATCCGCAGCTTGGAAATCGGTCAGTATGGCTTAGGCTTTGCCAAGAACCTGCACGAGAAAACCAAGGCAGAGCTGCTTGCCATGCTTGTCTATCCGACCAGCATGCGACAATTTGTCATTTATGAGGCTCTGCGCAAGGGTGCATCCATCGAGGAACTTTACAACCTAACCCGTATCAAGCACTGGTTCCTCGAGCAGATGAAGGAACTGGTTGACGAAGAGAATGCCCTGTTGGCTTGCAAGGGCAGTGTACCGCCAGTGGAACTGCTGCGTCAGGCAAAGCTTGACGGTTTTTCCGACCGCTATCTGAGCGAGATTCTCGCTGTGTCCGAATCCGATATCCGTGCAGCACGCTATGCCGCCGGCATCAAGGAGGCATGGGAGGGCGTCCACGTCAGCAGTACAAAGGACAGTGCTTACTACTACTCGACCTATCATCTCGAGAAGGACGAAAGCCCGTGCAATACCGACCGTCCGAAGATTATGATTCTCGGCGGTGGCCCGAACCGTATCGGTCAGGGCATTGAGTTCGACTACTGCTGCGTCCATGCGGCATTGGCACTGAAGGACATGGGCTTTGAGACGATTATCGTCAATTGCAATCCCGAAACGGTTTCGACTGACTACGATACTTCCGATAAGCTTTATTTCGAGCCGCTGACGCTTGAAGACGTGCTTGCCATCTATGAAAAGGAAAAGCCGCTCGGTGTCATTGCACAGTTTGGCGGTCAGACGCCGCTGAACCTTGCCGCAGATCTGAAGAAGAACGGTGTGCGCATTCTCGGCACTTCGCCAGAAACCATCGACCTTGCAGAAGACCGTGACCATTTCCGTGCGATGATGGAAAAGCTTGGTATTCCGATGCCGGAATCCGGCATGGCAGTCACCGTGGACGATGCCCTCGAGATCGCAAACCGCATCGGCTACCCGGTCATGGTGCGTCCGTCCTATGTTCTGGGCGGCCGTGGCATGGAGATTGTCCACAACGATGAGATGATGCGTGTGTATATGGCAGCTGCGGTTGGCGTTACACCGGATCGCCCGATTCTGATTGACCGCTTCCTGCACCATGCAACCGAGTGTGAGGCCGATGCCATTTCCGATGGCACAAACTGCTTTGTGCCGGCTGTTATGGAGCATATCGAGCTTGCCGGTGTTCACTCCGGCGACTCCGCCTGCATTCTGCCGGCGCTGAACCTGACCGAGCGGCAGGTTGCTGCCATCAAGGATTACACCAAGCGCATTGCCGTGGAAATGGGCGTTTGCGGCTTGATGAATATGCAGTACGCCATTGAAGACGATACCGTCTATGTGCTCGAGGCCAATCCTCGTGCATCTCGTACCGTTCCGCTGGTATCGAAGGTCTGCGCCATCAACATGGTGCGTGTGGCAACCCAGATCATGACATCCGAGCTGACCGGTAAGCCGTCTCCGGTTCCGGAACTGCATGACCGTGTGATTCCGCATCACGGCGTCAAGGAAGCAGTGTTCCCGTTTAATATGTTCCAGGAGGTTGACCCGGTGCTTGGACCGGAAATGCGTTCGACCGGTGAGGTTTTGGGTCTGTCTTCCAGCTTTGGTGAAGCATACTACAAGGCACAAGAAGCAACACAGGTGCGTCTGCCTGTCGGCGGAACGGTGCTGTTGTCGGTCTGTGACCGGGATAAGCCCGAGCTTGTACCGATCGCAAAGACCTTTGCAGAGCTTGGGTTCAAGATTCTGGCAACCGGCAAGAGCTATGAGCTGATTGTCGAGAACGGCATCCCTGCAGAGCAGATCAAGAAGCTTTACGAGGGCCGTCCGAACATTACCGATGCGATGACCAATGGTCAGATCGACCTGATCATCAATACCCCTGCTGGTGCGGACAGTCTGCATGATGACAGCTATATTCGCAAGATGGCAATTAAGTATCGCATTCCGTATATCACGACGATGGCGGCTGCGATGGCGAGTGCAGAGGGGATTCGTGCGCTGCGTGCACAGAATGGTGTGCTCAGTGTCAAGTCGCTGCAGGAGTTCCACAGCGAGATTCATGATTGATTCATTCCAGATCAGAAATCGGAGGTATGTTCCATGGAACAATATATTGACCATATATCCCAACGCGCCTATGACCAATTGAAAGCACAGCTCTCCTATCTGAAGGGCGAACGCCGTACCGAGATTGCCAATGCGCTTGCAGAAGCGAGAAGCCATGGTGACTTATCCGAAAACGCCGAGTACGATGAGGCGAGAAACGAACAAGCGCGTTTGGAAGCCGAAATCGCAAAGCTGGAGTATACGCTCGAGCATTCGCAGGTTGTGGAGGTTTCCTCGACCGAGGTCGTCAGCAATGGCTGCGGCGTTGTGCTGCGTCGTCACAAGTTTAATGACGATCCGGAAATCATCGAAACGCTGCAAATTGTCGGTCGTTCACAGGCAAACTACAAGAAGCATAAGGTTGCTGATGATTCGCCGATTGGCAAGGTCGTATTGGGTAAGCGTGTGAATGATCAGTTCATTGTAGAAGCACCGGTTGGCATCTTGACCTTCACGGTGTTGGAAATCACCGACGGTTCGGAATTTGAAGACGAAAACAAAGATATCTGAAAAGGAGAAGCTGTCATGCAGGATACTACAAAGGAAACCATCGAGTCGATGGAGGATCCTTCGGAATTTCGACAGATTCGACTGGGTAAGCTCGAGGAAATGCAGGCTGCGGGCTGCGATCCGTTTGCCGTCACAAAGTATGATGTGACGGCGAACATTGCCGAGTGCAGAGCGATGTATGCGAAAGCGGAAGCAGCCATGCAGGCAGAAACCGCCAATACCGACGAAGAAACCAAAAAGGCTGCCGAGGAAGCACTGCATACCCAATTTACCGTCAGCGTGGCAGGTCGTGTGATGAGTTGGAGAAAGATGGGCAAAGCCAATTTCTTGGATTTGCTCGACCGTTCCGGCAGAATGCAGGTCTATGTGCGCATGAATGACATCGGTGAGGAAGCCTTTGCCGCATTTCGGAAATGGGATATTGGCGATATCATCGGTGTTGAGGGTACGCTGTTTCGCACCCGTGCAGGCGAATTGTCGGTGCGTGCTGCAAAGGTATCGCTGCTGAGCAAGTCGCTCAAGCCGCTGCCCGAGAAATTCCACGGTCTGACTGACCGGGATACCCGGTATCGTCAGCGTTATGTTGACCTGATCGTCAACGAGGAAGTACGCGATACCTTCATCAAGCGCAGTCAGATTCTCTCGACGATTCGTTCGTTCCTCGATGCACAGGGCTTTTTGGAGGTCGAAACGCCGATGCTGGTCAGCAATGCCGGTGGTGCGGCGGCTCGTCCGTTTGAAACGCATTACAATGCGCTCAATGAGGATGTCAAGCTGCGTATTTCGCTGGAGCTGTACCTCAAGCGTCTGATTGTCGGCGGTATGGAAAAGGTCTACGAAATCGGCAGAGTTTTCCGGAATGAGGGTGTGGATACCCGACATAATCCGGAATTTACGCTGATGGAGCTGTATCAGGCGTATACCGATTACCACGGCATGATGGATTTGACGGAGAATATGTTCCGTCATGTCGCACAGACGGTCTGTGGTACGACGGTTGTACCGTATGGCGATGCGATGATCGATTTGGGCAAGCCGTTCACCCGTATTACCATGATCGATGCGGTCAAGCAGTATGCTGGCGTGGACTTTGATCGGATACCGGATACCGCTGCGGCAAAGAAGATTGCGGATGAGAAAGGCATTCACTACGAAAAGCGTTATGAAAAGGGTGATATTCTCAACCTATTCTTTGAGGAATATGTAGAGGAGCATCTCGTGCAGCCGACCTTTGTCATGGATCATCCGGTGGAGATCTCGCCGCTGACCAAACGCAAGCCTGATAAGCCCGACTATGTAGAGCGATTTGAGCTGTTCATTACCGGTCGTGAGATGTGCAATGCGTATTCGGAGTTGAATGACCCGATCGATCAGCGCAAGCGGTTCGAGGCACAGGAGGCACTGATTGCACAGGGCGATGAGGAAGCCAATCATATCGATGAGGACTTCATGAATGCGCTCGAAATCGGTATGCCGCCGACAGGTGGTATCGGCTACGGCATTGACCGCCTGGTTATGCTGCTGACCAATAGCCAGTCCATTCGTGATGTTCTGCTGTTCCCCACAATGAAGCCTCTGGACTAAAAAATCCAGTAAAATCAAGGGTTTTCGGCATCTCAAATCCGAGTTGACAACAAATTGACAACAATTTTTCATATAATTTTGAAGAATTGTGAAG
>CALXHI010000042.1 GCA_944388075.1 uncultured Clostridia bacterium | reverse complement strand
CATCCTCCGAAGTGCAAGCTTTTTTCTCGTTTTTAACACTTTTCCTTGCACTTCTATTATATCACATTAGGACGTTTTTGTCGATATTTCTGTCAATATTTATGGTTTGAGGATACACTAGTTATACATATGCATTACTTCATCAACATAGGTATGAAAATTAAAACATTTTTTGTTGTTTAGTTCATTTTCAGGATGCTCTTTTAAAAAGTTTGAAGTCTTGTCTCTGATTTTTACAATGTCATCAATACATTCGTCTGATGAATAACCGAACATGGAAAGTTTTCTTTCAGGTCTTGTTTTTAAATCAAAGGAAATGACAACCACCTGTTCATGATCTTTATATTCTATATTTGTACAATTAAACTGTTTTAAGTATGTATGACGATAAATAGAAGCAAGCTCATCGACATATGAGAGAGCAGTTTTTATAGAAGTAGGTACAATAGAATAAGATAGCCAAAGAAAAGCAATGATAGTCACAACCGCTAGGCATCCTAAAAACACTTTCCGACTTTTGTTGATCACGTTGAAAAATAGCGATTATCTATCCTATCAAAAATAAAAATCATAGATTCTTCGGCACTTTCAGTTTTTATTCCGTTGATGTTCATATTGCCACTTGAAACAATAGTGCCATTGGTAGCTACATTACCGTTTACGCAGAAATTTTCGGCATTTACAGTAATCGCACCATCAGAATTCGATGCAGCAAACATCGTATACGGATACAGCTCTGTGCTTTCTTCGGCATGAGCTGAAACGATAGGCACGGCACTAATCGCCATTACCGCACTCAGTGCACCAGAAAGAATGCGTTTTAACATAGTTGCTTTTTTCATGGTATCCTCCATTCATAGTTCACGTTTTTACTTATTGTTCACAAGATTTCTCAGTTCTTCCGGCTCAACAGGCTGTGCAAACCAACAATGACAGCAAGCAGAAACAGAAGATGTGGCAACAAACATTGCCATAGCAGCAAGAACAGTAGAAGCCTTCGCTGCAAGTTTCATCAGCTTTTTCATTCCAAATCCCTCCTTTCAAACAGCTCATGTAAATCAGGTTCTTTCGGCTGATAGAATGTGAATCCGCAGACACTGCCATCTGCAATATACAACGCCAGTCTTACAAGAGCAAGAATTACAATCGCCAGAATACATCTTTTGTCTTTGTCGTCTTTAACACTCATCACCTCGATTCAAGTGACTCCCCATAACCGCTGCAAACGCTGATAGAAATATTCCGCTTGATACATACAGACTAATTGTATTGAGCCTGAATATTATCAGCGTGAAAGAAAGCATCGACAGAAGCAGAATAAAAATTCTGCTATGTTTCTTTAACTTTACTTTCTTTTCATTTGACACAGGTTTATTCGGATGAGGAACGGGTGCAAAATTGAAAACAACAGGAATTGAGATAACCACAAATCCTATACTAATACCGCAGGTTGTGTTTCTGGATCGGGGGTTATGCGAGAATGCTGTCCCAGTCGGTTTCGATGCCCAGTACGGTGTTGTAGACGTAGTATTGCAGGATGTAATTGGCATCATCTGCAAGAATATTGCCGTCTTTGGTCACATCTGCAGCGAGTGTCTGAGTCGCTGTCAGACCGGAATCTGTCCCCATCATTGTGTTGTAGATATAGGCTTTCAGGGCAGTCACTGCGTCCTCAGCCGTGATAGCACCATCCGCAATGACATCGCCGAGGACATAGGTCTGAACGGTGATGGTGCAGGTGTAGGTGACACCTTCGCATACGGCGGTGACGGTTGCAGTCCCTTCGCTGACGATAGTGACGATGCCGTTTTCATTGACTGTGGCAACCGCTTCATTGTCGCTGCTCCAAGTCGGTACGGCGTTGGTCGGCATCGGATTGAGCTTGAGCTGATGGGTTTCGCCGATTGTAGAGGAGAGAATTTCGGTTTTGTTGAGTGTACGGGTGATCTGCACGGTCACCGTGCAGGTGTAGGTCACATCTTCGCATTTTGCTGTAATGGTCGCAACACCGGTGTTTAGCGCAGTGACCAGACCGTTTGCATCAACCGATGCAATCTGCGGATCACTGCTCGACCAGACAATGGTATTGGTTGGGACCGGCTCGAGTGCCAGCTGTTGGGTTGCGCCCTGCTCGGTCAGCATGCATTCGGTGAGATTCAGTGTACGGGTGAACTGTACCGTAATTTCACAGGTGTATTTCACACTCTCACAGGTTGCGGTGATCGTCGCCGTACCGTAGGAAACCGGCGTGACCAGACCATTGGCATCGACCGTTGCGATATTGCTGTTGCTGCTTTCCCAAGTGATCGGATTCTCCGAACCGGGTGTCAGTGTCAGCTGCAAGGTTTCGTCAGTCGCCGTGAACGTATGCGCCGTTGCATTGAGTGTTCGCTCAATGATTACAGTCACATTGCAGGACTGCTCTTCGCCCTCGTAGGCGACAGTGATCACCGCAGTGCCGTTGCCCTTTGCAGTCACCAAACCGTTTTGGTCAACAGTTGCAACTGCTTCATTCGAGCTGCGCCAGGTGCAGATGGTTGTTTCTGCCGGTGCAGGCTCGAGGTACAGCAGACAGGTGCTGCCCAAGGTCTTGATGGTGATATCGGAAAGATTGAGCTTGCGCTCGATATCAACGTTGACGGTGCAGTAGTAAGAGAGCGTTTCGCAGGTCACTTCGATGACGACTGTGCCATTGCCTTTCGCCGTCACAAGACCGTTCTCATCAACAGTCGCAACAGCCGGATTCGGGCTGTACCATGTGCAAGAACCGGCAGGCGCTTCCGGAGAGAGCGTCAGTTGCAAGGTTTCATCCTGATCGGTGAGCGTTGCTGTGGTTTGAGACAGTGTACGAGGGGTCGGTGCAGTTGGCGTGAAGGTTGCATTCGTTGTCACTGTAACATTGTTCACACCATTTGCGCCGGCAAAGGAATCGAGCGTGATCGAAATCGGATAGTCCGTGCCGATGACGGCGTTAGAGGCAATCTTCAAGGAGAACGAACCCAGAATTGCAGAGAAATCCGTTGCCTGTTCGGTTGCATAGGTGAGGGCGATGCGGTTGTCTGTTGCATTGTAGCGTGCTACGGCATTGCCATTCAGGGCGGATGATGCGTTGAACATCGGGTTGCCGTTTTCATCGAGCTGCGGTGTCAAGACCGACGGCAGCTGAATGACTATGCCCATTGCCTCTACACCGGGATTGTTTTCCAGTTGCAATTGCAAGCTAGCAGTGCCGCCCGGGAAACCGGATGCACAGTTGAGCGAAAGCACCGGTGCTGCGGTGGTTGTTTCGGTTGTAGTCGTTGTGGTAGTTGTTTCGGTTGTAGTCGTTGTGGTAGTTGTTTCGGACGTGGTGGTTGTGGTAGTCGATGCGGATGTAGTGGTTGTTGTGGTGGATTCGGATGTGGTTGTCGTCGATGTTGTGGTTTCCTGCGCAATCGTAAAGGAATAGGTTCCGTCAACGGTGTAATCGAGCGATACACCGTTGTAATCCACAAGCTGTGATACAGTGAGCGAGATCTCGTATTCGCCCGGGAAAATCGCTTCCGGTACGGTGAATGCAAAGGTGATTATGTTGCCATCTTCGGAATTATTGGTGGTTCCCATGGTTGCAAATGCAAGGAGATGCGTATCGGGATTGAACTTCGCCAGTAGTGTCAGGGATTCTGCGGCAGGTCCAAGGGTATAAGCGGGTGTCTCGTCATCGACAAGAATCGGCTCGAGATATTCGCCGTAATCCAAAATTATGCCGCTCGAACAATATCCCGTATTGCCTTCGATTTCAACGGTAATCTCGAGGGTATCACCCGCTTTGACAGTGTCAGCACCGGTCAGTTTGACGGTGGTTGCAGCCGCTGCGGCAGGAATCGGTGCGGCTGTTGTTAATAAGGCACAGCCGGTCAGCATAGATAATATCTTTTTCAATTGCATGAATTCAACTCTCCTTTTCAATGATGATCGTATCGCTCCGCTGCGATATGGCGTAGGAAATCTGCGGCAGGATTCGCATCGGTCTGTTCATACAGCATCCGACAGCCAGCGGCATCTTCGATTTCTCCGAGCACATAGCCGCCATCCGGACTGCGCAAAATGTCAACACCTGCAAAATCCAAGGGCAGTACCGTCAGTACCGCTTGTACCAAGGCTGCAATCTCCGCATCGGGCTGTACAGCGCAACTATGTCCGCCCAGAGAAAAATTGCTGCGGAAATCGGTATCGGAGGTGCGCAGAATCGCATGGTAAATCTCGCCGCCGAGCACATACACCCGCATATCCCAGCCGGGTACCATTGGGGCTTGCAGCAGAAATGGTTTCGGCATATGCTGCATGGTATGCTGTAAGGCGGCAGCATCGGCAAGCCATACCACGCCCGTACCACCATGCCCATCGGCCGGTTTGGCGACCAGCGGCAGGGTAGGGAATTTTGATGGTGTGTCGGGTTCGACAAGCCATGTGTCTGCCATGGGAATTGTTGCTCCAAGGCTTTGATAGGTCAGCCATTTGTCATTGGTGATACGGGTAACCGCTGCCGAATTGAAGCAGCGTACCCCGTTTGCCTCCCAAAAGTCCGACCATGCCGCATGGCGGCTGCGGTTGATGACAAAATCCGGCGGAGAAACCGTCTGCTGCGGAAGGCTCTCTCTCGTGACCGTATGCAGCTTTAGACGTATGTGATATCGATTTGCTTCCCGCATCAGTTCGCCGATAAACCAGCGGTTGCGGTTGACGTCTATGGGGTCATAGAGCAGCCAGCCTGTTCGCATGGCTTATTCGGCAATGGGGGCAGCAGCTGCAGCTTCTGCCTGTTCTTGGCGCTCTTTGATGACGGAGCGGATATGCCACATGATGTTCAGTGCCGGATTCACGCCGCAGCAGTCAATGGTCGATTGCAGCTGCGGATTGGAATTGACTTCGCAGACATAGCGTTCGTTGTCCTCTCTGCCGAGCAAAATGTCAACACCGGCAAAGTCGAGTCCCAGTGCTGCACATGCCTTCAGTGCAAGCTCTTCCTCATATGGGGTAACCGCATGGACAATTGCCGTGCCGCCGCCGGTCATATTCGTGCGGAAATCGCCCATCGGTGCGGTACGCTCCATGGCGCAGATAACCTTGCCGCCAACGACTGTCACACGGATATCCTTGCCCTTGCTCGGTGCGATGAAACGCTGGAACATACAGTTCTTCTCGCCGATACGGCTGAGGATACGGGCGGCTTCGGCAGGGTTGTTGGCGAGATAGACCTGTTGACCAAAGCTGCCGGCATTTTCCTTGATGACGAGCGGCCAGCCCAGCATTTTGCCGGCTTTCTCGGCGGCTGCGGTATTGCGGTTACAGCTGGGGAATACGATCGGCGCAGGAATCGTGTCCGGAATCGGAATACCGGCCTCTGCCAGACGCAGGGCGGTTGCAACCTTGTCATCGGACAGCGCGATCGCTTCCGCAGAATTGAACAGGCGCAGTCCGGAGATCTCCATTGCCTTTGCCAGCATCACATCCTTGTCCCAAAACAGCACGAATTCCGGCTTCGGCTCACGGCAGGGTGCGCCGATGATCGTCGGCAGCTGGTCGGAGCTCCACATCGAATAGTGCAGACCCGCTTTTTCGGCAGATTCTTGCAACAGTCGATACAGCGACCGGAACTTTGCCGGGTTGTAGTAGCTGTTGACGACAAGCCATCCATTGTACGTTTCCATTTTGTTATCCTCCCAATACACAAAATCTATCGGTGTTGCAGGCAACATCCGAACCGCAGTCGTATGCGGATACGGCTGCCGTTCCGATGCTGCTGCAGCCGAACGGTATCGGATATGCCGTTCGGTGCAGCATCGGGAAATTACAGAGATGCCAGTTCGGCGTAATGCTTCCGCAAGGACGGATAGAGCTTGCGGTAGAGTGCATAGTAGTGTTCGTAAATCGGCATGGCGTTGGGATTCGGGCTGCAGGTTTTGCCGGTGTGGATAATCGCCTTGCAGGCTTCCGGTACGCTTGCATATGCGCCTGTACCGACCATCGCCAGAATCGCTACGCCCAGTGCCGGGCCCTCTGTCGAGGCAAGCGTCTGAATCGGGCAGTGATACAAATCGGCAAGCATCTGCCGCCAGAGCGGAGACGAGCCGCCGCCGCCGCATGCCATCATCTGGTCAACTGTGATTTCCATCTCACGGAATACCTCCAAACAGTCACGCAGCGAGTAGGTGACACCCTCCATGACCGCACGCAGCAGGTCTCGCTTTTGGTGCATCGCCGACAGACCAAAGAATACACCACGGGCATTCGCATCGAGATGGGGTGTGCGTTCGCCCATCAGATAGGGCAGATAGAGCAGGCGGTTTGCACCGATGGGGGATCGTTCGGCTTCCTTGTCCATTAGGTAGTACTCGTCAACACCCATGCCGCGGGCGGTTTCTTTTTCGTGCAGGCAAAATTCGTCCCGAAACCATTTCAGCGACAGGCCTGCACCCTGCGTCACGCCCATCACATGCCAGCAGCCAGGAACGGCACAGCAGAAGGTGTGGACTCTGCCCTTCGGGTCAATCGAAATCGATGAGCTGTGTGCAAATACAACACCGCTCGTGCCAATGGTTGTGAACGCCTTGCCATCCTCGGCAACGCCCGTACCGATTGCGGCAGCGGCATTGTCACCGGCACCGCCGACCACCGGCGTACCGGCTTGTAATCCGGTTTGCTTGGCAATGTCCTCGGTCAGATAGCCGGTGATTTCCGGACTCTCATAGACCTTACCGAGCAGTGCCGGGTCAATGTCCAAAGCCTTGAGAACGGTTTCCGACCAGCAGCGGTTCGGGACATCGAGCAGCTGCATACCGGAAGCGTCCGACACTTCGGTTGCATATTCGCCGGTCAGGATAAAACGGATATAGTCCTTCGGCAGCAGAATGTGCCGGCATTTTGCGTAAATCTCCGGTTCATGATTGCGCACCCAGAGGATTTTCGATGCGGTAAAGCCGGTGAGGGCAGGATTTGCGGTTATGGCGATGAGCTGCTCTGCACCGACACGACGGGTGATTTCCTCACATTCTGCCGTGGTTCTCTGGTCGCACCAGATAATGGACGGGCGCAGCACTTGGTTTGTCTCATCGAGCATGACCAGACCGTGCATTTGACCGGACAGACCGATGCCCTTGACCGCTGCCTTGTCAACGCCGCTTTTCTGCATGACAGCAGCCATCGTGTGAATGACGGCTTGTGCCCAATCCTCCGGCATTTGCTCGGCATAGCCGTTTTGCGGCTGATAGAGCGGATATTCTTCGGTCGCAGAGGCGATGACCTTGCCCCGGACATCAAACAAAACGGTTTTGGTGCCGCTGGTGCCGATGTCAACGCCAAGATAGTATGCCATGCGGTAACCTCCTTTTGGAATACAGGGGAATCCGCAGATTCCCCCATTCCGATTTTATGCGATTCTTTTTGAATTACAGGTTAAACAGAACGCTGTTGAGAATGCTCTCGAGCATCTCCTGACGTCCACTGGTCAGCGAATCGGTGACTTCACCTTTGGCGAGTGCATACTGCTCGAGGGTTTTGAAGTCTGCCTTGCCGTCGATGATGTCCTTGCCGATGCCGGTGTTCCAGCTTGCATAGCGGTCTGCCACGAACCGGTCGATACGGCCGTCTGCAATCAGGGCACGAGCTGCCTTGAAGCCCAAAGCAAAGGTATCCATACCGGCAATGTAGCTCAGGAAGATATCCTCGGGTGTGAACGAGCCGCGGCGAGCCTTGGCGTCAAAGTTCAGACCGCCGTTGGTGAAGCCGCCTGCCTTGATGACCTCATACATACAGAGGGTTGCGTCATAGACATTGGTCGGGAACTGGTCGGTATCCCAGCCCAGCAGCGAGTCGCCCTGGTTGGCATCGATCGAGCCGAATACACCGTTCTCTCTTGCCACACGCAGCTCATGCTGGAAGGTGTGCTGTGCGAGGGTAGCGTGGTTGGCTTCGATGTTCATCTTGAAGTCCTTCTCAAGACCGTACTTGGTCAGGAATCCGAGTACGGTTGCAGTATCGAAATCATACTGATGCTTGGTCGGCTCCTTCGGCTTAGGTTCGATGTAGAAGTCACCGGTGTAGCCCTTGGAACGAGCGTAATCCACTGCCATACGCAGCAGCCGTGCCATGTTGTCAAGCTCCAAGCCGTAGTTGGTGTTCAGCAAAGTCTCGTAGCCCTCACGGCCGCCCCAGAACACATAGCCTGTACCACCCAGCTTGATGGTCGCATCAATGGCCTTCTTGATCTGTGCAGCAGCGTAGGCGAATACATCGGCGGACGGCGAAGTGCCGGCACCGTGCATGAAACGGGGATGATCGAAGCATTTTGCCGTACCCCAGAGCAACTTCTTGCTTGGGTCAGCCTGCATCTTCTCAGCGATGTAGTCAACGATCTCATCGAGCTTTGCGTTGGACTCTGCCAGCGATCCGTACTCCGGCGAAAGGTCACGATCGTGGAAGCAGAAGTAGTCGATCGAGAGCTTGTCCATGATCTCGAATGCAGCGTCTACCTTTGCCTTGGCTCTTGCGGACGGATCGGTTTCGCCCCAGCTTTTATCGGCAGTGCCGCAGCCGAACATATCGGTGCCGTCACCGCCCATGGTGTGCCACCAAGAAAGGGCAAACTTCAGGTGTTCCCGCATGGGCTTGCCGTCGATGATCTCATCGGGGTTATAGTACTTGAATGCCAGCGGGTTGGCGGATTGCTTTCCCTCGTAGGGGATTTTTCCAATGCCTTTGAAAAATTCGCTCATAGTAAGTTACCTCCTTGTCGGATCGCAGTCCGACGATTTGTGTGATATATGCAAAGCGTGACAGTCACGCAGTTTGCCGTTATTCCATGATATCCAGCACGCCGGTCAGCGTCCGGACATCGGGGTCAAAGGTGCCTTCCAGCTCTGCCACATAATGACGGAAAATCACCTTGCCGTTGATCGACAGCACATCCGATTCTGCCGGAACACCCAAAGCTGCAAGGTTTTCATCGGTCAGCTCGGACAGCTTCACATTTGCCGCAATGGACATACCCAGTCGCTGCATGGTTGCGAACGACAGCTTGATCGGCTCGGAATCCGGACACAGTTCCAGACCCAGAGATTCCGGTGTTTCGCCTTCTTTGAGGTCGTCCTGAATACATAGCCCGACACCGGCACGCTGTGCTTTTGTCAGTTCATTTGCTTCAAACATCTCAAAGTAGCCCTCGGATTTGCCGACAGCCTGTAATTCCTCGGCGTCCAGCACAAAGCTGATATCGGGATTGAGTGCCAACAGCTGCTGTGTAATGGCAGTACGGATCTGTGTTTCCCAAGAAAGCGTGAATGTGGTTTTCGGACGCTCGAGATAGATCAGCTTGTCATAGCCCTTGGCGTACCAGGTATAGTGATCGTGGCACTGATCGTATCGGGTCGGTTCCATGGACAGATAGGTGCTGCCCTCCGCTTGGTCTGTGACCTCCACAATGGCATAGCGGTAATCGCCGCCGGGGGAGATACCCTGTTCGACGATGGTTTCTTCGGATGCCGGAGCCATCACATTCTGCACCACAAAGTACAAAAACACGCCCAGCACATAAATCATCAGGTAGAATGCACCGAGAATGGTTTTCGTGCCCTCGCTGACACCGTTCAGGAAATAGGTGACGACAACCAGAATCCCCAGCGGAATCAGCAACACCAAATTCTCATAGTTGAAGAGAAAAATGGGTAGGTGAAAGGGCATGGAAATCATAATGCAGATTCTGGTGATGATGATTTTGCGGGTAAAGATCAGCAAAATGCCGCTGCCAAGGCAAATCAGACTCACCAGAACGCAGAAGATTGCCCGATGCTCCGTGGGGATTTCCAGCCGGTAGAAGATGCTCCGGTATGCCAGCTTGATGATGCCGACGGTGTAGAGAATCGAGAACAGCGAGAGTACATATTGGGCAATGCGAATGATGAGTCGGGCTTTTGGGGTACGCAGAGCCGCACGCACCTTTGCAATCCATGCAGGCAGTGCGGCAGGCGTTTCCACGGTCGTACCGGCAGGTGCGCCGGCAGGAATGGGCTGTTTCTTCATGACATAACCTTTCGCAATTTGGTAAATTTGGCCATTATCTTTTTCGTGCCGACACGGTCAAAGGCAACTTCGAGCATACAGTCATTGCCCATCGGTTCGGCGGTCAGAACGATACCTTCCCCGAACATGGCATGCCGCACCCGATCGCCAACAGAAAATTGTTCGAGCGGCGATGCCGACTGTGACGTCTTGGCTTTTGCGGCAAGTGCAGAATTGGCCATCGGGTTGACGGGACGACGGGACACGGATGCACCCATCGTAGCTGTCATGGACGCTGCTTTCGGACTACCGAGCAGTTCAACGGTTTCCGGATTCATCTCCTTGAGAAAACGGGAAGGTTCGAAGTTGCCCATACTGCCGTAGAGAACACGAAATTCGGCACTGACGGCGTAGAGCTGCCGTTTGGCACGGGTAATTGCCACATAGGCAAGCCGGCGTTCTTCCTCCAGCTCTTTGGGGTCTGAACCTGAGCGGCTGTGAGGGAAAATCGACTCGTCCATGCCGAGCAGAAATACCGTATGGTATTCGAGTCCCTTTGCCGCATGCACGGTCATCAGTGTGACTGCGTCATCGGTTTCATTGGCACGATCTTGATCGGTATAGAGTGCAATCTCCTCCATGAACCCGTCTAAGGTCGGTTCATCGGCAGATTCCATATAAGTTAAGATGCTCGATTTCAGTTCGGCGATGTTCTCAAGGCGTGTGATGCCCTCATCGCCCAACGCTTTCAGCATATCGACATAGCCCGTATCGTGAATGACATGGTCATACAGCTCATCGAGGGGTACGGTATCGATCATGGCGGTCAGTGTGTCAAACTGTTCGGCGGCAGCCTTCAGGGCGGCGGCTTTTCGTGAGAGTCTCGGGAAGGTATCTGCCGAACGCAGCACCGCAAGCGGACTCATATGCAAATCATTGGAAATGCTGAGAATATCGTTCAGCGTCTGTGCGCCGATGCCGCGCTTTGGCTCATTGATGATGCGGGCAAAGCGCAGCGTGTCGAACGGATTGTTCAGCACCGCCAAATATGCCAGCACATCCTTGACTTCCTTGCGGTCATAGAACCGCAGACCGCCGTAAATGCGGTAAGGGATGCCCTGATGCCGCAGCTGCATTTCCAGTGTATTGGAAAGCGCATGTGTACGATAAAGCACTGCCATATCTCGATAGGATGTACCGTTTGCCTGTAACCGCTGCATGGTCGAGGCGATGAATGCCGCTTCGTCCTTTGAGTCGGAGGCACGATACCAGTGTACTTTTTCCCCGTCACCGGCAGCCGTCCAGAGCGTTTTGGTCATTCTGCCGTTGTTGTGGCGAATAACCGAGTTGGCGGCATTAAGGATATGTCCGGTCGAGCGATAATTCTGCTCCAGACGAATGACACGGCTGTCCGGGAACTGCTTCTCGAACGAGAGGATATTTTCCACCGTTGCACCACGGAAGCGATAGATGCTCTGGTCGTCATCACCGACCACGCAGAGATTGTGGTGAGACTGTGCCAGCAAGCGAATCAGCTCGTACTGCGCCGGATTGGTATCCTGATACTCGTCCACGAGCAGATAGCGGCAGCGGTTCTGATAGTATTCCAGCACATCCGAATGCTCTTGGAACAGCCGTACCGTTAAGCCGATGATATCATCGAAATCCACGGCATTCGATGCTTGCAGCCGTTCCTGATAGATGGCATAGATGCGGGCAATGGCTGCCGCCTGATAGTCGCCTTCGGAATCCTCCAGATAGGCTTCCGGCGAGAGCAGGCGGTCTTTGGCACGTCCGATGGCATGTGCCACGGCTTTGGGCGGAAAAGTTTTATCGGAAATCGGCCGCTTGCTGACCGGATCGATGCAGCGAGGGTCGGTATAGCAAGCCTTGATGGCACGCAGACTGTCATCGGCATCATAAATCGTGAAGTGATTCTGATAGCCCAGACGGTCGATATAGCGGCGCAGGATTCTGACGCAGGCACTGTGGAAGGTGGCAGCCCAGATCTCCTTTGCGGATTCGCCGAGCATTGCCGCAAGACGGGTTTGCAGTTCGTTTGCGGCTTTGTTGGTAAAGGTGATGGCAAGAATCTGCCAGCCGGGAATCGGATGGTCGGCGATGCGTGCGGCGAGAGCATCGGCATCCGGCTCGCATTCGCCCTGCGCCATCTGTCGGACGAACTGTGCGTCTGCTTCGGTCAGCGGCCGATCACCGTGATAGGCATTGCCAAACTGCATCATAAAGGCGATGCGGTTGACGATCGTTGTGGTTTTACCGCTGCCTGCGCCGGCAAGGACGATCACCGGCCCATTGACCGCACAAACAGCTTCTATCTGCGGCGGATTCAGACCCTTTGCCTTGAGGCAGGCCTCGATTGCCGCATGCTTGTATTGGGTTTGCATTGACATACTCCGTTCTATGGCAGAGATCTGCCGATCGTTGACCGAGCATTGGCATGGAAAATGCCACAGCCGATACCCTGTCCCTTCTATTATAGCATATTTCTGCGAATTTGAAAAGGGCAAAACCAATATTTTTTTGTTTTTGAAACAATCGGAGCGGCTTTTTTGCGAAATTGTCTGTTGCATATGTAAAAAAATGAAAAACACCTTTTCTTTTTTGCGATTTTCATGTATAATAGAAAGAGTATGGAATCGGGACGGTTGTCCCGACCCAAAACAGACAGAAGGAGGCTGTGACGTGAAATTACAAATAAACGAACGGCATCGGTCGATTGCCGTATTGGTGATATGGGTATTCAGTTGCTGTGTGCTGATTGGCATCGGTGTATGGCGGTTTTCGGCTGTGATGAATGCGGTGGAGCAGATTTTGGATACGCTCTCGCCGATTCTCTGGGGTTTGGCGATTGCTTATCTGCTTAGTCCACTCCAGAATTGGACGGAGCGCAGGCTGAAACCGCTCATCGAACGCAAAAAGCCGCATCCCAAAATCCTGCGTTTCGTGTCGGTGTTTTTGACAATTGCGGTATTGCTTGCGGCATTGTCGGGCATGCTGTCGCTGCTGCTGCCGGAGTTGATTTCCAGTATTAAGAATCTGGTGCTGTATCTACCCGGCTACATGACGACCATTGGACAGTGGATGGGCGAACGCATCGAGGGACTCGAAGAAAGTCAGCCGCAAATTCATCAAATGCTGATCAGTGTGTGGGAGAGTCTGCAAGCCACGCTCAACAATATGATCTCGGAGTTTGAACCGAAAATCGATAACCTGATGAGTGGTGCCAGCCTGTTGACCTCGATTACTTCGGGTGCATTCACATTTGTCAATGCGCTGAAGGATTTCGTGCTGGGCATCATTCTCGCCATTTACTTGCTTGCCGGCAAGGAGCGTCATGCCGCACAGGTCAAGAAATTCCTGTATGCGATGATGAAGACGGAGCGGGTGCATGGGCTGCTCTCCGTCGCAAGGCATTTCAGCGATACCTTTATGCACTATGTTTCCGGCAAGGCACTGGACTCGTTTTTGGTCGGGCTGATTTGCTTTATCGGTATGACAATCCTCAATTGCCCCTATGCGGCACTCATCTCCCTGACCATCGGTGTGACGAATATCATTCCATTTTTCGGACCGTTTATCGGGGCGATTCCGAGCGGCATTTTGATTTTGTTGTCCGAACCGTCAAAGGTTATCCCGTTTGCGATTTTCATTCTCATCATGCAGCAGATTGACGGCAATTTTCTCGAGCCGAAGATTTTGGGTGATACTCTCGGTCTGCCGACATTCTGGGTGCTGTTTGCGATTTTTATCGGCGGCGGGCTGTTCGGATTCATCGGTATGGTGATATTCGTGCCGATTTTCTCCGCCTTTTATGTGCTGCTCTCCGATTATCTCAATGGCAGGCTCAAGAGAAAGGGTATGCCTTCGACCACCGAGGACTATATGGGTGCAGATCTGATCGATGCACGGCCGCAAACCGTAGAGGCATCTGAAGAATCCGAACCGGAATCGAATGCCGCAGATGCGGGCGAATCGGCAGAGGATACGATCAAAACAATCACAGAAAACGATGATGAAGAAGGGAGTTCCTTGACATGAGAACCATACAAGAACTGCAAGCATCGATTGCCCGTCTTAAGCAGGAATCAGATGTCTGCATTTTGGCGCACAGCTATCAATCGCCGGATATACTGGAAGCCGCCGATGTGACCGGTGACAGCTATCAGTTGAGCGTTTCGGCAAGGCAGTCAAACTGCAAACGGCTGCTGGTTTGCGGTGTACGGTTTATGGCAGAAACCGCAAAGCTGCTCAATCCCGATAAGGATGTGTTTGAGGCGAATCCGGAGGCAGGCTGCCCGATGGCAGAGCAGTTTACGCCCGAGCAAATCCTTGCCGAAAAGGCGAAGTATCCGGATTGTGCCGTCGTTGCCTATGTCAATACAACCGCTGCGATTAAGGCGGTCAGCGATGTTTGCGTGACTTCGTCGTCGGCATTGCAAATCGTGAAAGCGATGCCGCAGACCGATATCTTGTTCATTCCGGACTGCAATCTCGGTGCGTATGTGCAGGCGCATTGCCCGGAAAAGCGGATTCATCTGGTGCAGGGCGGCTGTCCCTATCACGGTGCAATTACGCTCGAGGAAGTCCTTGCGGCGAAGCAGGCACATCCGAATGCGCTGCTGCTCGTACATCCCGAATGCAATCCGAAGATTTCGGCAATGGCGGACTTTGTCGGTGCAACCTCCAACATCATGCGCTATGCCAAGGAATCCGATGCCGAGGAATTTCTGATCGGCACGGAAATCAGCATTGTCATGCACCTTTCGATGGCATGTCCGGACAAGCGGTTCTATCCGATGGCAAGCCGTTTGATTTGTCCGGATATGCGTGTGACGACGCTGGCGGATGTCGAACGGGTGCTGCGAGAGATTGCAGACGGCAGTGCAGCCGCTGTCACCTTGCCTGTTGCGGTCAGTCAAGGCGCAAGACACAGCTTAGAGCAAATGCTCTGCTATGGAAATGGTTAATTGCAAGGAGGCGTTATCATGAATCAGTATCAGTATCCCAATCAGCCGCAGCAATCCGGTGAAAAGCCGGTATCGCCGGTACAGCCGGCGGAAAACGCACAGCAGCCGACAGGACGCCGAGCGAAAGCAGTGCGGTATTGCAAGAACTGCGGTGAGCAGATTGAACCGGGTGCGAGTGTCTGCATTCACTGCAATATGATCCTCAATCCGGCAGCCATTCGCAAGGCGAGAATGATCGTCGCCGACCGCAATGCAACCGTGACAACCAAAGAGTTGATTCGATGCGGCATATTCCCGAATAAAGGCTTCAGAATCGCAAAGCAATATGCCAAAACCCGTCCGCAGGTCGCTGCACCTTGTAAAAAGGCGGCAATCATCGGTACGATTGCATGGACGGTGCTATTGGCAACGTCGATTATCGTGCTGCTGTTTCTGATGGGATTCTTTGGTGCTATGTTCTAAGGCAGAGCCTTGACTTTTTTGTAAGACTGGTGTAAAATAGGACTATGAAAATGATTCCGTAAAGGAGAATGGATATGACATTGTTTGAAGAACTTAAGCGCAGAGGCTTGATTGCGCAAACGACCAATGAGCAGGAGATTGCCAATTTGATCAATCAGGGCAAAGCCACCTTCTATATCGGCTTTGACCCGACAGCCGATTCGCTGCATGTCGGGCATTTCATGGCGCTGTGCCTGATGAAACGACTGCAAATGGCAGGCAACCGTCCGATTGCGCTGGTCGGCGGCGGTACGGGCATGATCGGCGATCCGTCCGGTAAATCCGATATGCGCAAAATGCTGACGCAGGAAATGATTGAGCATAACTGCGAATGCTTCCGCAAGCAGATGAGCCGCTTTATCGATTTCTCCGAAGGCAAGGCATTGCTCGTCAACAACGGTGACTGGCTCTTGAACCTCAACTATATTGATGTGCTGCGTGAGGTCGGCGCATGCTTCTCCGTCAACAAGATGCTGACATTCGAGTGCTACAAGCAGCGCATGGAGCGTGGTTTAACTTTCCTCGAGTTCAACTACATGATCA
Organism: uncultured Clostridia bacterium; assembly: GCA_944388075.1. GTDB lineage: Bacteria > Bacillota > Clostridia > Oscillospirales > Ruminococcaceae > Firm-04. The sequence goes on along the minus strand of CALXHI010000042.1, from coordinate 29,595 downwards.
TGCAGAGCTATGACTTTTATAAGCTCTTCATGGATTATGGCTGCAATATGCAGTTCGGCGGCGATGACCAGTGGGCCAATATGCTCGGCGGTACGGAGCTGATTCGCAAGAAGCTCGGCAAGGATGCCCATGCCATGACGATCACCTTGCTGCTCAATTCCGAGGGCAAGAAGATGGGGAAAACCGAAAAGGGTGCCGTGTGGCTCGATGCGGAGAAAACCTCGCCCTATGATTTCTTCCAGTACTGGCGCAACATTGGTGATGCCGATGTCGTGAAATGTCTGAAGATGCTGACCTTTATCCCGATTGAGGAAATTGAGGAGATGGAACTGCATATGGACAGCGGTGCCGCATACAACAAGGCGAAGGAAACTCTTGCTTTTGAATTGACCCAGCTCGTTCACGGCGGGGAGGAAGCGCAAAAGCAGCTCGATGCCGCAAGAGCGATTTTCTCCGGCTGCGGCAATTCCGCCGATATGCCGACCACGACCCTCGCCGCCGATGCGTTGACCGATGGCGCAATCGGAATTCTTTCGTTGCTCGTGCAGACAGGTCTGGCACCGTCCATCAGCGAAGCCAGACGCTTGGTACAGCAGGGCGGCATTGCTGTCAATGACGCAAAGGTCACCGACCCGAAGGCACAGATCACCATTGAAGGTGAGGTCATCATTAAAAAGGGCAAAAAGGTCTTCCATAAAGTCGTACTCGGTTGAAATCAGAAAGTATAATAGACAGGAGGAGCGTGTATATGCGAGAGGAGGTCGCACGGCAGCTGTCATTGGTTTATGACCAGTGTCAGGTTTGCGAATCCAAAGGATACACTGTTTCCGTACAGGGAAAATCCATGCAGGATTACCTGCGCTTTACGCTGCTGAAGTTTTTTGTCTACCTCGGCAGCAGCAACGGCAGTATCACCGGACGGGAAATTGCCTATCTCAATGATGCGCTGGGCTATATGATGTCGGCGGAACAGATCGACCGCTTTCATGTCAGCTGCAAAATTACGAAATACAGTCTCAAGGACAGCATGATTACCATGATGATGCCCTTCCTTAAAATGGACTTGGACGAAAATCCCATCGGGAAACGCAGTCTGGCGTTCATCGAACTGATCAAGATGGCGGGTCTGGACTATATGCAGTCCGATAAGGGCAAAACCGATCCGCTTGCCATGCGGGATTTGGCGGCATTGGAGATAGCACTGCGCAATTTCCGTGTGGAGTATATCTCGAATTGGGAGGCTATGATTCGGGAACAGAATCGTGCGGCAGACCGTCCAAACTACCCTTCCGGCGGTTCGGGGCGTTCGCCCTGGGGCAATGCCGGCGGAACTCCGCCGATTCCCAATCGCGGTGGGAGCAATGGCGGTTCTCCCAATACACCGCCCAAATCGCAGCAGCCGCCGATGTCCGGCTCACACATTCAGCCGGGCAAAGCGACTGTCGAGGATGCGGAAAATCTGACACTCGAGGAACAGCTGCTCAAGCTCAATGAACTGACCGGCTTGCATGCTGTGAAGCAGGACTTGAACAGTCTGATCAATCTCATTCGCGTACGCAAAATGCGTGAGGCGAGAGGCATGCCGCAGTCGGCGATTTCGCTGCATATGGCGTTTCTCGGCAATCCGGGTACCGGTAAAACCACGGTTGCCCGTATTTTGGCAGGCATTTATAAATCGCTCGGTGTCCTCTCGAAGGGACAGCTGGTTGAGGTAGACCGTTCGGGCTTGGTCAGCGGCTATGTCGGTCAGACCGCCATCAAGACCAAGGAGGTCATCGATTCGGCGATGGGCGGTGTGCTGTTCATCGATGAGGCATATGCCTTGACCGCCAGTACCGGCAAAGGTGATTTCGGTATGGAAGCGGTCAACACCTTGCTGAAAGAGATGGAGGATCACCGGGACGACTTCATCGTTATCGTAGCAGGCTATTCGGATTTGATGGAAGAATTCCTTGATTCAAACCCCGGTCTGCGTTCCCGTTTCAACAAAATTATCACCTTTCAGGACTATATGCCCGATGAGCTGCTTGATATTTTCAAGAGCATTTGCACGAAATCCGGCATGAAAATGACCCCGGAAGCAGAAAAGTCGGTGCTGGAATATTTTGTGGAACGGTGCGGCATGAACCTCGAATCCTTTGCCAATGCGAGAGATATTCGGAATTTCTTTGAACGAGCGATTACCAATCAGGCAAACCGCTTGGCATCCAAAAATCTTCCGACTGATGAAGAACTGACCACCCTCACGCTTGAGGATGTGCAGGATATTGAACTCAACTGATTGATGGAAAGGAATGGATACTATGGTTATCATTACAATGGAATCCGGAAAGCAAATCAAGCTCAAGCTTCGTCCGGACTGTGCTCCGATTTCTTGCGAAAACTTTGAAAAGCTCGTGAAATCCGGCTTTTACAATGGCTTGACCTTCCACCGTGTTATCTCCGGCTTCATGATTCAGGGCGGCTGCCCGAACGGTACCGGCATGGGCGGCCCGGGCTGGAGCATCAAGGGTGAATTCACTGCCAACGGTGTTCAGAATCCGCTCAAGCACGCCCGTGGTGTTCTGAGTATGGCCCGTTCCCAGATGCCCAACAGTGCCGGTTCGCAGTTCTTCATCATGCACGCCGATGCGCCGTATCTTGATGGTCAGTATGCGGCATTCGGTGAAGTGGTTGAGGGCATCGAGGTTGTGGACGAGATTGCAGCCGTTGCCACCAACGCTGCCGACAAGCCCCTGACGCCTCAGATCATGAAAACAGTCGAGTGGGTTGAGGATTGACAAAACAAATGCCATGCAGGCTTTGGCTTGCATGGCATTTTGGCATATGGGATTAGTCGATATCGGCAGCCGCACCGCTTTGGAGCGTGCCGTGGGTGAGTGCCTTGAGATAGGCATTGATGAACGGGTCGAGTGCACCGTCCATGACCGCCTGCACGTTGCCGTTTTCACAGCCGGTACGGTGATCCTTGACCAGCGTGTAAGGCATGAACACATACGAGCGAATCTGGCTGCCCCACTCGATTTTCAGCTGTGTGCCCTTGATATCGGAAATCTTGTCGAGATGCTCTCTCTCCTTGATTTCAATCAGCTTGGCACGGAGCATTTTCATACAGTAGTCCTTATTCTGGAACTGGCTGCGCTGTGTCTGGCAGGAGACCACGATCCCCGTCGGCAAATGCGTCAAACGAACGGCAGAGCTTGTCTTGTTGATATGCTGACCGCCTGCACCGCTCGAACGGAACACGTCCATCTTGATATCCTCCGGACGGATCTCCACCTCAACATCGTCATCGATTTCCGGCATGACTTCGAGTGCGGCGAACGAGGTCTGACGGCGACCTGATGCGTCAAATGGCGAAATGCGTACCAGACGGTGTACGCCGGCTTCGGATTTCAGGAAGCCGTAAGCATTTTCGCCCTCTACCATAAACGAGGCGGACTTGATGCCGGCACTGTCGCCGTCGAGCCAGTCGAGCAGATCAACCTTGAAGCCATGGCTCTCGGCATATTTGTTGTACATACGGTAGAGCATCTGCGCCCAGTCCTGCGCCTCCGTACCGCCGGCACCGGCGTGGAGCGTCAAAATGGCATTGCAGCTGTCATATTCGCCGCAGAGCAAGGTTTTGAGCTTTTCTGCTTCCAGCTCCTCACGAAACCGTGCGGCATCGGCGGCAATCTCCTCATTCGAGGAATCGTCACCCTCTTCGAGTACCAGATCAATCATGCCGATGGTGTCTTCCATCAATGCTTGCAGCTTCTCGAATCGCTCGACCTTGTTTTCCAATGTGCGGATTTTCTGCATGACCTTCTGGGAGGTTTCGGGATTGTCCCAAAAGCCCTCATAGGTAACCTGAATGTGCAAATCCTCCAGTTCCTGCTTGGCACGTTCGATTTGCAGCACTTCGCCCAATTCTTTGACTTCCGGTTCGGCATTGACCAACTCGGAACGAATTTCTTCTAATAATATCATCGGAATCTTCCTTTCTGATGTGTCATAGTGGCTATTTCTATTATCATACTAGATTTTGGATGGAATGTCAACCTGTTTTATATTATTTCAAAATATTGTCTGATTCAAAGCGCATCTGATTTTGGATATTAAGCAACACTGCACAAAGACCGCCTGACAGCTTTGCACGCCATCTGCCCCGTGCTTTTTCCGTCATATATCACAAAAATGCTTCGGGATACCGCAGAGGATTCCCGGCGATTTTTGTTTCATCTGACGCACAATTTTTGTGCGGTGTCGTCATTAGTATGTATTACTGAAAGATATTCAATTCTCGAATACCAAAATGCTGTGGATAAATTGACAAGCCGGGATTTGTCGTGTATACTAATTATAGGGCGTATGCTAACGATAAAGGGGGAATTTCATATGAAACAGAAAAAGCTGTATGCACTCTGTACGGCGATTGGACTGGCTGTCAGCACAATTGCGTTGCCGATGGCAGCCGTTGCGGCACTGAATACCGACTTTGTGCGGCAATTGGCGGATGCGTTGGTGAGCGATACTGCAGCCGTTGATCATGACTACAATGCCGACAGCCGGATCAATGCCATTGATTTGACCGATGCCAAACAGGATCTGCTTTCGGGCAGTCAAGGCAGCGGTGAAGTCGCCACGCAGACCATTGCCGTGACGGATTCGACCTGCAAGCACATCGGCAGAACGCTTGCAAGCGGTGATACCACATGGCTGGTGCAGAGCGGCTCTGCCATTGAATGTACTGTCACGGGTACAGAAGCCGTTGTGACGATTGCCGGCGATGGCTGTGTGTATTCCGATGCGAAATACCGTCCTCGCTATGCGGTCTATGTGGATGATGCACTCGTTGCCGATGTGGTGATGGGCGAGCCGGAGCAGACCATTGAGCTGTTCTCCGGTACAACCAATCGCACGGCAAAAGTCAAGATCATTCACCTGTCCGAAGCCAACAACGGCGCAGTCGGCGTGAAATCGTTTACCGTGACTTCTGCGCAGAGCGATCCAATCAAGCCGACGCCGAAGAAGGAACTGCAGATTGAGTTTGTCGGCGATTCCATTACCTGCGCCTACGGCGTGGAAGCGGATTCGCAGTATGTCAGCTTTGAAACCGCAACCGAAAACTTCACCAAATCCTATGCCTATCTGACCGCAGAGCTGCTCGATGCGGATTACAGTGCGGTTTCATACAGCGGTCATGGTGTGGTGTCGGGCTATTCCAATGACGGTGCGATCAATACCGATTCGCTCGTACCGCCCTATTATACGCAGGTCGGCAGCTTCACCGAATATGCCGCAGATTGGGACTTTACCGAAAATCCGAATGATGTGGTCGTGGTCAACCTCGGCACAAATGATCACACCTATGTGTCGAAGGATTTCGATACCCGTGGACCGGAATTTGTCGATGCCTATGTTGACTTTCTGACGCTGATTCGGGAGAAGAATCCCGATGCCGTCATCATCTGCACGGTCGGTACAATGGGCTGTGAGGATATCTATCCGTATATCGAGGAAGCGGTTGCCGAGATGGGGGACGAGAAGATCACATCGTTTCTCTCTGCAACACAGAATATGGACAACGGACTTGGTGCGGATTGGCATCCGTCTGCCTATACGCATGAGCTTTGCGCCTATGTGATGGCGGACAAAATCTGCACGGCACTTGGGCTGCCGTGGAGCAAGATTGGCTTGGATATGGCATCGGGTGCAACCTATGATGTGCGCATCCATCAAGATTTGGGTGCGAATGCCTCGTTCTATGTCGGCTATGACATGTCGCTCTGGGTTAACACCGTCACCGGCGGCAGCGATCCGTCTGCGATTGAGGCTTATGTCGGCGGTATGGATTTGCCGATCGGTGACTATGAACTGAATTTTACGCACAGTGCACCGAGCGGTTTGACCGTGCCCTATGCCGTACGGGAAACCGATACGGGCAAGTTGCTGTTCGAGGGCAGCTTTACGGGTGCAGGGGTAGATGCCGTTGTGAAGGAAACATTCACGCTCTCTGCCGCATCGGAAAATTGTGAGCTGGTTTTCTTCATGGGCGGCAACGACTCGACCAATGTGACCTACAAAAAAATCTCGCTGTTTAAGCGTTCGTAATTCGTGAGGGATACTATGGAATATATTTTAGCATCGGCATCGCCCCGCCGCAAGGAACTGCTGGCGATGCTGGACATTCCGTTTACCGTCTGTGTATCGGGCTGTGATGAAACTTTGCCCGAATCGTTGGCGGTGCGTGATGCGGCGGAATATTTGGCGGTGCAGAAGGCGGCATTCGTCGCAAACGAGCATCCGGAACAGGTCGTCATCGGTGTGGATACCACCGTGTTGCTCGATGACTGCATTTTGGGCAAGCCGAAGGACTACGCCGATTGTGTGCGGATGCTCCATGCGCTTTCCGATCGGGTGCATACCGTCAAAACCGGCGTGGCACTGTTTCATCAGGGCAAGAGCATGAGCTTTACCGAGGAAACACAGGTGCAATTCTATCCGCTGACCGATGCCGAAATCGAAGCCTATGCCAAAACCGATGAGCCATATGACAAGGCAGGCGGCTATGGCATTCAGGGCAAGGCGGCATTGTTTGTGCGGGGCATTGCCGGGGACTATTACAATGTTGTCGGACTGCCGATTGGCAAACTGGCACGCCATTTGCGCATATTTGTATGAATCAAACGCCGAGTGGGAAACTGCTCGGCGTGATGTTTCCGGAAAAAAATGGTCTGTGAATGTATTGTGAAAGGACTTGCAAAAACAATGAAAATATGCTATACTGTCAGTGAACGTAAGATACAACCCCACCCCGAGCATGAAAGGAGTTTTTCTATGAACCAAATCAAACGAATTGTGCATATGCTGAGCGGTGCTCTGGCGGCTGCGATTGTCGGCATAGCCGGAGCGATGACCGCATCTGCGACGTCCATTGACGATGTACAGGCAGCATTGCGGGATATCGGTGTGCCCGAGTACATGGTTCAGCAGTGTATGAACCAGTACTACGCCGCAGAACATGACGACAACGGTGTTTGGTATGACGGCACATATTATACCTATGATGTTCTTGTCGAAACCGTCTACATCTACGAGGACAGCATTCTCGAAACCATCAATGGTGCATTGACCACCGCACCGTCTACCGGTTCTTCCACCACAACAACTACCACAACAACCAATGCCGGTATCGGTACTAATATGTCCGGCAACAATGATTCCGGCAGTACGACCACAACGACGGGGACAAAACCGCAGAAATCTTTTATCAATATGACGCTTGAGGAAAAACAGGCATATGTTTCGCAGATGAGCCCGGAGGAGTATGAGGCATTCATCAACGGTTTGTCTACGGCAGAACGCAACAGCATCATCAAGCAGCTCAGTACGTCCGATAAGGCAACCATCGCACAATCCCTCGTGGAATTGCTGCAAAATCTCGGCATGAATGCCACGATCGATGATGTGCAGAACAACGAAATCAGCCTGAGCATTCGTGACCAGAACGGCAATCTCGTGGACAGCTCGAGCATTGGTGTGATCATTGATGATACCGGCTGGAATCTCGTGCTGCCATTTGCGATTGCGGTTGGCGCAGTACTGCTGGGTGTCGGCGGTCTGGTTGCGATGAGCCGGAAGCTCTCGATGCGGGAGGAACAGGAATGACCGCAAAGAAACAGCGGGGAGCGATTCTGCCCTGGGTATTTACACCGGTTTTGCTGCTGCTGCTGTGTATGGGTATTGTCATGCTCGTGCTGACGCTTGCGCCGGTGCATACCGTACAGAAGTACCTGAACCTTGCCTTTATGGATACGCTGAAAACCAATTCCACAACGGCAGGTCTCAATATCATTGATAAGGTTATCCAGACCGATGACGGCAGGGAAACCTCGGAAACCGGTACGATTATGTACCCGAAATTCGGTGAGCAGTATGCACAGCTGGAATGCAAGTCGATTGACCTGAATATCGGCGTGTATTTTGGCGTATCGAAGGAACTGCTTGCCCTCGGTGCTTGCCAGTCGAGCCAATCGGCGGTACTGGGTGAGGACGGCAATACCGTCATTGATGCCCACGTCAACACATTCTTTGCTGATTTGAACAAGCTGCAAGTCGGCGATGATGTGACGCTCTATACCGAGTATGGTGTGTTCCGCTATCGTGTGACCGAGCAGATTCGGTTTCTGAAGACCGATAATCAATATGTGCTCCCGACCGAAGAACCATGCCTGACGCTCTATACCTGTGAGGCGCAGGTGCTGGGCAATTCGGATGTGCGAGTGGGCGTGCGCTGTGAACTGATTTCCAAAGCCTACTATACAGAATGAGGGGGACGACTGTGAAACGACCCGTATCCTATTTGACAAGTGTCATTGTGTCGCTGCTGCTGATTTTTCTGTTGATTGGCGTGACCGCAGGCGGCGTGGCGAAGGGTATCGCACTCAATGTCGATGCCTGCATCAAGCTGATCGAAACGCAGGAGCTGCCGAAAAAGGTACACGACAACCTGACGGCATACTATCAGGAGCAGTCCAATGCCACCGGTATTCCGCTCTCCGTCTATGAGCCTTCGATTACCGAGGAACAGGCGGAATTGATGATCCGATCCTCGATTGACAATGTGTTTGCATTTTTGCATGGGGAAACGGATTCGATCGGTGTGACGCATGATTTCAGCCGTCTGGAAGCCGATATGACCGCCTTTTTTGAAGCATATGCCGAGGAAAACGGCTATCAAAAAGACGACCGCTATGATGAAGTGCTGACCAATGCCATCACATCGGCAAAACAGAACATTCTGACGACAGCCGATGTCTTCCGCTTTGCGACACTCGAGGACAGCAAGCTGCTGACCAAAGCAAAGGCGGCATTGCCGCTCGTGGATTACTTGCTGATTGCCTCGATTGTCGGTACGGTTGTGATGCTGGCATTGCTCGTGCTGATGCACCGCAAGAATTTGTCGGCTGTGCTGTATTGGAGCGGCTGTGCGAGCTTTTGTGCTTCGCTGCTGATGCTCATGCCTGCCGCTTATTTGCAGGAGACTCGTTGGTTTGACCGCTTTGCACTCAAATCCGATCAGATTTTCGCCGCCGTGACTGGCTATCTGTATTCGCTGACCGGTGCAGTGATTGTGATTGCCGTCATTGGGTTGGTGCTTGCCTGCCTGCTGTTTGGCGGCTGTGCATTTCTCCAGTATAGGGCAAAGAAATCCGATGATACTCCAAAATCCGAGCAGTCGGGGTCGGTATCCGATGCGAAACCGTCAGAATCTGTGCCAACGCAAACGTAAAGGATCGCCCTGCCTTTGTGCGGGGCGTTTCCATGTTGTAATATCAAATTGGAAATGGTTACAAATGGATTCTTATTCAATGAAGATTTTATGAAATCTTTCTAAAAATGCGAAAAACCCCTTTACAAGCGAAACAAAACATGATACACTAATACCGTAGTACAGGCAGCATTCGTGCGTGCTTGGCGTAAGGAGAGAACTTGGGCAACACCGCACAAAGACCGCCTGACGGCTTTGCACGTCATCTGCTTGCACTTTTTCCGTCATATTTCACAAAAAATGCTCGAAAATACACAGAGTATTCCCTGCACTTTTTGTTTCATCTGACGAAAAAATCGACTACGCATCTGACGCACAATCTTTGTGCGGTGTCGCCCTTGACATTCGACAGCAGATGAATGTCAATGGAAATAAGAATCGAGGTCAATATGATCAATGTCAAAGAACGTATTTCGGCGCAGACCGATAAGCTGATTCCGGAAGGAAGTCGGCGAAAACGAATCTGGGAACGGCTGAAGGTTGCTCACCATCGGATACAGGCCATTCGGCTGCACAATCAGAAACGCAATCCGAAGTTCAATGCGCTGCTGACGCTCATCTTTCCCATCTTCATCGTTTGCTTGGCAGAGTTGAATCAGTATGTGCATATTTCGTCTTTTCTCGAATTTTGTATCAGCCGCCCAAAGGTGCTGCTGTTCGATTTCCTGATTGCGTATCTGCTCTACGGATTGCTGCTCTTTCTCTGCAATCGTGTCTGGGTAGCAACCTGGATACAGGGCATTGCCTATATGACGGTAAGCGTGGTGGAGCTGTTTAAGTACAGCACCAACGGCAATCACTTCAAACTGACCGACTTGACGCTCGCACCCAATGTCAAAAACCTCAGCAGCTTTGCCTACATCAAGATTACATTCCCCTTGGTGATGTATGTCTGCATTCTGGTGCTGGTGCTGCTGCTGATTTATATCCAGAATCCGGCATACTCCCGACCTTGGAAAAAGCGCATCATTCCGCTGGCAGGCTGCCTGGCAACGGTGGTAATGGTGGTCTGCGTGCCGACCATTTCTTCTACTGTGTACGGTATCTTCGATATCGACACCTCCGAATCGGTCAATGCGTTCTCCATCAACGAGAAGTTCCGCCACAACAGTATGCTGGCATTCTTGGTCGAAACAACATCCGAAAAACTCGAGAATATTCTCGATGAGCCGGAACCGTATGATGCGGATACCATCACACAAACGCTCGATGTACCTGAAATTGTCGGTACTGCCGAGCAAAAGCCCAATGTGCTTGTCGTGATGTCGGAATCCTTTGCGGATTTCCGTCGTCTGGAGGATCTGAACCTCAAAACTGATGCCTACGATGCCTTCGATGCGGTTGCCGAGCAGAGTATTCAGCTCGATGTTGCAGTTCCGACCTATGCGTCCTATACCGTGCGTACGGAGTTTGAGTTGATGTTTGGACTGCCGGTGCGTTCGCTGCTCGATGCGATCACACCGCAGAAGGAATTGACGGTGGAGTATCCCGATTCGCTGATTTCGTACTACAAAGAACTGGGCTATCAGACCGCCTATGTGCATCCCTTTACGCAGACCTTCTATGGCAGAGATGAGATTTATGCCCGTTACGGCTTCGATCAGATGCTGTTCGAGGAGGACTTTACCGTTTCTGGTACGCTCTATCCCAACGAGTATATGTCTGATGATCAGGTGATGCGGCAGCTGTTGCAGCTCGTGCAGGAGAGCAGCGAACCCATCTATATCCACACCACAACCATGCAGAACCATCAGCCCTATGATTGGATTGAGGGGGCATCGGAGTTGGATGTGTATCTGGAAGGCATACGGGCAACCGGTGATGCCCTTACCATGCTGATAGCGGAGCTGGAACGCATCGGCGAACCGACCATCGTGTTGTTTGTCGGGGATCATTTCCCGTCCATGCGGGCAGAGAATAATCTTTATGACCGGCTCGGCATCAACAGTGAAAACTGCTCGGTCCTCTATGAACAGCCTGCATTGATTTGGAGCAATATAACGCTCGATACTTCGGTGTTGCCCGAGGAATCCATCTCGACCTTCTATCTCGGCCCGATGATTTTGAAGATGGCAGGCTTGCCCGTCAACAGCTTCTATGCAACCGTGTTGGAAGAGATGGAAGCCTGTCCGATCTACACATCCATTTTCCTCGAGGAAGATAACCGCAATGCAACGCTCGACCTGCTGACTTATGACCGTGTGCTTGGCGAAAATTACAGCGGTACTCGTCCGCAGCCGGAATCCGAACCGTAAAGGTGCAAGAATCCCCGAATCATCGCATTCGGGGATTTTGTTTGTATAGCTTGGTGCAGCGTGTGCGAATGGAGGAATGCGGGTTGTCATTTCGGTAGAAAAGCATGAAAAGCTATTGCTTTTTGTGGGCAAATCTGGTATAATAAAAAGGTACAAAACGCAATCTCCCGATTGCAGGAAACGGAGGATTTTACATGGACGATCAACGCAGTCTGCAGGATCAGCTGCTTGGCGATATGAGCTATGATGCCCCACAGCCCAAACCCCAAACGTCCGGTGCAGACCCGAGATTGGCAGGCGCATCAGCGGTTGTGCTCGATGATATGGGTGGGCAGGATGCACCGCCCGTAAGACCTGCAAGCCGCTATCAATCCTTGACACCCGAACAGATTGCTGTCCTGCAGCAGCAAAGAGCTGCGAAGGGCGAGCCACCCTATACCAACGAGGAAATTGCAGAGCTGAATGCGGAATTTATCGAGCGACAGCGGTTGCAGTTCCAGCAGCAGGCATTGCAGCAGCAACAGGCGCCAGCATCTGCCTCGGTTGTACTCGAAGAGGCAACCTATGAAGCCCCCGAGAAAAAGCAGGCGGCAACCATTCTGCCGGAGGTGAAAGCCGATGACTTGCTCGAGGAGACACAGCCCGAACCCGAACGCAAGCCGAGCTTCAATCAGGCGGATATCGAGGAGGCAAAGCGGCAGGCGACCAAGCGTATGACCGAGAGCCTGACCGAAGCCCCAACCACCGATCCCAAAGAGGCACAGCGGCAGTTGCGGGAATTGCGGGCACAGCAGGCGGCAGACCGTGCCAGAGCCGGTTTCCCGATTTCGGTGATTCTGACGGTGATTGGGGTATTGGCAGGCGGTTTCATGGTGACATTCGCAAGCCGCCCGTATGCCGAGGGCTTTGACCCGAATCTGTTCTTCCGGATTGCCGATTCGTTCTATCGCTATGGCGGCATTGTGCTGATCATTCTTGCCGTAACGATTGTGCTGCGTGTCAAGCAGGTGAGGGGTTTGACCTCGTTTCTGTTTGGATTAGGTGCCGTATTGCTGCTGATTCCCGGCATTGTGCTGCTGTTCGAGAAACGCCATGCAGGCGGATTTGTTTTGAGCCTCATTTCTTATCTCATTGCCGTCATCGGCTCGTTGGCGGTGACTGCGGTCATGTCTGCAAGCGAAAATCTTAGTGCCTACTATAAGCGTGAAGATGTCATGTACGATTGAACATCGGATTTGTATGCCGGTTTTCGCCCTGTCTGCGGAAACCGGCTTTTGATAGGAGGGGATATCCATCGAACCGATTGCTTATATGCACACTGACTTTGCCGATAAATTCGGCATTCCACGGCAAAGTGGTTTGGTGCCGGAATTGCGGGGGCGTATTGTGTTTGCATCGGCATACAGCCGACCGGATGCCCTGCGCGGACTTGAAGCTTTTTCCCATATCTGGCTGCTGTGGGATTTTTCCGAAGCAAAAAAATCGGACGGCAAGGGCTGGTCGGCAACGGTGCGTCCGCCGAGATTGGGTGGCAATCGGCGCATGGGTGTGTTTGCGACTCGTTCGCCGTTTCGTCCGAATCCGATTGGGCTGTCCTGCGTGAAGCTCGAAGCGGTATATGCCGACCGTCAGCCGGTGGAGCTGGAGGTATCGGGCATTGATTTGCTCGATGGGACACCGATTTTCGATATCAAGCCCTATATCCCGTTTGCCGATTGCCATCCCGATGCTACGGAGGGCTATACTGCCGAAACCAAACAGCATTGGCTCGAGGTGGTTTTTCCGGATGCACTGCTTGCCGCTTTGCCGATGGAATTGCATACGGTCGTGACGGCAATTTTGGCACAAGACCCAAGACCCGGCTATGCCGATGACCCCGAGCGGCTCTATGGCATTGTGTATGCCGGCTACGATATCAAATTTACTGTCGCCGATGGCGTACTGACTGTCTGTGCGGTTGTGCCGTTATCGGAGAAAGGATGAGCCTATGTCTGCCATTCACGAATCCGGCGAGAATTATCTGGAGTGTATCCTCCGCCTGCAAGCGTCCAAGGGTACGGTGCATTCGATCGATGTGGCGCATGAAATGGGCGTATCGAAACCGAGTGTCAGTCGGGCGGTTGGCATTTTGAAAGAGAAAGGCTATCTGCGGATGGATGCCGATGGCGTGCTGACCCTGACCGAATCCGGCAAGGAAATTGCCGAGCGCATCTATGAACGGCATCGGGTCTTGACCGCATGGCTGGTCGGGCTTGGCGTTTCTGAGGCACAAGCCGCCGAAGATGCCTGCAAGCTCGAGCATGACATCAGTGCAGAATCCTTTGCCTGCCTGAAACGTCATCTTGCGGAAAAGCATCCGGAATTCGCATCGCTGCATATCGAATAAAAACTGCGGATATCGTCCCATACAGACGGTATCCGCAGTTGATATTTGTGGTGAGATTAGGCTTGCATTTCCTGCATTCCCGCAATGGACTGCAATACCTTGTCCAGCTTTTCCTCCGCCTTTGCGAGCTTTTCACGCTCTGCGGCAATCAGATGCGCCGGAGCTTTTTCGCAGAAATTCGGATTGCCGAGCTTGGTCTGCACGAATGCGATTTCCTTGCGAATTTTTTCTTCTTCCTTGCGCAGACGGGTGAGTTCCTTCTCGATATCGACGAGCTGCTCCATCGGAATGAAGATACGGGCAGTATCGGTTACTGCCGTGACGGCATTCTTGAATTGATAATTCTGACCGAATTCCATACCGGCAGCCGAAACCATCGTTTCAAAGAAAATGCTGCACGATGCAAACAGGTCAACCTCGAGCGTTTCAAAATAGAGCATCGCCTTTGCCGAGTTCGGTACATTCAGCTCAGTACGGATCATGCGAATGGCTTTGATCGCAGCGATGACCTTCTCGAAATCGGCAGCCGTTGTGCTGAAATCGAGTTCGGGCTGATAAACGGGGAAGTCCTCGGTGATGATCAGGCTCTCGCCATCGGTCAGCACCTGCCAGATCTCCTCGGTGATGAACGGCATAAACGGGTGCAGCAGCTTCAGCATACCACGCAGCACCCAGACCAGAACCGCCTGTGCATCTGCCTTGCTTTGACCTTCCATGCGCATACGAGGCTTGGTCAACTCGATATACCAGTCGCAGTACACATCCCAGATGAAGTCATAAAGTTTGGTCGAGGCAACGCCCAGCTCGTAGCGGCTGAGGTTTTCGTTGACATCCTTTGCCAACTGATTGAACTTGCCGATGATCCACTTGTCTTCCATGCGCAGTTCTGCGGGCAGACCGTTGAAGTGGAAGGCGTCCGGCAAATTCATCATGACAAAGCGGGAGGCATTCCAGAGCTTGTTCGCAAAGTTACGGGCAGCCTTGACCTTATCATCGGTGAAGCGCATATCATTTCCGGGAGAGTTGCCCGTGGCGAGCATGAAGCGCAGGGCATCTGCGCCGTAGGTGTCGATAATCTCGAGCGGATCAATGCCGTTGCCGAGCGACTTGGACATCTTGCGTCCCTGTGCATCACGCACCAAGCCGTGAATCAGCACGGTTTTGAACGGGACTTCGTTCATATGCGCCATACCGGCAACAATCATACGGGACACCCAGAAGGTGATGATATCATAGCCGGTGACGAGCGTATCGGTCGGGTAGAAATACTTCAGGTCATTGGTTTTCTCCGGCCAGCCCAAGGTTGAGAACGGCCACAATGCCGAGCTGAACCAAGTATCGAGCGTGTCGGGATCTTGCCGCATCGTCTTGCCGCACTTCGGGCAGGTTGCATGACGCTCCTTCGTCACGACCAGCTCGCCGCAATCATCGCAGTAGAATGCCGGAATTTGATGTCCCCACCAAAGCTGACGGGAAATACACCAGTCGCGGATATCCTCCATCCAGTTGAAGTAGAGCTTCTCGAAGCGTTCGGGTACGAACTTGATTCCGCCGCTGCGTACCGCTTCGATGGCCGGCTTTGCCAGTTCTGCCATCTTGACAAACCATTGCAGGGAAATGCGGGGTTCGACAGTCGTACCGCAGCGATAGCAGGTGCCGACATTGTGGGTATGCGGCTCGACCTTGATCAGAAAACCGCCTTCCTCCAAATCGGCGACAATTGCCTTACGGGCTTCATAGCGGTCCATGCCGGCATACTTCGGATAATCCTCGGTAATCTTCGCATCATCGGTCATGACATTCAGCACCGGCAGATTGTGACGCTGACCGACCATGAAGTCATTCGGGTCGTGGGCAGGCGTAATTTTCACAACACCCGTACCGAATTCCATATCCACATAAGAGTCGGCGACAACCGGAACCTCTCTGCCCACGAGCGGCAGAAGGACGGTCTTGCCGACGAATTTTGCATACCGTTCGTCTTTCGGGTTGACGGCAACGGCGGTATCACCGAGCAGCGTTTCCGGACGAGTGGTCGCCAGCTCGAGGAAGCCGGAGCCATCCGACAGCGGATAGCGCAGATGCCAGAAGCAACCGTCCTGCTCCTCATAGGTGACTTCGGCGTTGGAGATCGAGGTCAGGCAGTGCGGACACCAGTTGATGATGCGCTCACCACGGTAGATCAGACCCTCCTCGTAGTACTTCACGAAAACTTCCTTGACCGCTTCGGTGCAGCCCTCGTCCATGGTGAAGCGTTCCCGTTCCCAGTCGCAGGACGAGCCGAGCTTCATCAGCTGCCGGTCAATGCGTCCGGCATACTGCTCCTTCCATGCCCATGCACGCTTCATGAAGCCGTTTCTGCCGAGGTCCTCCTTCGTGATGCCCTCTTTGCGCATGGCTTCTACGATTTTGGCTTCCGTCGCAATGGCAGCATGATCGGTGCCGGGCAGCCAGAGCGTGGCATAGCCGCTCATGCGCTTCCAGCGAATGAGAATATCCTGCAAGGTTTCATCCAACGCATGGCCCATGTGCAGCTGACCGGTGATGTTCGGCGGCGGAATCACGATGGTGTATGGAATTTTCTTCAGATCGATCTCTGCGTGGAAGGCGCGCTTGTCCATCCACTGCTGATAGATTCGATCCTCAAATGCGCCGGGATCATAGTTCTTTGCGAGTTCTTTCATCTGCTTTTCTCCTTTGCGATATCGCCTGCGCAGGGCATAAAAATACCCCGAACGCAGAATGGAATTCTCGTTCAGGGCGAATTTCGTATCCAAAATCCGTGGTACCACCTGAATTCGGGGTATCGTATCGGATTCCCCGCACTTATGGCAGCTGAAACTGCCTGTCCGATTACGGCGGACTGCCGGCAAACAGTTCTCTCTGCGAGAAACGCAGAGCCTTTCCATTCGCTGCTCGGAACGGGACTTCAATGCCGCAATGGGGGTACTTCCACCAACCGTACCTTCTCTGTGCCATTGGAGAGGCCTCTACTCGTCGTTCGTCATCGCATTTATACACGAATACTATATATAAGTATCTGCTATATATAGTATCAGATTCTGTGACGCTTGTCAAGAGGCGAGAAAATTTTCGGCGATTCGCACAAATACACGCAAAGGAAATCGGGGCTGTATCGGCGCAGTTCCGATATTTTTTCCGCTTGTACGAAATCGTACAAGTTACGGTGCAGCCCCTGTCTATGGATGAGGGAGAATGCACGAAAGGAGCTGTGTGTATGAAACGATACCTGCAAACCGAAGCGGTGCGCCGTGCGTGGCGTACCTTTTGGCAGACGGCACTGGGTGTGCTCAGTGCGGAGCTGGTGGCGGTCGTCACGGATGTGGTACAGCAGGTGCCGGGTTGGGAAACCGGTCTGATTACGCTGGTGGCATCTTCGATTGCGGCAGGCTTGGCAGCGGTGATGAATCGAAAGGAGAATGCAAATGGCGAAGAAGGGCATTGATGTTTCCACCCATCAGGGCAAAATTGATTGGGATGCCGTGCAGCAAAGCGGCGTGGAGTTTGCGATTCTGCGAGCCGGATACGGATGGTATGCCGGACAGAAGGACCGCCGCTTTGCGGAGAACTATGCAGCCTGCGAGCGGCTTTCGATTCCGTGTGGGGCATACTGGTATTCTTATGCGGAAACGCCGGAGGAGGCACGCAAAGAAGCAGAGCTTTGCTGTCAAACGCTTGCCGGAAAGCGGTTTGCCTATCCGATTTTCTATGATATGGAGGAGGCGGTGCTCTGGAAGAAACAGCCGGATGAAATCGCCGCCATGGCACATGCCTTCTGCCGTTATCTGGAGGAACGGGGTTGGTTTGTCGGCATATACTCGTACAAATCGCTGCTCGAAAGCCGATTTCCGGAGGAGGTGCTGCGGCGGTATGCGGTGTGGCTTGCGCATGTTGGCATGGGCGACAGCGACTATCCCTATCCTTACGGCATGCGGCAGTATTCGTTCTGTGGCAGCGTAGCGGGCATTGCAGGGAATGTGGACCTCGATTGGGGCTATCGGGATTATCCTGCCATCATCGCAAAGGCGAAACGCAACGGCTTTGCACAGGCACAGACCTGTCCCTATCCCACACCGAAACAGGTGCTGCGGTATGGCGCAAAGGGGCATGAGGTACGCTGGCTGCAATGGCATTTGATCGCTGCCGGCTATGACTGCGGCGAGAGCGGCATTGACGGTAGCTTTGGTCCGGCAACCCGTGCGGCATTGCTCGACTACCAGAAAGCCAATGGCTTGCAGGTCGATGGCATTTGCGGACCGGAGAGCCGTTCGCATTTGCTGCGTCACGATCAGGCATGAAAAAGCCGCCGGCATGGAATCCCATGTCGGCGGTTTTGCTTATGCCTTGCGAATGGCAATCGTGATATTGCCATTGTCGGTTTCCACCTGACAGGTAGTCAGCGGTGTGTCAACCGTGCCCACCTCGGCAAGCGTTTCCTTGCACACATAGTCGGTGAAGTTGGTCGGATAGTCGCCGGTGATGGCAAGGACGATATGATCGGAGATTTCGCAGCCGCTCTGTTTTCTTGCATCCTGAATCATACGCACCATATCACGGGCAATACCCTCCTGCCGCAGTTCCTCGGTGATGGTCAGGTCGAGCGATACCACAATGCCGTGTTCGCTCATGATATGGCCACCGTCCTTCGCCCGATAGGTGACGAGGATAATATCAGCATCAAAGGATTCCTCGTGACCGTCAATCGTCAGGATAGCAGCCTCTGCCGTCAGACGGAATGCTCCGGTTTTGATTGCCTTGATCAGCACCGGAACACGGTCACGGTACAGATCACGAATCGCATTGAAGTTCGGCGCATACTGCACCTCGGCAATTGCGGAAACATCGTCCACAATCTCGACTTCCTTGACGTTCAGTTCCTCGGCGATGATATCGGTGAACTGACGGACAATCTCGGTATCCTGCTTGGCAGCCAGTGCCACACGCAGGGTACGCAGCGGCTGGCGGTTCTTGATATTGTTCTTGTTGCGCAGTGCGTGGGCAAGCGAGATGATATTGCGGGCAAGCGCAATCCGGTGGAGCAGCTCGGGGTTGGCATAGGCTTCCGGCACAGCATCCCATGTGGTCAGATGCACCGACTCCTCACCGGAGAGAATGCGGTAGACATAGTCCGAAAGGATCGGGGCTGCCGGTGCCATCAGCTTGCAGGTGGTCAGCAGGACATACAGCAGCGTATCATAGGCGGACTTCTTGTCGGCGGTCATCTCATTGCCCCAGAAACGGCGGCGAGAACGGCGGATATACCAGTTCGTCAAGCCATCGAGCAGCTCTGCAATGCGGTCGGTGTACCGGTTGACGAGATACTTGTCCATGTTGTCACGGATTTCGTTCTGCGTCTTGTGCAGCAATGCCAGAATCCAGCGATCAAGCTGATTCTCTGACTGTGGCATCGGGCAGGTATCGGGATGATAGCCGTCAATATTGGCATAGGAGATGAAGAAATTGCAGGCATTCCAGAACGGCAGAATGAAGGTTTGCAGCATTTCCTGAATGCCGGAATCCTTGAAGCGCAGGTCGCCGACCAACATTGCATTCGACTGGAAAAGATACAGGCGGAATGCGTCCGTACCGAATTCCTTCATTAGCTTCATCGGGTCGGTGTAGTTGTGGTTGGACTTCGAGAGTTTTTTGCCGTTCTCATCGAGAATTGTGCCGTGAACTACGCAGTTTTTGAATGCCGGACGCTCGAACAGAGCGGTTGCCATGACATGCAGATAGTAGAACCAGCAGCGAATCTGTCCGGTATACTCTACGATGAAATCGCAGGGGAAGTGCGACTCGAACCATTCTTTATTCTCGAAAGGATAGTGCTTCTGCGCGAACGGGACACAGCCGCTCTCGAACCAACAGTCCAGTACTTCCGGCACACGGTGCATGGTCGCACCGCATTGGCAGGGGAATGTGACCGCATCGACATATTGCCGGTGGAGATTGTCAAGGCGAATGCCGCTGCGTGCCTCGATTTCGTCGAGGCTGCCCAGTACCACACGCGCATGGCAGTCCGGGCATTCCCAAATCGGAATCGGGGTGCTCCAGTAGCGGTTACGGGAGATATTCCAGTCACGGGCATTCTCAAGCCACTTGCCGAAACGAGCTTCCTTGACCGAATCGGGTACCCAGTTGATCCGGGCATTGTTGGCAATCAGCTGCTCCTTAATTTTCTCGATGTTGAGATACCAAGCGTCCATCGCCTTATAGATGAGCGGCTCTCGGCAACGCCAGCAGTGCGGATAGTTATGCTCAATCGTACCATCGGCAACTGCCTTGCCCTGATCGTAGAGAAAGCGGATGATGGTCGGGTTCATCTCGATGACAGTCAAAGCATTTTCGGCGGTATAGAAATCGGTGACCTCTGCAGTGAAGTGCCCCTTTTCATCGACCGGATTGACCATCGGGATCTTGTGCTTGCGGCAGGTCCAGTAGTCGTCCTCACCGAACGCCGGTGCGGTATGCACGATGCCGACACCTTCATCGGAACCGACATAGTCTGCCGTGACGACACGGAATGCGCCCTGTTCGGCACGGTCTGCGAAATAGGGGAAGAGCGGCTCATAGGTCTTGCCGACCAAGTCCGAACCCTTGCACTCCTTGAGGATTTCGGGCTGCTTGCCAAAGATTTTGGGATACTGCTTGAGGGTGGCTTTACAGGCGATGAATACCGCATCCTCGACTGCGACATAGGCATAGTCGAGCGATTCGCCGACTGCCAAGCAGAGATTCGAGGGCAGTGTCCAAGGCGTAGTCGTCCATGCGAGGAAGCAGACGGGCTTGCCGTCAAGCTGCTCATCGGTACGGAACTTGACGATGATCCAACGGTCCTGACGAGGACGGGTGGAATCGGATTCTCTCGTATCGGAGATGGACAGCGAGGTTTCGCAGCGGCAGCAGTAGGGCGTGACACGGTAATCCCGATAAATCAGACCCTTGTCATAGCACTGCTTGAAGGCCCACATGACCGACTCCATATAGGAGAGGTTCATAGTCTTGTAAGCCCCGTCATAGTCGACCCAGCGTGCCATCTGGTCAACATATTCCTTCCAAGTTTCGTTGTTCTTTGAGACGATTTCATGGCAGCAGTCATTGAACTTGCCGATGCCGATGGTGCGTTCGATTTCGGATTTTCCTTCGATGCCGAGTGCTTTTTCCGCCTGCGTTTCGATGGGCAGACCGTGGCAGTCCCAGCCCCAGACACGGGGAACAGATGCGCCCTGCATGGTGTGGTAGCGTGCAATCATATCCTTGATGAATGAAACCAGAACCGTGCCGTGATGCGGAATGCCGGTCGGGAAGGGCGGGCCGTCATAGAAGATGATCTCTCGATCCTGACCATTGTGTACGGAACGCTCGAAGGTATTGTTTTCGCTCCAGAACTTGAGCATTTCTGCCTGAATGCCGGGCAGATCGGGTCTGCCGGCCAGCGGCTGATAGGGTGTATTCGACATACTTGTTCTTCCTTTCCCTGTATGCAGATTGCAAACTTATGCGAATCGCAATCGTATGGCACAAATTTGCAAGATAACACAATATGTTTTAGTATACCACATTTTTATGGTATTGTCAATGTTTTGCATTCTCCGGCAACACCATACAAAGCCCGCCTGACGGCTTTGTACGCCATCTGCTTGCACTTTTCCGTCACATTTCACAAAAATGTTCGGAAATACACAGAGCATTTCCTGCGCTTTTTGTTTCATCTGACGAAAAAATCGACGGCGCATCTGACACCCCAATCTTTGTGCGGTGCCGCCCTTTTTTCTGTATTCTGCGGTGCTGCCTGCGGCTTGACAATATGTTACAGTTGTGGTATAATGAATGCGACAATTGCATAGGATGCAGCGCAGTTTCGCTTTCGGGCGAATCAGAGGGAAGTTCGGTGAAAATCCGTCGCAACCGCCATTACCGTGACAGTCGGAATACTCACTGCTGCTGCCGATTCGGAGAACAGTTCGGGGATGATGGAGCTTGCAGCCGTTTGCCGCATGGATAGGGGAAGTATGCCCTTTCATCAGAAGCGGTGAATTTTGCGTTCCTTTCGTCTTCCCACAGGAGAAAGGAGCGTTTTTTATGCCGCAAGCACAAACCCCGACGAAGGCAGAGGTCATCGCATGGCTGCAAGAGGTGCAGAAAAAGCTGCAAGCCGCCGGTGAACAGCGATACCCGAAACGCAGCGATTTTTCGAGCGAACAGGTCAATGCCATCAAAGCACAGCTCGGGCCATGGGGCAGAGCCTTGGAAGCCGCAGGACTCAAACTCCATCGAGATGCTGCCGTTTTGGAACGCCGTGCCGAAAAACGCATTCGGGCAAAACGTCGCCGGACTGCCGCAAAACAGCTCCGTATGCAAGCGTTAAAATCCAATTCATCCAAAGGAGAAAATACATGAAACAGCAATTTTTCGCCGCCGTCATGACTGCTATGGCAATGGTATCGGGTATGACGGGTTCGGCAGCAGCAGCAGACAATCCGCAGGTGCGTGTGACTATCATTGACGGCAGCGGTGCCATTGTCTTGGCGCAAGCAGCCGTATCGGTCAGTGATATTGACGGGGACGGCGCATACACCATTCACGATGCGCTCACCCTCGCCCATGACGCCTGCTATCCGGGCGGTGCGGCGGCAGGCTATGCCGCACAGACCACCGATTACGGTCTCAGCATGGCAAAGCTCTGGGGTACGGAAAATGGCGGCAGCTATGGCTATACGGTCAACCATGCCTCCGCCATGAGCCTTGCCGACCCGATTGCCGATGGAGATTTGCTCACTGCCTATTGCTATACCGACCTGACCGCATGGTCGGATACCTATGCTTGGTTTGATGTCGATGCGGCCGCCGCAGAGGTGGGCGAATCGCTGACCTTGACGCTCTCGGCACAGGGCTTTGACGAGAACTGGAATGCGGTAACGCTGCCGGTGGCAGGTGCAACGCTGACCTGCAACGGCAATGCCACCGAATTTGTCACAGATGAAAACGGCGTTGTGACGCTCACATTGGATACGGCAGGGATATATCAAATCAGTGCCGCATCCGATTCGATGGTGTTGGTACCGCCGCTGTGTATGCTGACGGTTGGCGATGCTTCGGAAACCACTACCACAGCTGAAACCACAACCACGACAACCGCAGTCACGACTACAACCAATCCGCCCGCACCGCAGACCGGAGATCCGGGTTCGGGTCTGCTGTGGGCAGGCTTGGCAGCTGCGGTACTGTGCGTGGCACTGAAAAAGCATGAAGCATAAGCGGATGGCATTGGCGGTCGGGATACTGTTTGCGGCTTGCAGTATCCGGCTGCTTTTGCCGTATTCTGCCCATGCGCAGGCTGCACGCATCGAAACCTATATTGCGGAGATTTATACAGCCCAATCCGATGGCGATCTCCAAAGCTGGATTGCCGATACCTTAACACCGTCTGCCGGACAGGGTGCTGGGGATTGGTATGTGCTGACGTTGGCGCAATCGGGTATGGACTATGATTGGAGCGGCTATGCGAAAGCCCTTGCCGACAAGCTGCAAACCTCGTCCATGGGGGCGGTCAGCCGGCAGCGATGTGTACTCGTGCTGTTGGCGATTGCGCCGGAATACTTCGATTTGGGCGAAACGATATTGCAGGAAACCTTGGGACAGCAGGGCATCATGAGCTATGTGTTCGGACTGCATTTGATGCACAATGGCTTGCAAGCCAATCAAAGTGAACAAGCTGTGGTCAAGCAGCTGTGCAGCCTGCAATGTGCCGACGGCGGCTGGTCGGTACGGGGCGATCGCGGCGATGCCGATGTCACCGCCATGACCTTGCAAGCCCTCGCCGCACATCGGGATATGCCGGATGTGAAAATTGCCATCGAACGGGGCTTGCAATATCTCTCCGAACAGCAGCTTGACACGGGCGGCTATCAGAGCTTTGGTGTGGCGAATCCGGAGAGTGCGGCACAGGTTTGGATGGCTTTGTCGAATTTGGGGCTGAATGGGCTGACCGATGCTCGTTTTTGCAAGAATGGGCATACGCTTTTGGATGCCGTTGAAGGGTTTCGAGTCGATGCGGGCAGGTATGCCCATACCATGGGTGGAACGGCGAATGCCAACGCAACCGTACAGGTCTTGATGGCATATCTCTCCCATCAGCGCATGGTCAAGGGCATGGATGGGCTGTATCGCTATGCCTGCGTACCGCAAAATACTACTACAGCTGCGACTACGACTACCACCATCACTACCGCTGTTACGGCAACGGCATCCACAACAACGGAAGCAGCCGCAACCGCAACGCCCGTATCTACCACGAGTACAGCCACAACAGCCGCCGTGACGAGTACCATGCATACCATATATACAAGCAATTCCACCACAATCACTACCGCAGCTGCCGCCGATGGGTCCGAATCTGCCCGCAATGGCAAGATTTACGGGATTGTGGCGGTCTTGGTGGTTTGCGGGGCAGGCATGGGCATATTGCGGCTGCGTGGCAAGCGCAATCCGAAGCAATATGTGAGTATCGGGATTGGCGGGGCAGTGGTCTGCCTGCTGATTGGGTTTGTTCGGATTCAGTCGCCGGCGGAATATTATGGCGAACAGTCCAAAGCCGATGCGATCGGGACGGTTTCGCTTGCGATTCGCTGTGATGTCGTCGCCGGACAGGGACAAGCCCCTGCGAATGGCGTGATTCTGGCAGAAACAGAATACCCGATTGCCGATGGCGATACCGTGCTCGATGTGCTGTACGATGCCGCACAAGCCAATCACTTGCAATTGGATGTGATCGGAACGGATACGCTTGCCTATGTGCGTGGCATTCAGCATCTGTATGAATTTGAGCACGGCGATTTGTCCGGCTGGATGGTTGCGGTGAATGGTGCGGATATCTCGGTGGGCGCAGGCGGCTATACGCTTTCGGACGGCGACGAGATTCTCTGGTACTACACCGTGGACTACGACAGTCATAATGCCTACGGAAAGGATTGATTCCATGCGAGCTTACGGCAATCTTCATCCGGCAGTTACAGCCCTGCATTTGCTGTTGATTGCGGCTTCGGCGATGTTTTGTTCGGATATGCTGCTGCTCGGGACTTTGCTCGGTGGTATATTCACCTATGTGTTGCTGGAGTATCGGGATGCGTGTCGGCATGTGCATATGTTTGCATGGGGCATGCTGCTGCTGATTGCGCTGCTCAATCCGCTCTGGAATCAGCATGGCGCAACACCGCTTGTCGTCATCAACCGCCATGTGGTTACGCTCGAAGCCCTGCAATACGGCATCATGGCAGGTCTGCGCACGGCGGCGGTGCTCTATGCTTGTGCGCTGTTTTCGCAGGTCATGACCAAAGAGCATATTCTCTATCTCATGCGGCACAGCACACCGAAATTGGCGTTGGTCTGTTCGATGGCACTGCGCTATCTGCCTCTTATGCGGCGGCGGTATGCGGAGATTCGGCAGGCACAGCTTGCCATCGGCAAAATCAGTGACGAAACGCTGATTGACCGTATCACAGGCGGCTTACGGGTGTTCTCGATCCTGTTGACATGGAGTCTCGAGCACGGCATTGTCACCGCAAACAGCATGGAAGCCCGCGGCTATGGCATCGGAAAACGCAGTGTGGCACAGACCTATCCGTTTACGTGCGATGACGGCATGATGCTGGGCGGTACGCTGCTTTGTGGCGGATGGCTGATGGGCTGTCTGCTGACGGGGGTCTGCGATGTGACCTATTATCCGCTATATGCGGCTGCGGAGCGGAATGTTTGGTATTACGGGGCATGGGCGGCGGCCGGTTTGCTCAGCTTTTTGCCCATTCTCTTTGACGGAAAGGAGCGGTATCGTTGGCATTGCTTGCGGTCGAACATTTGACCTTTGCCTATCCGCAGCAGGAGCATACCGTGCTGCGGGATTGCAGCTTTGTACTGGAGCCGGGGTCGTTTGCCGTGCTCTGCGGTGCGACCGGCTGCGGAAAGTCCACGCTGCTGCGCCTGCTCAAGCCGGAACTGTCTCCCAAAGGCGATTGCAGCGGCAATATTCTGTTTCAAGAGGAATCGCCGTTTGCATGGGAAAGCGGTGTGTCGGCTCGGCGTATCGGATTTGTGATGCAGCAGCCCGAACAGCAGATTGTTACCGATACCGTTGATGCGGAGCTTGCATTCGGCATGGAGAATCTCGGACTGCCGCCGGCACAGATTCGTGCAACAATCGCAGAAACAGCGTCCTATTTCGGTATCGCGGCATGGGGCAATCGGGAAACGGCAACGCTTTCGGGCGGTCAAAAGCAGCTGCTCAATCTGGCGGCGGTGATGTGCATGCAGCCGGACTTGCTGATTCTCGATGAACCAACCGCACAGCTTGACCCGATTGCGGCAGCGGATTTTCTGGCAACGCTCGAACGGCTCAATCGGGATTTCGGCATTACGATTTTGCTTGCAGAGCATCAGCTCGAGCAGGTACTGCCGCTTGCCGACCAAATGCTTGTGATGGAGCAGGGGACAATTGCCTATCAGGGGAAACCGCAAGTCGTACTGTCCCAATTGCCGAACGATGCACCGATGTGGCAGGCGATGCCGACAGCGGCACGGCTGGCGCATTGCTTTGGCAATTCGAAATGCTGTCCGCTGACCGTGCGGGAGGGCAGAGCCATGCTTGCCGCCTACGGTACGCCGACGCATTTGCCCCAAAAACCCTCTGCCCCCAAAGCCGCAGAGCCAATTCTCGCATGGAAGGCCGCCTATCTGCGCTACGAATCGCAAGATGCCGATGTGCTGTGTCATCTGGATTTGCAGGTGTATGCGGAGGAATGGTACTGTCTGATTGGCGGAAACGGTGCCGGCAAATCGAGTGTACTGCTGACGGCAGCAGGGCTGTATCCATGCTATGCCGGAACGTTGACGGTCTGCGGTGAAAGGATTACCACACGCAAGCGAAAGCGGATGCAGGCACAGACCGTCACGCTCTTACCGCAGGATGTGCAGACGCTGTTTCTCTGCAATACGGTTGCGGAGGA
This sequence comes from uncultured Clostridia bacterium, assembly GCA_944388075.1. GTDB lineage: Bacteria > Bacillota > Clostridia > Oscillospirales > Ruminococcaceae > Firm-04. Next base: position 2,619 of record CALXHI010000042.1, on the reverse strand, counting down.
ATTGGCAGATGCCGATGCGGGCGCAGATTTGCTCGGTTTTGACTGGACACCGTATCTTACGATGCACCCCTATGATTTGAGCGGCGGCGAACAGCAGCTGCTGGCATTGACAAAGGTTTTGGCAGTACAGCCGACAATTTTGCTGCTCGATGAACCGACAAAAGGTTTGGATGCTCCGGCAAAGGCAAGGCTTGCCGCCGTACTGCACCGCTTACAGCAGGACGGCATGACGCTCTTAACCGTCACGCATGATATGGAATTTGCCGCAAACCATGCCGACCGCTGCGGCTTGCTCTATCGGGGCGCATTGGCTGCCGAGGGAACACCGGCGCAGATGTTCTCGACACAAGGCTTCTATACCACGGCGGCGGCACGCATCGCTGCCGGACGAATTCCCCATGCGGTTACGGTTTCAGCGATTGCGGCGGCATACGGAAAGGATGGTATGCCATGAGGATATTGCCAAGTCCTTTGCGGTGCATCCTGCGGATTGGGATACCGCTGTTGGCATGCCCGCTGACGCTGCTGTTTGCGGTATCCCAATGGCAGGCTGATCGCTATGCCGTGAGCATTCTGCTGATGACGGGGCTTGCGTTGCTCTTGTTTTTGGCAGGCATCGAGCAGCGCAGCATCGGTACACGGCGTATGATTCTTGCCTCGATTTTCATTGCCCTTGCCATCATCGGTCGATGTCTGCCGATCGTCAAGCCCGTCACAGCTCTCATCATTTTGGCAGGTATGTATCTGGGGGCGCAGTCGGGATTTCTGGTCGGAGCGATGACAGCATTGCTCTCGAATTTTCTGTACGGGCAAGGTCCGTGGACGCCGTTTCAGATGTTTGCATGGGGTATCCTCGGGCTTCTCGCAGGCATTTGTGCGAACCCGCTTCGACAGTCACGGCTGCTACTCTATGGCTATGGGCTGCTATCGGGCATTCTCTTTTCCATGATGATGGATGTGTGGACGGTGCTGTGGCAGTTCGGGACACTCTCACCGGATGCTTACCGTGCGGCATTGCTGACAGCATTGCCCTGGACGCTCGTGTATGCACTCTCGAATTTCGGATTTCTGCTGCTGCTTGCAAAACCCATCGGCAACAAACTTGCACGGATCGAGAAAAAATATGGGCTGTGAATGTGAAACTTTTATAAAGCCGTTCGGAACAGCTTGCGTTTTGGAATGGGATGTGATATAATAAGGGCGACACCGCACAAAGATTGTGCGTCAGATGCGCCATCGATTTTTTCGTCAGATGAAACAAAAAGCACAGGGAATACTCTGTGTATTCCCGAGCATTTTTGTAAAATATGACGGAAAAAGAGCAAGCAGATGACGTGCAAAGCCGTCAGGCGGTCTTTGTGCGGTGTTGCCTAAGAAAAGCCGATGCCCCGAAATTCGTCGGCAATCGACAAGGAGCGTAAAATGCGATGAACTCTCGTACCAAATTGTTTTTGATCTTTTCCATTCCGGCGGCGGTATTTGCGGTACTGTCGCTTGGCCTGTTTGCGGCACTGCGTTCGGAGATGCGGGAAAACAATACCCTATTGGCGATGGTTCATGTGGAGGATGAGTCGGCGGATGCCTCCTCCGAAGAATCCTTCTATGAGCCGGTACCCGTTGACCACAACTATGAGCTTTCCGGCAACAAAATCTTGCTGCATGACAGTACCTTCGGCGAAATCTGGATTCCGGTACTGGAGGGTGTCGAGCTGTCCACCCATCCGCTCGAATTCTTGCAGCAGCAGGAGAACGGCCGCATGGCAGCGTTTGACGAACACGGCAATCAGGTTGCCATGACCGGCATTGATATCTCCGCACACAATACCGTCACGGACTGGAATGCGGTGAAGGCGGATGGCATTGAATTTGTGATGCTGCGCTGTGCCTACCGCACCTATGGCGGCGGTGAACTGCGTGCCGATGCCAAATTCCGGGAGCATTATCAGGGTGCAAAGGCGGCAGGCTTGAAGGTCGGGGCTTATGTCTTTTCGCAGGCGATCTCCGAACAGGAAGCTATTGAGGAAGCACAGATGGCTGCCAAACAATTGGAGGGCTGTGAAATTGATTTTCCGGTGGTCTATGACTGGGAGATCATCTACGATGACCCGGAGGGCGCACGCACCGATCATGTGTCCGTCGAAACGCTGACCGCCTGCACGCTTGCATTCTGCCAGAATATTGAAGCGTTCGGCTATCAGCCTATGATTTACCAGAATAAGCGCACCTCGCTGTTCAAGCTCGATTTGCCGAGATTGCAGGACTATCCGTTCTGGCTTGCGGAATACAATGATGGTCCGACCTATCCGTATGATTACGATATGTGGCAGTACAGCTGCAAAGGGACGGTTGCCGGCATACAGGGCGATGTTGACCTCAATCTCTCATTCTATGACTACTCCAAAGATTGAAATCCTGCCGTGCTGAAAGCAGCAGAGATGCCATAAACCCTGCACCCGACAGAAAGTCTCATTGCGCTTTTTGTCGGGTGTGCTGTATTTAGTGTCTGCTCAACAACTGAAAAAGCACGTAGAAGCTTTGCTTTAAAGTGCTTTTTCAATTGTTGAATGCAAGGGTTTTTGTCTTAAACGCCAAAAATCCTTGCACTTTGCCGCCGCTAAC
>CALXHI010000041.1 GCA_944388075.1 uncultured Clostridia bacterium | reverse complement strand
AGCTTTAACGCTTCTTCTTTGAATTCTTTGCTGTACTTCATTACATTTACCCCTTCTGGTTTGATCATTTCTATTATACCAGATCTTTGGATGTTTGTCGACTGCTCTGTCAGTATAACATATCACGGATATCTGCATAAGAATATGGTGCATCATTTGGAAACCGCTTGCAATCATGCCGGAAATGCTGTATAATATCAGTATATTGATGAGAAAGGCGTGTCTTGCGTGGACTGGACGAATTTAATCAGTTCCCTATCCGGAAAATCTTACTCGGATGAACCCATTCTCAGAACAGCCGCACAGCTGAGTCGTGCCATTCCAAAACAAATTCACGAGATGCGCACCATTTCCGGTGCCGACGAGCTTGGCAGACCCTCCTTGGAGCGATTGTTCTATCAGCAGGCAAAATTCATGGAGCAATATACCGATGATATGCCCTATACCGGCAATCTCTACCGCTATTATCCGACCTACAAGAACCTCACAACCGAACAGTTGCGAGGCTATTTCACTTGGCGTACCGATTATCGGCAGGGGAAATGCACCCCGACATTCTCCACCTACCTGACGCTCTATGCCTATGAGCTGCTCCATCTGATCGGTGCGAGGTCGGCGGAGGATGCGCTGCAAAAGCTGCGGGATTTGGCGGAATATTGCAAGCAGGAACATATTGATGTTGAAAAGCAGATTCAAAATTGGCTGCCCGATTTTGTTATATACTTTGGGCTGTCTGCCGACTGTATTGCCGATTTACCGATCATACAAAACGGTATGCGGTATCGGGCATTGATGTATGCAGATACAGAGCCGGCCGATATAGTCTTTTCGGCTATGTGCGCACTCTCAAAATACAATATCCGACAGTCGCAATGCTTTGCAGCACATAGCGAGCGATTGACGGCTCTCTGTGTACAGGTGTATCGTGCATTGCTGCAGCATTCGGAACAGAGACTTGTCGGTCAGCTGTTTGCGGAAGAAAAGCATATGACCGTTCCGTTGTTTCGAGATGCGGTATTCTTTGACCATCTGCCTCATTCGGACGGCACATGGATGCTCACACCCGAACGGGTGTATCAGCATATCGGCTCCAATTGGAGCGTGACCTGCTATACCCACGAGAAACCATCCAAACGCATGACAGCAATCATGAAGAATACCGAATGTGCATTTCGCAAACAAATCGGCATGAATCGTGCGCTGAAGCCATTGCCGTTGGATGCTACATATCAAAAAATACTCGAACAAACGTTGCTTGCCGAAGCACAGGATTATGCCCGCAGCCAATTGCCGAAAATTGATGTGGATGTTTCCAAACTCGGAGAAATCCGCCGAGAGGCTGACCAAAACCTCGAACGCCTGATGACCGAAGAAGAACGGGAAGCCGATATCAAACCCGTAGTGTCAATGCCGAAACCGGAAATTGCGATTTGCGAATGTGTGATTCCGCTATCGCAAAATGCAAAGGATTTGCTGGTAGCATTGCTGCAAGATACACCGATTGCACCGATTTTGCAGCGACCGGGTGTGTTTGGATCGATGCTGGCAGAGGAAATCAATGCCGCTTTCTATGACGAAATCGGCGATGTGATCATAGAATTTGACGGCGATACACCGGTACTCGTACTGGATTATCTTGACGATGTGAAAGGACGAATGCAGCTATGAAATATGCAAAACGCATTGCCGGAACGGTCATCAATGCTCTGAAAAGCGGTGTTGTGCCGAGAGTGGGTCTGTCTTATATTGCAGTCGGACGGCAAAAAGAAATCGAAGCATTGCTGCACGATGTCGGCATGGTGCAGGAGGGCGGTGCGACCTTCCGATTTTTGGTTGGTGCATACGGCAGCGGTAAGAGCTTTTTGCTCCAAACCATACGCAGCTATGCCATGGACAGGGGCTTTGTCGTCTGTGATGCGGATTTGTCTCCCGAACGCTGGCTGCATGGGTCGAAAGGACAGGGGCTTGCGACTTACCGTCTGCTGATTCAAAACTGCTCGACCAAGCTGCGGCCGGAGGGCAATGCACTGGGTTTGATTCTCGACCGATGGCTGGCCGGTATTCAGATGGAGACCGCTGCGGAAAGCGGTCTTACACAGGAGGATTCGCAATTTGCCGTACAGGTTCAGCAACGGGCATTTGACACCATTCGTTCGATGGATGTCCTCGTCAACGGTTATGAATTTGCCACGCTGATGACGAAATATTATCACGCATATCTTGAGCAGAATGACGAAACCAAGGGCAAAATCCTCAAATGGTTCCGGGGTGAATATCAGACCAAAACCGAAGCCAAAGCAGAGCTTGGCATCCACAGCATCATTACCGATCAGAACTGGTATGAGTATATTAAGCTGTTTGCACTGTTTTTCAAGAAGGCAGGCTATGCCGGTATGCTGATGCTGGTCGATGAGCTGGTCAATCTCTATAAGCTCCCGAATGCTATCTCTCGGCAGAACAACTACGAAAAAATCCTGACAATGTACAATGATACACTGCAAGGCGGCGCACAGTATCTCGGCATCATCATGAGCGGCACACCGCAATGTATGGAGGACAACCGTCGGGGCATATACAGCTATGAAGCCTTGCGTTCTCGGTTGGCAGAGGGGAAATTCAGCCGTGAGGGCTATCAAGATTGGATGGCACCGGTCATTCGCTTGCAAGCGCTGACCTATGAGGAAATGACTGTATTGGTCGAAAAGCTGACCGATATTCATGCACAGCTGTATGACTATACCCCAACCCTCACGCAGGATGATCTGATCGCCTTCATTCAGATTGAGTACAGCCGTATCGGTGCAAACTCCCATATCACCCCTCGTGAGGTGATTCGAGATTTCATCGAGATGCTCAATATCCTGCATCAGAATCCGGATACAACGCTCAATGGGCTGATGGCATCGGATGCTTTCATCTATGCAAAGCCCATGCTTGAGGAGCAAAATGAGGTGTCGGCAGAATTTGCCGAATTTGAGGTATAACCATGGTATTTGATCGCTATGCACCTTTCATTCAGGATTTCATCTACTGCAATAACTGGGAACATTTGCGTGCGATCCAGGTTGCTGCCGCCGATGCCATTTTCAACACGGAAGATCATGTGCTGCTCTCAGCATCGACGGCATCCGGTAAGACCGAAGCGGCATTTTTCCCGATCCTGACATTGTTTTCGGAAGATCCGCCCAAATCGGTTGGCGCAATCTATATTGGTCCGCTGAAAGCTTTGATCAATGATCAATTCCAACGCTTAACGCAGCTTTGCAAGGAAGCGGAGATACCGGTCTGGCATTGGCATGGAGATGTATCGCAAACGCATAAAGCCAAGATGCTCAAACACCCAAGCGGTATTTTGCAGATTACGCCGGAATCGCTCGAAGCCCTGTTGTTGCACAAACATGCTACCATTCGGCATCTCTTTTGTGATTTGCGCTTTATCGTGATTGACGAGGTGCATTCGCTCTTGCGCGGCGACCGTGGCGGACAGACACTCTGCCTGATGGAGCGGCTCTCACGAATGGCAGGTGTAACGCCCAGACGCATTGGACTTTCGGCAACCATCGGTGATTTGGAACGTACAGGTGTCATCCTTGCCATGGGTACGGGCAAGAAAACCGTCATTCCGAAGCTGGAACAGACCAAAGCAAAGTGGCGGCTTTCGATGGAGCATTTCTATGTACAGGGACAGCAGGCATCCGAAGATCATCCGGATGCACTATCCGGTGCAGAGCCGCTTGCTGCGCCAACCGATACTGCGCCCACCCATGCAGACCCCGGCATCGACTATATCTTCTCCCATACGAAGGGGAAGAAATGTCTGGTATTTGTCAATTCTCGTGAGGAATGCGAAGCGGTGACTACCTCGCTGCGGCAATATTGCGAGCTGCAAAAGGAACCGGATCGTTATCTCATCCATCATGGCAATCTCTCGGCATCCTATCGGGAAACGGCAGAGGCGGTCATGAAAGACGAAACGCAATCTCTCACCACCGTAACCACCGCAACCCTCGAACTTGGCATCGATATCGGACGATTGGAACGAGCCTTTCAGGTGGATGCGCCGTTTACGGTCAGTTCATTCTTACAGCGGCTTGGGCGTACCGGCAGACGGGATTTGCCGCCGGAACTGTGGTTTGTCATGCGGGAAGAACAGCCGGAACCTCGTGCGATGCTGCCGACCACTGTGCCGTGGAAGCTGCTGCAGGGCATCGCATTGGTACAGCTGTATCTCGAAGAAAAATGGGTTGAGCCGCCGCAGCCGCACAAATATCCATACAGCCTGCTCTACCATCAGACGATGAGTACATTGGCATCCTGTGGGGAAATGACGGCAGCTGCGCTTGCTACGCAGGTCTTGACGCTTCCGGTGTTTCGCCATATTTCGCAGGACGATTTTCGGCTGCTGCTCCGGCATCTGCTCAAGAAAGAGCATTTGCAGCGTACCGAAGCCGGCGGTTTGATTGTTGGCTTGCAGGGAGAACGTATCATCCGTTCATTTCGATTTTATGCGGTATTTCAGGAGAATGAGGAGTATACCGTCCGATCGGATTCACAAGAGATCGGCACGATTGTCATGCCGCCGCCTGCCGGCGAAAAGATTGCGATTGCAGGGCATGTATGGGTAGTCGATGAAGTCGATCGAGAGCGCAAGCTCGTCTACTGCACGAAGGTCAAGGGCAAGGTGCCGGCATATTTCGGTGATTGTCCGGGCGATATTCACACAAAAATTCTCGAACGTATGCGGCAGGTACTCAATGAAACACGAGGCTACCCTTATCTTATGCAAAATGCTGTTGCAAGACTGGAGCTTGCCCGTCATACCGCACAGAATGCCGGCGTCAACCATGACCCGTTGATCTGCTTAGGCGGAGATATGTGGTGTCTGTTTCCATGGCTTGGCAGCTACGCATTTTTGGCAATGGAACGGTTTCTCAAGATCAAATGTGCAGAACGGTTGGGCTTGCGTGGACTCAGCTCCGCAAGACCGTATTTCATTCAGTTTACGATGAAAGCGGATCGGGAAACGTTTTTCCGAGTACTGGCTGAGGCAGAGCAAGAGCCGCTCGATCCAATGGAACTGGTTTATCCGAAAGAACTGCCGCTGTTTGAAAAATATGACGAATATGTCCCGCCGGAACTGGTCTGCAAGGGCTTTGCATATGGCATTCTCGGCATTGATCAAATGAAAGCCCGCATTCGCAGCTGGGCAAACGGCTGCTGCAATATCACCTGACGGAGGTGCGTCTGATTAATGATATACGGAGAAGAAGCCACGGCATTGGCACTGGATATGGGTCGAGAACTTGCGTGCTGCGGTGCGGATGTGCAGCGAGTCGAGGATTCGATGACACGCATTCTGCGCCGCTATGGTGCACAGGAAACCGAGGTGTTCTGCATTGGATCGCTTTTGCTGTGCGCAGCAGTTTGGCTGGATGGTTCTCGCACAACACAGATGCGCTGTATCAAGCATACCGAATACGATTTGGCACGACTCGAGGCTCTCAATGCGCTCTCTCGAGACATCTGCACCGAACCGCTCAATCTTCATACGGCACGCAACCGCTTAACGTCCTTGCGTACACCAACCTATCAGAAATCCTTTACGCCCTATGTTGGTGCTGCGATTGCAGTGTTTGCATTTACGCTCTATTTCGGTGGAACACTCTTGGACAGTGGTGTTGCAGTGGTATTCGGATTCCTGCTGCAATGGCTGAATGCCCACATGAGGCAGCAGAGCAGTGCATTGATGCGAACGGTGTTATCAGCGGTGATAATCGGCTTGATGATTGGTATCTGTCAATATCTGATACCGTCGCTCCAAGCCGATCGTGTGATGATTGGTGCCATCATGTTGATGGTGCCGGGGCTGATGATCAGCGGTTCGATTCGGGATTTGATACACGGCGACCTGATTGCCGGTTCGCTCAAACTAATTCAATCAGTGCTGACGGCAGGCGCACTGGCAATCGGGCTTGCATGGGCTGCCGCATGGGTGCAAAAACTCGTATGAAAGAATATTTGTATTTATCGATATTGGGCATGATCGGTGCGGGTGGCTTTGCGATTCTGTTTCGTCTGCCATGGAAACGCATGGGCTATGTGTTAGTCGGTGCATGGATCACCTGCCTATTGCAGCTGATACTGGAATCCTATATGGAGAGTTCCTTTTCCGGCACGATGCTGGCGACAGTATTTGCGGTATGGTTTTCGGAAATTGTTGCAAGAACCAAGCGATTACCCGCCACGGTACTGCTGACCCCTATGCTGGTACCGCTTGTGCCGGGTGGCAGCCTGTTCTATACCATGCAGGCAATGCTACAGGGTGATTGGAACGCAATGCAGGAATCCGGCATGGCAACCTTGCAAGTCGGATTCGGCATTGCATTCGGTTCATTATTGGCGATTGCGGTTGTGCGGCTTGTGACGCACGCCCGTTTATCATAGAAAAAGGGGAGAATTTTTTTGCATACTCGGAATGAAAAAGCTATAGCAGTTGTTTTGAGCCTGATCACGATGGCACAGCAAATGCCCGTTTCGGCAGCAGAACCGCAGTCGAAGCTATCGCAGGAAACCTGCACCCTTGAAACATTTGCCGATCAAGTACAGGCTTTGACCGTTGCCGATCAATCACAGGACTATTTCACGGAACTGGAATACCGTACAGACGAAGGGCAGCTGTACTGTGACGATACAGCAGTTGGCACGGAATATGGTGCGCTCTATGTGAAAGATGGTACGGTTATGCTGCGCAGTACACAGAAGCCGACACAGGGCTTGCCCTCGACACAGACCGTGACCGATACGCCTTTGACCGAAACCGGTGAATCCTATGGCTATACGGTTACAACAGAGGCGGATGGCGATTTGCGCATCGAGAATGATTTTCAGACAGCCCGCCTGATTGTGAAATCCGCATCGGAAATCGACCCACTCGGCGCAATTTCGGTTGCAGACGGTTATCGTAATCTGCATATTCTGCAATATGCCGATTCCGCAGCCGCATATGCCGCCTATCAGGTCTATGAAACGCTCGAAACGGTCGAGTATGTGCAACCTTCGCATTATGTACAGCTCGACCCTGTACCGATGGAAAGTAGTTTGTTCGATACCGATGACGATAGCTATCACACATGGGGTGCAAAATACATCGGAACGGAGGATTTCATTGACACCTATCTGGATTCGGAGATTCTGCCGGAAGTAAAGGTTGCGGTCATTGATACCGGACTGAATACCAAACAATCAGTTTTTCATAATCGAACCCTTGAGGGCGGCGTCAATTACTCCAATTCCGGTGACGATACCATTGAAGATGACTACGGACACGGCACGCACGTTTCCGGTACAATTTGCGAGTTGACACCTGCCAATGTCAAAATTCTGCCCATCAAGGTGTTCAGCAACGAGGGCGGTGCTGCCGATGAGCAAATTTATCTCGGCATACTTTATGCCATTGAAAAGGGCGCAGATATCATCAACATGAGCTTTGGCGGATTGGGTGTCAGTCCGCTCGAAATTGAAGCAATGGCGATTGCGGATGAGGCAAATGTTATTTGCGTGGCGGCTGCCGGTAACAACGGTGATCTTGCCGAATATTACTATCCCGGCGGCATTTCCGGCTGCATTACGGTTGGTGCGATTGACGAACAGATGAACCTTGCGGCTTTTTCCAACTATGGTGACTCGGTTGATGTAGTGGCACCGGGTGTCGGGATTCGCAGTCAGGTGATGGGAGAGGACGGCACGACCGAATCCTGGAACGGCACGAGTATGGCAACACCCCATGTTGCGGCATGCTGTGCGTTATTGCGAAGCTATGACAAAACCATATCCCCAAAACGCACGGAAACATTGCTTTGTCTGAATGCGGATGATTTGGGTGAGCCAGGCTTTGACGAAACCTATGCCTGGGGCTTTTTGCAAATGGCAGACTTTCAATGGGAGGACGGCAGATGTATGCCACCGGAATTTTCCGAAGAATCCGGAAATTTCGGCAAGCCGATTACCGTTGCCATCACCACAGAACCGGAACAGGCGGAAATTTACTACACACTCGATGGCAGTGTACCAAGCCGTGAGAATGGAATCCTGTATACGGGGGAATTGACCATTTCCGAAACCACGTGGATTCGTGCAAAGGCCTATGCAGCAGGCTACGAGGAGAGCCTTGATACCATGGCGGTTTATACGATGAAAGGCAAGGACGTTTCCAATCCCTACACGGTCACCGATGGCGTTCTGACGGCATATCGAGGGGTTCTGACAGAACCGATCATACCGGATGATGTAACGGCGATTGGGGCAGGTGCATTTGCCGATCATCCCTATATCGAGCGCATCACACTACCCGAAACCGTCACACAAATCGATGCCAACGCCTTCGCCGGTTGTACGGCTTTGGAAATGGTCTATGCAACGGGTGTAACCCAAGTTGGCACCAATGCGTTTGCGGATTGTATTGCATTAGAATCCTGCACACTGGCACAGACGCTTACACAAATCGGTACGGGCAGCTTTTCGGGCTGTTCTGCACTCCAATCCATTGCACTTGGCGGTATCACACAAGTGCCTGCCAATGCGTTCCACGGCTGCAAAGCACTGCGTACGGCAACACTGCCGGATGTGACTGTATTTGGTGAGAATGCGTTTTATGACTGCATTTCGCTCAAACATATCGTTTGCACATGGTCTGATGTCACAATGATTGGGCATGCCGCATTTTCTCAATGCACTGCTTGGGAGGATGCAATCTGCCTATCCGGTTTGACACAGCTGTCCTCTTATGCCTTTAGCGGCTGTACGAGCCTAAAGCGTGTGACGCTACCCGAAGCCATTACCGCATTGCCTGAATATGCTTTCTACGGTTGCAGCGGTCTGCGTGTATTGCAAGCGCCGGCTGTCACGCAGCTTGGCAGCTATGCGCTTGCAACACAAAGTGCTCAGAGCGAACGAGTTATCGATTTGCCCTATGAAAAAATAACCGTAATCGGTGCGTCAGCATTTGCCGGATTCCGCATTGGAAATGGCTACGAAACCATTTCTTTTGATGCACTGACTGAATTGTCTGCGCAGGCATTCCGTGGGGCAATCGCCGGAGAACTCGTATTTCCGCAGCTGAAAATCCTGCCCTCGAATGGATTTACCGATGCACAGATTCAGATTCTCAATCTTTCCAATACGGAGCAGCTGCTTGCCAACAGCGTGAGCGGCTGTCGTGCGGTTGTATTGACCCATGTCTGTACAGAGATTGCAGCCGATGCCATTGCCGATGATGTTTCTGTCTGTGCAGTGGATGCGATATCGGCTCTCGATGTGCTTGATGTGGAATGGATTGCTGAGCCACTGGTATTCCAATATTCCGATACAACGATTGAAACGGCACAATTCCGTCCCACTTCCTTGCAGGTACTGGCAGGCGGTGTTGGGTTGACCTATCAATGGTATACCCGAGATGTCAATGGCATATGGTCGGCAATTGCCAAAGCCAACTCGGCAAGCTATTATCCGCCGGTCAATACCATCGGCATACGCTCCTATCGCTGCCTGATCACAGATGCCAGCGGTATGACCGAACAGGTGATATTCTCCCTGACCGTTCGTGCAGCTGATGCAGAGTTGATGACACCGGATACGCCGGTTGACATTGATACAACGGATGCCCAAACATGGCAGTTCACACCGCAAACAAGCGGAAACTATTATCTGGATGTATGGGGTTCTTCTGCAGTGACCGGTTTCATTGCAGACGCCATGGGCCATCCGATTGCCTCTCTATCTGTCAACAAAGACGGCAGCAGTCATCTTGCCGTTCCTTTGACGGCAGGGGAAACCTACTATGTGCAAACTTCGGCACTTTGGCAGGGGTATTATGCCGTTACGCTCACTCGCCAAAGCAGGCCCGTACAGAGCATTCAAAATGCCAATGCGCATGCAGACGATATCATGCAAATCACATATGGCAGCACGATCGCACCAACTTTGCAAGTCACATCGTCCGATGGCAAACCGCTAACCGAAGGACGAGAATTCCGTACCGTACTCGCAGTCGAGAACAATACCGTTACCGTTCACCTCTACGGCATCCATGCTTATACAGGCTATTGCAGCACGCAGTTCACCATTTGCCAAAGCGTTACAGAAAGCAAACCGGTTCCCGTCACGCTCGGCAGTGCATCGGACACTGTGACCTATCTGTTTATTCCAAAGGAAACGGATTTCTATTATTTTTATGCGTCACCTGCCAAAGGGTATGCGGAGGAATATGAAACGGCATATTCGCTCGGCTATTATCCAAACGGATCCCGACATGTGACACTGATGACAACCGGTATCATTCGGGATACCTACGGCAGTCACGGCAAGCTGATTGCCCAAGCGAGCTATGAGGGCACTGCAACGGATTATTTTGACGGAAAGGTCAAGCTGTATGCGGGACAGCGTTACTATATCACCTGTTCGGCAAAGTCAGCGGCAAAGTATCAGCTGATGGTAACCAGAACCCGCTACTCGATTTGGGATACGGAAATCACCGGCAATTTCATCGGCATTCATAACGGATCTGCCATTCGTCCGCCCATCACGGTAACCTACAAGGGGGAAACCTTGGTTGAGGGTGTGGATTATCTGCGGTATGACTTCAACAACGATATTCCCGGCATGGCGACAATTACGATTCTCGGCATGGGAAAATTCACCCAAAAGCGTACCATTGAATACAAGATTGCCTATCAGGGTTTCGGCTCAAATGGTCCAACTGTAGCCTTGGAAGAAAGCACCATGGTATCGGTCGGAGAGCAACGAATTGCAACGGTATGGTTTGAAGCTGCACTGGGAGAAACGGAACAGGAAAAACGCCTGTATCGTATCATCAATGAAAAGCTGTCGGGATATGCAATGTATTTTGATGTGTTCCGCTATGATGCAGTCACCAACTCCTATACGATGATGCAGCCGGTTGGCAGTTTGAGTGATTATGAGCTGATGAACGGTAGATATTGCATCGTGTTCCATCACTACTTCTCGAAAGCATCGGCATCCTCCCGAATCACGGTCGTTGCACCGTATGACCTTTCCAAAGCTGTTGTCACGCTTCAAGACTGCATCTATACCGGAGATGAGGTCAACCCGATTGTTTCGGTTTCAGTCGATGGACAGGAGCTTGTGTATGGCCGGGATTATGCTGTTCGCTATCCCGGAGGCAACATCATGTTTGGTCCAATGAATATCAACCTCATACCAACCAATCGCTCTTACAATTTCTACAGCGATATTTTCAATATTGTTGTAGACCTGCCAGAAGATGCGTCGCTGTTGGAAACGGGTTCTCACAGTGTGCAGGTGACAAAAACCGATCGTCTTGCCGTTTATCGGGTGACACAGGCTAAGGAAACGGAATATCTGCTTTCATCTTTGGATGTCATGGATGTAGTACTTCGGGTGTTTACGGCAGATGGCACGATGATAACACAATGCTATGGCGAAGGCGTGCAATCGGTTGGCTTCAAAGCCAAAGCCAATACGGATTACTATATTATGGTCAAGTTCAATGGAACAGATCGTGAGGGTACGATTCAATTTGCGCTGGAAACAGATATCCGTGTGCTCAGCGATTGTGATGTGGTAGTCAAACCTGCACCCTATACAGGAAAGGAAGTCATACCTCCGGTCAGCTTTTATGACGGCGAAACTTTGCTGATTGAAGGCGTAGATTATCGTCTGCGCTACACCGATGACAATGTCAATATCGGTACGGCAACGGCAAATTTCATCGGCATGGGCAAATATTTCGGATTGTGTGATGTGCAATATCAAATCGTTGCACCGAATCTATTTGAGCTGGAGAATTTTCAGGCAATTCCGATTTTCCCGGAAATCGAATATGATGGGTTAAACGAAACCGAATGTGACTACCTTGTTTACCAATACACGCCGGGATTTGATACCGAATTGGAACTTTATCTGTATGAGGTGTATGTCCGACTGACCATGCAGGTTTACAATGCTGACGGCGAATTCATCGATTGTATTCCCTATATGAAAGGCTATGATACCCTCACACGAAACCTCAAAGCCAATGAGCCGATTTATCTGCTCTTCTCGATGACGAATATTTCCGGCTGGAATCAGTGCTTCTCCTTGATGATGAGTGAAAAAACTGAGCTGAAAAGCCGTTTGGTCACCGTAGAAGGCGTGACCTATCGTATCTTCGATTCGCTGCTTTATGCTGAAGTCTATGCGTTGGACGGGGAACAATCCGTCTATCCCATTCTGCCTGAAATCGAGGGAATCTCTGTGTCCAATTGCCCTGAAGCAATCTTTTATCATCTGCCGAATACAGCGATTGTATACGGCTATGACGGCTGTTCGGTTGCGAAATATGCAGAACGATACGGCTTTGTTTACATCAATGCCGATGCAACAGAAGGGGAGTCCTGCGATTTTAACGGCGATGGTATAGTGTCAATTGCCGATGCCGTTCTGCTTCATCGTGCTTGCCTTGAACAAACCGGTATCACATTACCCGAATCCGTCTGGAATCAAATGGATCTCGATGCCAATGGACAGATTGATGTGCTTGATGTACGAATTTTGCTGACCGAACTTGTGAATATGACATGACACTTGCTTTCAAACTGTTTTCCACATTTTTTCACATTTTTTCCATATCGGATGAGTATACTAATCACAGATAGAAACAGTCAGCCAAATACAAGTATGACTGCAATTTGTTTGGGAATAGCGCAGATGAAAGGACGATCCCCATGAACGCAAACACAGTTTCTCGCACTTTGGCATGCTTCCTCTGTACGCTGCTGCTCTCCGGCTGCACCACACAATCCAACAGCTCCGAATCCGGCTCGGCATCATCGGATTCCTCCATGATCGATACCAGTGCCGGTAACACGGATTCTGCTGTCACTGTTCAGCCGTTGGCGGTATCCATCGAAAATATGTCGAACATCGCCTTGAGCGATGCCGATACTACCACAGCATGGTCGGACAGCGATCCTACCATTACCCTAAACGGCACATCCGCTGCCACCACTGCAACCGAGGGTGTTTCCATAGCGGACAGCAATATTCGCATTACCAAGGGCGGAACTTATGTCCTCTCCGGCACGCTGACCGACGGCAGAATTCTGGTTGAACTGCCCGATTCCACCGAAAAAGTGCATCTAATCCTCAACAACGTAACGGTTACTTCTACGACCTCTGCACCGCTGACCGTATTGCAGGCGGACAAGGTCACGCTGACGCTTGCGGACGGTACGACCAATACTTTCACCGATGCTGCCACCTACACGCAGTTTGACGACTCCGAACAGACCGAACCCAATGCCTGCATCTTTGCAAAGGACGATTTGTCCATCAACGGCAACGGGGCGTTGGTTGTCAATGGCAATTTCAACAACGGTATCCAGTGTAAGAACGATTTGCGTATTGTCAGCGGTGATATCACGGTTACATCTGCCAATCACGGCATTCGGGGCGATGATTCTGTTGTGGTCAAAGATGGCAGCATCACCATTACGGCTTCGGGCGATGGCATCAAAAGCACAACCATTGACGAAACCGATGAGGGCTTTGTCGATTTAGAAGGCGGTACAATCAATATTACCGCTGCACAGGATGGCATTGATGCCGCTACAGCATTGATCGTGACCGGCAGTCATACTACCATCACCAGCGGGGGTGGTGCCGGAGAGCTCACTGCACAGAACGATATGCGGCAGGGCGGTGGCAGAGGTGATTGGGGCGGTATGTTCGACGATACCAATGAGTCCACTGCCGATACCACCACAAGCACCAAGGGCATGAAAGCGGAATCTGTCGTTGCCATCAGCGGCGGCACGATACAGATCGATGCAGCGGATGATGCGCTGCATAGCAATCTGGATTTGCAGCTGTCCGGCGATGCTGTATTGGAACTGAAAAGCAGCGATGATGGCATTCATGCCGAGCAGAATTTTGTTATTCAGGACAATGTTGCACTTGATATCACACAGTCCTATGAGGGCATTGAGGCGTATCAGATTACCATTGCCGGTGGCACGACGCATGTAACTGCATCTGATGACGGTCTGAACGCATCCGGTACACTGACCGATACGACATCGGATGCTTCTGCCACAGATTCTTCTGTTGCCGAAAATCCATTCGGCGATAGAGGCGGTATGAGCGGTTTTTCGAGCAGCACCGGTATTTTGAACCTGAACGGCGGTTATCTTTATGTCGATGCCAACGGTGATGGACTCGACTCCAACGGAGATATCACTATGACAGCCGGTACAGTCATCGTGAACGGTCCGACCAATGACGGCAACGGACCGCTTGACTGCGGTGACCGACAGAATACCATTTCGCTTACCGGCGGTACACTGCTTGCTCTCGGCTCGACCGGTATGATGGAAACACCGGATTCGAACTATATTGCTGCAACCAATCTGCAAGCAACAGCCGGCACGCAGATTGTCATCACCGATGAAAGCGGTACGGTTTTGGCAGCCTATACGACCAAGAAACAGTCCGCCGGATTGGTGTTTAGTGCCAATGGCATGACAGACGGCTATCAGGTTTATACCGGTGGCAGCTATGACGGCGATTGCAATGAAGACGGCTTTGCGACCGGCGGCAGCTATACCGCAGGAACCTTAATCACATCGGGTAGTGGAGGTGGCACGGGCGGCATGATGAATCCCGGCGGAAACTTTGGCGGCGACGGTATGGGTGGCGGTCGTGGTAACCGTGATGAACAGATGACACCGCCCGATGGCGGTATGACGCCTCCAACCAAGCCGGAGGATAACGCATCCGCAACCTAAACAAAAAGCAGCACTTCTTTTTTGCGGAAGTGCTGCCCTTGTCGGTTATTGTTCGGCGTGGATCCATGCTTTCCGCTGCTGCATATAGCGGCTGCGTGCCTGCGACAGAAATATGTGTACGGCAGACAGCTTGAAATCCATGTAGGTCCACGGGAACGGATTCCAATGCCCTCGTGCGTAAAATAAGGTCAATTCGGCGAATATCCCATCCGACAGCGGAATCCGATGGCCTGCCGGTTTTGTGGTAGCGAGTGACAACCGTCCGCATCCGATGAAGCCGGGGTCGAGATTCACACGGCGATTGCCTTCGATGCTGAGTACCTGCTCCATGGCATTGGTTTGCGTTTTGATGGCAGCGAGCTGTGCCGGATCTTTGCATTCCGCAAAGCTGTAAAATTGACGGTAGACCTTGCCCTGCATTTCCACGTCATAGTACGGCGAAATTTCCGAGAAGCAGTACGCCGGTGAAACAATATCCGATTCGCCGAATGCCTGAATCAGCATGGTTTCTGCAGTTTGCGCAGTTTTCGTATCGGTAAACAGCATGGCGACAATGAGCTTTTCGGGTTCAAATGGCTGTGCGAGTCCCATAGAATCATCCTTTCCGTTTCGTGTATTACCATCATAGCATGTTTATGAGAAAAAGTCAAGGAGTTTACGATGACATTGAAAGCAAAAGCAACAGCGATTTGTGACGCACTCGATGAACGCTATCCGGATGCGGTCTGTTCGCTGCAATATGAAAAGCCCTATGAGCTGATGATCGCCACACGTTTGAGTGCGCAATGCACCGATGCGAGAGTCAATATCGTAACCAAAACGCTGTTTCAGCAATATCCGACGCTCGAATCCTTTGCCAATGCTGATTTGGCAGAGCTGGAGGACGCCGTGCGCCCCTGCGGATTCTATCGCAGCAAGGCAAAGAGCATTCAAGAAATGAGCCGCCGCTTGCTCGACGTCTATGGCGGTGTTTTGCCCGATACGATAGAGGAATTGCTCACCCTGCCGGGAATCGGTCGCAAGACTGCAAACTTATTGCTCGGTGATGTTTACCACAAGCCTGCAGTTGTAACCGATACGCACTGCATTCGTATTGCAGGACGCCTTGGGTTGACGAAAAACCATCGTCCGGAACTGGTAGAAGAAGACCTGCGTGTAATTCTGCCGCCGACCCGTTCGAGCCGCTTTTGCCATCAGATTGTATGGTTTGGGCGGGATATTTGCCGTGCCAGAAATCCGCTCTGCAACGAGTGCCCACTTGCAAAATACTGTGTAGATCCGTCCTTTCAAAAGATACCGAAAAAGGAAGCAGCAGGGGTATCAGAATAATTGCAAAAAAAATTCTGAAAAAAATTCAAAACCCCTTGACAAATCGAACGAGTTGTGCTATAATACAGCCATGGCGTTGAGGAAGACACATCGCAAATACGATCCACTTTGCAGAGAGATCCAACCATCTCTGGTGAAAGGTTGGGAGTGGCGTATGCGGGATATCCCTTCTGAGCTGAACACCGAACGAAGCATTCACTTCCAGTAGACTGTTCCGTAATGCTGCGAAAAAGCAAAGGGCTTTATCTGAGCTTCTACATAGTTGGTTAGCACTCGATATGAGCCCGTGAGGTGGTGAGGTCAATAGAGCTCACAATTTGAGTGGTACCGCGGGTAATCGCATGATGCTCGTCTCAAGTTTTTCCCGAAAAGGGGAGTACTTGGGGCGATTTTTATTGCCCCAACATCAAACATCTTTTGAAAAGGAGTCGATTACAATGCAAGAACCAAACAATGTATTTCATGCTGAGGTCAAGATCCGTGAGATTGCGGAGCGTATTCGCACGCTGCGTCAGGACACGGATTTGACAGTCGAACAGATGGCAGATGCTGTGGGGCTGACACCCGAACGGTATACGGAATTGGAATCCGGCGATACGGATTTTGGGTTTACGTTCATCTACAACTGCGCATCGGTGCTGCATGTCGATATCGCCGATTTGCTCGAAGGTCAAAGCCCGGAGCTGACCGGATACACAGTCACTCGTAAGGGCGAAGGCCTGCCGATCGCAAGACGGGAAGGATTTACCTATAATCGCTTGGCACATAACTTCAAGAACAAGATTGTCGAGCCGTTTCACGTTGTGATTCCGTATTCCGAGGAGGCACTCTCCAGACCGCTGCATCTGGGCAGCCATGCGGGACAGGAAATGGACATTGTGGTCAAGGGTACACTCAAGATGATCATCGGTTCGCATACCGAGATCCTGCATGAGGGTGATTCGATCTACTACGACAGCTCGATGCCCCACGACGAAATCGCACTCGGCGGTGAGGACTGCGAGATCTACGCATTTGTTATGGCACCGAAGGGCAATGGCGTTTCCGAATACAAGGAACGTGTGCAGGAGCATGTTGTCACGAATGTCGACAAAGCAGGCTTACTCCATCCGGTTGCAGAGAAATATGTTACCTGCCAAACCAACGATCAGGGTATTCTAACCGGCATCCAGTATCACAACGAAGAAACCTTCAACTATGCGTTTGATATCGTCGATGAGGTCGCCAAAAAGACACCGGATAAGCTCGCCATGATCTATGTTGCCAATGACCATACCGAGCGTAGATTTACCTTCTCCGACATCAAGAAGTATTCCTGCCAGACGGCAAACTACTTCAAATCCCTCGGCATTCGCAAGGGCGACCGTGTTATGCTGGTGCTGAAGCGGCACTATCAATTCTGGTTCTCTATCCTTGCGCTGCACCGCATCGGTGCGATCGCCATCCCGGCAAACAATCAGTTCCTTCGCCATGATTTTGCCTATCGCTTCCGGGCAGCGGGCATATCGGCAGTTGTCTGTACCGCAGATGGCAATGTTGCAGAAGAGATCGATGCCGCACAGCTCGAGAGCCCGACTCTTCGCACGAAGATCTTGGTCAATGGCAGTCGGGAAGGCTGGAACGACTTTAACGAAGATCTGCCGGCATACAGCACGCATTTCAATCGTACCGAGGATACCGCCTGCGGCAATGACCCTATGCTGATGTTCTTTACATCCGGCACATCGGGCTATCCGAAGGTTGCACTCCACAGCTTTACCTATCCGCTCGGTCACTACACCACCGCCCGTTATTGGCATAATGTCGACCCGAACGGTCTGCACTTCACCATCGCCGATACCGGCTGGGGCAAGGCACTTTGGGGTAAGCTCTACGGTCAATGGATGTGCGAAGCTGCGGTCTTTGTCTATGACTTCGATCGCTTCCACTCCGACGATATCCTCCCGATGTTTGCCAAGTATCAGATCACAACCTTCTGTGCACCGCCGACCATGTATCGCTTCTTCATCCGTGAGGATTTGTCCCGTTATGACCTCAGCAGCTTGAAGTATGCGACTATCGCCGGTGAGGCACTCAATCCGGAGGTCTATAACCAATTTCTGCGTGCAACCGGTCTGTCGGTGATGGAAGGCTTTGGTCAGACGGAAACCACGCTGACCATCGCAAACTTTGTCGGTATGACACCGAAG
The DNA here is from genome assembly GCA_944388075.1 of uncultured Clostridia bacterium. Classification (GTDB taxonomy): domain Bacteria; phylum Bacillota; class Clostridia; order Oscillospirales; family Ruminococcaceae; genus Firm-04. The sequence goes on along the minus strand of CALXHI010000041.1, from coordinate 4,425 downwards.
CCCGGCAGCATGGGTAAACCCAATCCGCAATATGAAGTGGTTGTACTTCTGCCGGATGGCACGGAAGCTCCGGTCGGCGAAACCGGTGAAATCTGTGTCCGCTTGAAGGATAAGCCGATCTGCGGTCTGTCGCTCGGATATTATAACAATGAAGAGCAGACCAATGCCACATGGCATGACGGCTACTATCATACCGGCGATACCGCATGGGTTGATGAGGATGGTTACTTTTGGTATGTCGGCCGTGTCGACGACCTCATCAAGTCCTCAGGCTACCGCATCGGCCCATTCGAGATCGAGAGCGTACTCATGGAATTGCCGTATGTGCTGGAATGTGCTGTTACCGGTGTACCGGATGAAATCCGTGGACAAGTTGTCAAGGCAACGATCGTGTTGACCAAGGGCACCGTGCCGTCAGATGAATTGAAGGTCGAAATTCAGAACTATGTCAAGCAGGCAACTGCACCCTATAAATATCCGAGAATCGTAGAATTCCGTGACAGCCTGCCGAAAACGGTTGGCAACGGTAAGATTCGCCGTGCGGAGCTTCGTGCGGAGGATGCCAAAAAGCAACAGGGTTAATGGCTAAACAAAACGGGCTTCCATCGAATCGGAAGCCCGTTTTCTGATATTACAGCATTTTTTGATCGTTGATGACGAGGTGGAATTGCAGACCAAGTTTGTGTGCTGCCTTTTGGCAAAGGTGCATACGCCCCATGAAAATCTCAAAGTAGCTCATCACTGAACTGACGGCGGTATCGATTTTGAGGTCAAGCGTGATTGTCGTGTGCATCTCATTGATGGAAAGTGCGGAATGCGTAACAGAATAATTGACCCGATCGTGGATATCCGGTGCATGATCCGGTGTATTACGTACACGGCTGCGACGCACATCGGATTTATCTGCCAGAATAATTGCCGCTGCGATATCGCTGAGTGGCAAACCGTTGTCTTCATCATGATTGCCGATGGCGGTCACAATTTCCGCAATTTCAGCAGCCGGCATCTGCATATCGTGGAGCAGCATAAACGCTAAGACCGCACCACTTTGGCTATGGTCATCCCGATTGACGAGATTGCCGATATCGTGCAGATAGCCGGCGATTTTCGTCAGTTCGATGGTGCGTTCCGGTGCACCAAGCGTTTGCAGAATCGAGCCTGCCGTTTCCGCAACCTTGACCACATGGGAAAAGCTGTGTTCGGTAAAGCCAAGGGCTTTGAGGGAATCATCGGCTTTTTGGATGTAAATCTTGAAATCGGGGTGTTGCTTGATTTGTTCGTAGGTAATGGACATACAGTTGCCTCCTTTGCGTTGTGTTTTAATCTCGAAAATCGGGTAATTCAACGTCTTGCAGAACCTTTTTGCTATTATACCACATTTTTCATGATTCCGCAAGATGGTTTCGTAATTTTTACAGGTTTCATTTGCCGCTCAAACGCAAAATCTAAAACCAACGCAATTTCTTGCATGATTCGATACAAAACCATTGACAACCACCGAAAAATCTCCTATAATGGTTAGGGCGACACCGCACAAAGATTGTGCGTCAGATGCGGAGTCATTTTTTTGTCAGATGAAACAAAAACACAGGGAATACTCTGTGGTATCCAAATCATTTTTGTGAAATATAACGGAAAAGTGCGGGACCGATGGCATACAAAGCCGTCAGGCAGTCTTTGTGCGGTGTTGCCTTAGGTAAGTCTCCCCTAGCCACGAATTGCGCCAAACTTCGATTAGGTGCAATTCGCATATCCGTACTACCCCACAGGCAAAACACAGATATCATCAAATATACAGGAGCGAACCATTCATGCAAACCTTTACACAAGGCATCAAACACGGCATCTCGATTGCCCTGGGCTATTTATCGGTCTCGTTTAGCTTTGGCATTCTCGGCGTACAATCGGGATTGACCATCTGGCAAACCATTTTGATTTCCATTACCAATCTGACATCCGCCGGACAAGTTGCCGGTGTCGAATTGATCGCAGCCAATGCGGCATATGTCGAGCTTTTCCTGACAGAACTGCTGATCAATTTACGCTACGCATTCATGAGTCTGGCGCTGTCCCAAAAGGCAGACCGCAGCTTCCACATTCCGCAGCGACTGCTGGCAGCCTTCGGCATTACCGATGAGATCTTTGCAGTAGCATCTATTCAGCCCGGAACCATCAAACCCAAATATCTCTATGGCATGATCGGCATTGCATTTCTCGGCTGGGTCGGCGGAACGACATTGGGGGCAGTTGCCGGTTCGTATCTTCCCGCGCAGATTACCAACGCACTCGGCATCGCCTTGTACGGTATGTTCTTGGCGATTATCATACCGCCGGCAAAAAAATCCCGTGGCATTCTCGCTGTCATTATCTGTGCAGTTGTCCTTCGCATTTTGTTGACTATCTTTGCAAAATGGGTGACCGGCGGTTTTTCAATGATTCTTGCCGCATTGATTGCAGCTGTATTGGGCGCATGGTTGTTCCCGGTTTCCGAATCCGCAGAACAGGAGGCTGACGCATGAGCAGAATATTATTCTCTATTGCAATCATGGCAGGTACAACCTATCTGATTCGCATGATTCCGTTTGTGTTTGTGCAAACGAAATTTAAAAGCCAAAGGGTTCAGAGCTTTTTCTACTATATTCCGTATGCCGTATTAGCGGCGATGGTCATGCCGGCGGTCTTTTCGTCCACCGGTGATACCGTATCGTCCATTGTCGGAACGGTCGTTGCCGTGATTCTCGCATATCGTAAAACACCGCTGATTGTCGTTGCATTGGCGGCATCTCTCGCTGCCTACCTCACAATGCTCGTACTCCCCTATCTCTGACACCCCTTTTATTATTAAAAAAATTGCAGCCCCAATTGCGATACATATTCTTTGCGCAAACGGATACAATACCATCGGGACAAACAGTCCCGGTTTCATTCAGTAGCCGCATATATGTGCGGAGAAATGGAGTATGCAATGAGCAATCCCATGAATCAGAACCCGATGAACGGTCAGCCGAATTCCATGAACCCTGTTGAGCAGACACCGAATGCTCTCCGGAACGCAAAGGCACAGAACAAGAAAAGTGCCCAGAACAAGCAGCAGGCTGAGTAATAACAATCAAGAAACCGGCAGACCATTCTGCCGGTTTCTTATATATCGCCTAGGCATGAGAATATTCGACAATGATTTTCAAACGATTTATCAAGATTTTGTATGAAAGAGTATTGCTTTTTGGACGATATTGTAGTATAATAATAGTAGGAGAAGTGTATCCGCCTTTGTCCAAAGAAAGAGGGTTGTTATATGGAAGAAGATATGACACGAGATTGTCTGCAAGACGTTGAATGTGTTGCCGTTCGGATTGGTTCCATGCTGCAATATGAGTTGTTCGCCAATGCGAAAAGCAAACGCTATATCGTCTTGCTTCACGGATTTGGCGGCAACTATCGCATCTGGAAGAACCAGATTCCCATTTTGCAGCAACAGTTCAATGTGTTAGCAGTCAATCTCCCGAGCCATGGTGAAAACAAGATAAAGCTCTCCGAAATGCAGCTTTCACTGGAAAGCGTTAGCCAGGAAATCATTCGTGTGCTGGACAGCTTGGGCATCAAAAAAGCCATTTTCATGGGTCTTTCCATCGGTACGATTTTCATCAAGTATATGGAGATGTTCTATCAGAGCTATATCGAAACTGCCGTCTTGGTTGGCGGAATTGCAACAGTTGGACTGTTTCTCAAGCTCGCCGTGTGGACCTTTTCCAAAATCGGTGACAAGCTCCCGTTTTCCATGGTCTATCGGATTTTTGCAAAAATCCTTATGCCTTGGAAAATCAGCAAGCGCAGCCGGCAAGTATTCGGCGAGTGTGCAAAGGCACTGAACCGCATCGAATTCCAAGCCTATATGTACATCTTCAAGGAACATTTTCAGCGTGCCAAAGATTTCATTCACGAGATTCATACAGAAAATGTTTATATCTCCGGTATCAACGATTTCTGTTTCCTAAAAGGCATCAAGAAAGAATCGAATGCGACCAATGGTAAACTCATCACCATTCAGCATTGCGGACATGTTTGCAACATCGATCAGACGAAAGCATTTAATGAAATTCTCACAGATGTCCTGATGCAAAAGCCCAACACAGAGGACTCCCCCATCACTCATTCTGTATAAACAAAAACCGGTACAGAATGCTCGGTGGTCGTAAAACAGTAAAATGCAAATTTCTTGGAACAGGCATGATTTCGGTCATGCCTGTTCCGGTTTATAAAACCTATGTTTTTACCATTACTGCTACAAATAATGCAAAGGTAATTAGTGTATCCTCAACAACCAGTCATTTTTAAAACGTCCCTATTTTCAACATCAAAAAAGAAAAAGGACAAGACAAATTCAAAGAGGTGCAAAAGCATCGCCGCAAGGCGGTCGATGTTCAT
>CALXHI010000040.1 GCA_944388075.1 uncultured Clostridia bacterium | reverse complement strand
ATGAACATCGACCGCCTTGCGGCGATGCTTTTGCACCTCTTTGAATTTGTCTTGTCCTTTTTCTTTTTTGATGTTGAAAATAGGGACGTTTTAAAAATGACTGGTTGTTGAGGATACACTATTTATTTTTGTGCAATCAGAACTATGCTTACGGAGACAAATACAGCAAGAAATTGCAATGATGGTCTTAGTTGTCTTGTCCCGTAAATACCGCAAACATCTCTACGTTGTGAAACCTGCAAGCATCGCCTTGCCCACCATTTACAGAACGAAAACGAGTGCCAATTCACGATGCTCCAACATGAAGGTGCAAGGAAACCGATAAACTGTCAAGGCAACAAAATTCACAGCAGCTTTTGCTTTTTTGCGTAATGGTCTTGCAATTTCTCTTGAAATATGGTACACTATAATGTAACCTGCACGGCATCCCGTGCATGTAAAACGGAAGCAAAGGACGGTTTGGATATGAAAGTATCAAAAATGCTCGGAGAACGTTTTAAGGAGTCGCCGAAGGACTGCGTGATTGCGAGTCATGCGCTGATGATGCGTGGCGGTTACATGAAATATATGGCAAACGGCATCTATTCGCTGTTCATGCCAACCAAGCGCATTACCCGTAAAATCGAGCAGATTATCCGGGAAGAGATGGATGGGATTGACGGACAGGAGGTTATGTTCCCGGTTGTGATGCCGGCGAGCCTGTGGGAGGAATCGGGGCGTTATACGAGCATCGGCAGTGAGATGGCGAGATTCCGTGACCGATCGGGCAACAATGTCGTGCTTGGCATGACGCATGAAGAGGCGGCTGTACATTTGGCGAGAGATACGGCAAAATCCTATTCGGACTTCCCGTTCATGATTTACCAGATTCAGACGAAATTCCGTGACGAGCCCAGAGCCAGAGGCGGCTTGATTCGTGTGCGGGAATTCACAATGAAGGACGCTTACTCGTTTCACACCTCGCAAGCGGATTTGGAGCAATATTATGCACAGGCATTTGATGCCTACAATCGTATTTTCAAGCGTTGCGGCTGCAAGAATTTCATTTCGGTACAGTCGGATTCGGGCATGATGGGCGGTAGCATTTCGCATGAGTTTATGCTGCTGACGGAAGTTGGCGAGGATACGCTTGCCATTTGCGACTGCGGCTATCGTGCGAATATGGAGGCGGCAGCGGTCTGCGTAGAGAACGAGGCAGGCGAAGTCGACCTTCTGACCGAAGTCTCGACCCCGAATTGCAAGACCATCGAGGAATTGACCAAGCTGCTGCACATCGACGCCAAGCGTCTGTGCAAGGCGGTTGTATACCGCAAGAATGCAGATGATAGCTATGTTGTGGCATTTTTGCGTGGCGATTTGGAGATCAACGAAACCAAGCTGCGCAATGTCATTGGTGCGGAAATTTATCCGGCAACGGAAATTGATGCCGAGAGCGGTTTGGTTGCCGGCTTTATTGGACCTGTGGGACTTTCGGACAAGCTGACAGTGGTCTATGATGCCTCGCTGAAGGGCATTGCGTCGCTGGTCTGCGGCGCAAACCGTGTGGATGTGCACATGACCGGCATGAACCTGCTGCGAGACGTGGGAGATGTGGCATTTGTCGATGTGGCAAAGACCTTTGCAGGTGCAATCTGCCCGAACTGCGGCAAGCCCCATATTCGCATTGAAAAGGGCATTGAAATCGGTAACATCTTCCAGCTCGGCACGAAGTATACGAAAGCCATGGAAATGACCTACTTGGACGAAAACGGCGAGCGGCAGTACCCGATCATGGGTTGCTACGGCATTGGTGTCGGACGGCTTTGCGCTTCGATTTGTCAGGAAAGCCATGACGATTACGGTCCGATTTGGCCGATGGCAATTGCACCGTGGCAGGTTGAGGTCTGCAATCTGCGTGTGGACAATCCGGAGGTGCAGGCAGCTGCCGATACGCTCTATGCCGATTTGCAGGCGATGGGTATTGAGGTGTTGTATGATGACCGTGACATTCGACCGGGCGTGATGTTTGCGGATGCCGATTTGTTTGGGATTCCGGTACGTGCGATTGTCAGCCCAAAAACGATTGCTGCCGGCTGTATTGAGATTGCTGCCCGTGACAAGTCGTTCCGTGAGAATGTACCGATTGCCGAGGCGGCTATATGGATTCAGGCGAAGGTTGCCGAATTGATGAACGCATAAGAAAAAGCGATGTGTGATGCAGGCTGCATGACACATCGCTTCCCGTATCCGGGAATGGTTTGGATTATGCGATTCCGGCAAGCCATTTCAGCAGACAGTGCAAATCTATGGCAGTGATCCCCGAAATACCGTCACATTCCGCATTGGCAAGTCCTTGTTCCGAGAGTGCGTATTCTTCGGCGAGAAAGCGATTGAGCCGGACTGCATCTGCGATTGTGACTGCATCATCGCAAGTGATATCACCGGCGATTTTCAGGAAGCGTACAGCTGCGAGTGCCTCGTTGCCATCGCCGATTTGGATGGTATTCCATTGCGGCTCTGTGCCGAGAAATTGCACATCGACCAGTGCATCGCAGGCAGTGAATGCCTGATAGCCAATGGTTGTAACAGAATTGGGAATGATGACTGTTGTCAGTGCTGCACAGGTATCAAAGGCACCCCGTGCAATAGTTGTGACGCCGTTGCCGATGGTGACGGTTTCGAGCAGATCGCAGCCGAAGAATGCGCTTTCGCCGATGGTTATCAGCGTATCGGGCAAGGTCAGATCGGTCAGGGAATCGCAGTTGCCGAAGGCATAGAGCCAAAGGGTTGTCAGGGAGTTGGGCAGCGTGAGCGTCAGCAGTCCTGAACAGCCGTAGAACGCGCCCTCACCGAGTGTGGTGAGCGAATCGGGCAGCGGAATGTCGGACATGGCACTGCACCAGCCAAAGGCATAATCACCAAGGGATTCGATCGCAGTTCCCGGTTCGACATCGGAAAGTTGCGTGCAGTTGGCAAAGGCATAACTGCCGATGGTCGTGACGGTATTGGGCAAGTGAACGGCTTGCAGATCATCGCATTCATAGAAAGCAGAATTCTCGATGGTTGTTACGTTGTGACCGAAGGTTGCGGTTTCAAGCACTTTACAATAGGCGAAGGCAGAGTCACTGATGGTCTGCACGCCATTGCCGATGGTGACGGCGGTCAGCGATTTGCTGCCGTAGCAAACCGCAGAACCAAGACTTGTGACCGCATTGGGAATTGTAAGCGAAGTCAGCGCATCACAGTCCCAGAATGCTTCTTTGCCGATTGTGGTAAGGCATTCCGGCAACGTGATTGCCGTCAAGCTGTCGCAATCGTAAAACGCATTGTCACAGATGGCGGTGACTGTTTCCGGTACTACGAATACATCACCATGACCGCTTGGATAGACAATCAGCTGTGTGCCGTCTTTGGAATACAGTACGCCGTCCATGCTCCCATAGATCGGATTCATCGAGTCTGCCGCTATGGTTTTCAGGGACTCACATTGCGCAAAGGCATAGGCGCAGATGCTGCTTACGTTCGCACCGAGATTGACGCATTCCAGCATATCACAGCTGTATAAGGCAGATTCGGCAATGGTTGTCGTCGAGTCGGCAAGGGTCAGTGTACCGCTTATGCCCTCCGGGCAGCGCAGGAGCGTGCTGCCGTCTTTGGAATAGAGCAATCCGTTGATGCTTTGGTAGACGGGACCTGAAACGCCGTCAGCGCATTGCAGCAGGTGAATGCTTCGTCACCGATCTGCGTCAGGGATGCGCCGATGGCGATCTGTGTCATACCGGAGCACCAGAAAAAAGCGTCCTCTCCGAGGGTTTTCACGGAATCCGGCAAGGAAATGGTTTCGAGTGCACTGCAAAAGGCGAATGCGGAGTCACCAATGCTTGCGACTGCATGACCGAGCGTAATTTGTTCAAGTGCGTAGCAGGATGCAAAGGCAGAGCTTGCAATGGTGGTGACAGTATCGGGAATGGTGACTGTCGTCAAAGCGGTACAGTTATAGAAGGCATAGCTGTCGATGACCGTAACCGGCAGTCCATCGATTTGAGATGGAATCACAACCGTTTCCGCAGCCGGATCACAGTCGGTGATGGCGATGGAATCACCATGGTTCTCATATGCCAAAAGCTCGTAGGCTTCGGCGGATACGACCGGCGTGGTCTGTGCGAAGTGCGGCAGTGCAGTCAGCATAGTGCAGACAACTGCAAGTGTGGGTAAACGATATTGTTTCATAGCTGATCTCCTTTGGAGTATTTATTATAGTATAACATAAATTGCAGGTAATGTCAATCAAAAAAGAGAGGATGTTTGACCGATGCGGCAATCTGAACAAATCAAAAAGAATATTCAGCGCACATGGCTTTATTTCCTCGGTTTGCTGATGCTGACGATTCTCTCGCTGGTGTTTTACCGGCTTGTGCGAAATACGTTGATGGATGACTACATCGAGGTCGGCACATCGATGGCAGACCGCTATGCGATAAGCGTACAGAGTGACCTGAACAAATATCAGGCATTGCTGACTTATGGTGTCGAGGGCATTGATGCCGACACGACCGAGAATGTTACCGTCGAACAGATGACAGCATGGGCACATCGCTATCACAGCCTGATTGAGAAGGTGCTCGGCACACCGGTCATCGACGCTTACATGGTGTTTGATGGGCAGCTGATTACCGCAACACCGGATATGGACTATGAACCGTTTGACTATACGCAGAAACCGTGGTATGCGCAGGTACAAGCGGCAGAGGAAGGTGAAATCATCTTCACGCAGGCCTATCCCGGCACATTTGAACAACGAGATGTGGTTTCCATGGCACAGAAATGTAAAAATTCGGATACGATACTCGTATTCGATATTTATCCGGATTACATTCATGAGCATACCGACCGGATTCCCGTTCCGAATGACGGCTCGGTATATATCTGTGACGAGAAGGGGACGTTGTTGTTTGCGATGTCCGGTGCAGGAACGAAGGACGATATGCAGGCCTATGTGCAGCAGATTTCCGATGGGGTGCAGGAAACGCCCGATGCAGCCTATGTCGGCGAGGTCACCGATGCCGATGGCGCAGAGCAGGGCATTTATCACACATCGGTTTCAAAGGTTGGCTGGGATGTATATGTCACAGTACCGCTTGCGTCCCTCAATCAGCTGCACGATTTTTCGCTGGCATTTCTGCTTGTGCTGATTCCGTTTTACTTAATTTTGTTGTATTTCAGTATTCGCAACTATCGGCTTGACAGAAAGGTTGAGCGGGCAGCGGAAACGGTTGCGGTACTGGGCAAGCAGTTTTATGCCGTGTACCGCATCAACTATCGGGATGACACCTACGAAATGATCAAAGGCTCGGAGTACATGAAATCCAAGCTGCCGGAAACCGGATCGTATCCGGAATTTTTGCAAACAATTATCCATGTGCTGAAAGAGGATGTGCAGACGGAATTTGTCGAGAGCTTTTCGGCGGCACATATTCGCAAGCTGGTAGCACAGAATCTGTCCTATTACGGCGGTGATTTTGAGCGGCTGTTCGGCGATACCTATCGATGGGTGAATGTACAGGTGCTGTTTGACGCAGACCTTGACAATGATGAGGTTGTACTGTGTTTCCGAGATGTCGATCAAAAGATGCGGGCACAGATGCAAGAGCGAGAACTCCTGCAGAATGCGATGCACAACGCCATTCGCAGCGAGAAAACCAAGCAGGCATTTTTCAGCAACATGAGCCACGATATGCGCACACCGCTCAATGCGATTCTGAGTCTGTCGAAGCTGGCACTCGAGCATAAGGGCGATTGTGAAGCCGTACACGGATATGTCGAAAAGATACGGTTTTCGGGTAAGCAGCTGCTCGATTTGATCAACGATATCCTCGATATGTCACGCATGGAGCAGGGCAAGGTGGTGCTGAACAATCAGCATATCGATCTGGTGCAGACGATTGAAACGGGTATCGCAAACTTTACGGTTATGGCAGAAACCGAGGGCAAGCAGTTTACATTCTCGCATCACATCCGGCATCGCCATGTGATGGGCGATCCGATGCGCATTCACCAGATTCTCAATAACCTGATTTCAAACGCCTTCAAGTTTACCGACAAGGGTGACAGCATTACTGTTACGCTGGAAGAGCTGGAAGGTCCGGGCCGCACACCCTATCGACTGACGGTATCCGATACGGGCATTGGTATGTCCGAGGCATATCTGCCGCAGCTGTTCGAACCGTATTCGAGAGAACCACGATTCTCAAGCCGTCCCATCACCGGCACGGGTCTTGGTATGCCGATTGTCAAGAGCTTGGTTACGGAGATGAGCGGGCAAATCTATGTCGAGAGTGCAGTGGGAGAGGGCACGACCTTCACATTGACCATTCCCTTTGCATCGACCGATGAGCCGTCCGAAACGGTTTCCAAACCGCAGAAGGCTGATACGATTTCGTTACAGGGAAGGAAAATTCTGCTTGCCGAGGACAATCTGATCAACATGGAGATTGCAACGGAAATGCTGCGCAAGCATGGAGTGACGATTGTGCAGGCATGGAATGGCGAGGAAGCGGTGACGAAGTTCAGCGAATCGCAGCCGTTTGAACTCGATGCGATTCTGATGGATATGCAGATGCCGAAGCTGGATGGTTGCGGTGCGGCAGAGCAGATTCGCGCCCTGGAGCGTCCGGATGCGGAAACCATACCGATCATTGCGGTCACGGCGAATGCGTTTGCCGAGGACATTGCTGCAACCACAGCCGCAGGCATGAATGCGCATATCTCGAAGCCGATTGATTTCAAGGCACTCTGTGAGACTTTGGCACGCCTGATGCAATAAGCAAATAAACACCGCACAATGCAAACGAACGCATTGTGCGGTGTTTGATTGTGCGGTGTCGCCTTAGTTCTTGCTGAAATCAAGCAGCTCCAATCCCTCGTTGCGCTCGAGTGCCCAACGGATATTCCATTCGCTCGTAAAGAGCAGGAGATATTGGTCACGGAAATCCTGCACGAGCTTGGTATCTTCACTGATGATGAGCTTTGGCTTGGTATCGGTCGAGATGCCGCCGATCCAACGGATATACTGATAGCCGAGCGATTCCCGAATGATTTCGACATTGTACTCGGTGCGCATTCTGTGCTCGAACACCTCGAATTGCAGTACACCGACCACGCCGACAATGACCTCTTCCATACCGCTGTCCGGCTCATGGAAAATCTGGATCGCACCCTCCTGCGCAATCTGCATGACACCTTTGACGAACTGCTTGCGCTTCATGGTATCCTTGTGGCGCACACGGGCGAAATGCTCGGGTGCGAAGGTCGGGATGCCCTCGAAGCAGATTTGCTTGCCGGGCGCACAGATGGTATCGCCGATGGAGAAGATACCCGGATCGAACACACCGATGATATCGCCGGCATAGGCCTCATCGATGACCTCACGGTTTTCCGCCATCATCATCTGGGGCTGTGAGAGGCGCATTTTCTTGTTGCCCTGCACATGATAGACTTCCATATCCCGTCGGAACTGTCCCGAGCAGATGCGCAGGAAGGTCACACGGTCTCGATGCGCCTTGTTCATATTCGCCTGAATCTTGAACACGAATGCCGAGAAGCTCTCATCAAAGGGCGAAATCTCTATGCCGTTTGCGATACGTGCCAGCGGCGGCGGCGTCAACTCCAAAAACCGCTTGAGAAACGGCTCAACACCGAAATTCGTGAGTGCCGAACCGAAGAATACCGGCGAGAGCGTACCGGATTGAATGGCTTCGAGGTTAAAGTCCTCGGAAGCACCATCGAGCAGTTCAATGTCCTCGGCAAGCTGAAGATGATTCTGTTTGCCGATGTGCTCTGCCAACTGCGGATCATCGGGAGAGACTTCGGTTTTGGAAACGGTATGCTGTCCGTTATTGGCCTCGAAGGAGAGGATATGGCGTGTTTCGAGGTCGAAAACACCACGGAATTCCTTGCCCGAACCGATGGGCCAGTTGACAGCATAGGTTTTGATGCCGAGTTCCCGTTCGATCTGTTCGAGCAGGTCAAAGGGATTGCGGGCCTCACGGTCCATCTTGTTGATGAAGGTGAAGATGGGGATATGGCGCATGACGCAGACCTTGAACAGCTTCCGGGTCTGGTTCTCGACACCCTTGGAGGCATCAATGACCATGATAGCGGCATCGGCTGCCATGAGGGTACGGTAGGTATCCTCGGAGAAGTCTTGGTGACCGGGGGTGTCGAGGATATTGATGCAGCAGTTGTTGTATTCAAACTGCATGACGGAAGAGGTGACGGAAATACCTCTCTGCTTTTCGATTTCCATCCAGTCGGAGACGGCATGGCGGGTATTTTTCTTACCCTTGACCGTACCGGCGAGGGCAATTGCACCGCCGTAGAGGAGCAGCTTTTCGGTGAGTGTGGTTTTACCGGCGTCGGGGTGAGAGATGATGGCGAAGGTCCGTCTGCGCCGAATCTCGTCCTGCATAGTCAAATGAAATCCCTCCAAATGAAATTGTAATCCTGACATACTTTTATATTATAGCACATTTTCAGAGAGAATGCAACCATTTGCAGGGGATTTTTACGGCAGCTGTGCGTGAAAAATTCTTGCATTGGATGTAGAATTGTGATATAATAGTAAAGTATCATATGTGAATGCGGACAACCCGTTTTCACGGAAAGGAAGAATACGCAAATGGATATTATGGAAAAAGCATTGGCGGCACATCTGGAATGGGGCGGCAAGCTCGATGTGATTTCTCGTGTGTCGATCAAGGATCAGGAGGCACTGTCCATCGCCTACACGCCCGGCGTAGCAAGACCCTGTTTGGAGATTCAGAAGAATCCGTCCCTCTCGTATGACCTGACGAGCCGCAATAATCTCGTTGCCGTCATCACCGATGGCACAGCGGTACTGGGACTTGGCGATATCGGTCCGTTGGCATCGATGCCGGTGATGGAGGGCAAATGTGCGCTGTTCCGTGAATTTGCAGGCGTAAATGCCATTCCGCTCTGTGTGAACTCGAAAGATCCGGATGAGTTCGTCCATGCGGTATCGTTGATTGCGGGCAGCTTTGGCGGCATCAATCTGGAGGATATCTCTGCACCCCGCTGCTTTGAGATCGAGCAGAAATTGCAGGCTGCGGTCGATATTCCCGTATTCCACGACGATCAGCACGGTACGGCAGTGGTGACGGCGGCAGCGATGATGAATGCGGCAAAGCTAGCAGGCAAGCAGCTGAGCGACCTGCGTGTGGTCATCAATGGTGCAGGCGCAGCCGGTGTAGCGATTGCGAATATGCTGTTCACGATCGGCGTGGAGGATATTCTGGTGCTGAATTCCAAGGGCATTGTCTGCGAGGGCGATAAGCTCTCTTCGGAGGCATTGACCGAGCTTTCCAAGCGCACGAACCGTGACCACGTCCGCGGCGGTCTGGCGGAGGCACTCAACGGCGCAGATGCCTTCATCGGTGTGTCGAAGCCGAATCTGGTGACGCAGGATATGGTCAAGTCGATGCGGGAGAAGGCATTTGTCTTTGCGATGGCGAATCCGGTTCCGGAGATCATGCCGGAGGATGCACTGGCAGCCGGTGCCTATGTTGTCGGCACGGGCCGCAGTGATTTCCCGAACCAGATCAACAATGTTCTGGCATTTCCGGGTATCTTCAAGGGAGCATTATCCGTTCGTGCCTCTCGCATCACCGAGGGCATGAAGCATGCGGCAGCGATGGCAATTGCCGGCTGCGTGTCGGAGAACGAGCTGTCGCCGGAATGCGTGATCCCGAATCCGTTTGGCGAGCAGGTATCGGCATCGGTTGCGGAAGCAGTCGCAGCGGCAGCGATTACCGATGGCGTGGCACGCATCTGTTCCGATCATTGAAAGGAGTTTTCCATGACGTTTGAATATACCCCTCGTGGCGTATGTGCCAGAAAAATGCGCATCGAACTGGACGGCGATACCGTCAAGAACGTTGAGATTATCGGCGGCTGCCATGGCAACAGTCAAGGTGTTGCAGCATTGGTGAAGGATATGAAGGTGGACGAGGTGATTCGCCGACTCGATGGTATTCGCTGCGGTCACAAGCCCACCTCCTGTCCGGCACAGCTTGCCGAGGCACTCAAGGCATATGCAGGGGATTGACATGTCTTTTGTACGTCTGGTCATTTGTCTGATTGCGGCGGCATTTGCGATATTGTTTGCGATGCCGATGCTGCTTGGGATTGTCAATGCCGGCAATCTGTTCGGGTTGGCGGCATCGCTCTGCGTGTTTGCCGGGTCGCTGTGGTATCATCCACTGACGGCACAGCTGCAAGTCCTGCGCACGCACCGATGGGGACGCATTATGACAACGATCATTGGCATTTGTCTTGTGTCGGGGATTCTGCTGTGTATCGTGCTGAGCGGCTTTATGCTCCATGGCGCATACAAACAGCCCGAGCAAACGCCCAAAGCTATGATCGTACTGGGCTGCAAGGTCAATGGCACACAGCCGAGCCTAATGCTGTCCCGCCGCATTCGTGCGGCATACGAAGTCTTGGAAGCGAATCCGGAGATGATGGTGATTGTATCCGGTGGGCAGGGCAGCAATGAGGAGATTTCAGAGGCTGCCTGCATGGCACGAGAGCTGGAAGCGCTGGGCATAGACAAGTCCCGCATCATACAGGAGGATAGATCCACCTCGACCTCGGAAAACATCCGCTTTTCCAAGGAAATACTCACGGAGCAGGGCATTACCGGTGACATCTATCTGGCAACGGATGGTTTTCACCAATTCCGTGCACAGCGCATAGCAGCAAAAGAGGGTTTGACCGCCTGTTATCCGGTTTCGGCAAAGACTTCATGGTATCTGGTGCCGACTTACTGGATACGGGAATGGTTCGGAATTGTTCATTTTTGTGTTTTTGGAAAATAATTCGTGCAAATTTGGCTTGAGACCTTGACAAATGGTGCAAAAGCGGATATAATAATACTAATCCCAAAACAGGAGGAAAAAATATGGATACGATTCGTATTGGAATTGTCGGCTACGGCAATCTGGGACGAGGTGTTGAGCTTGCCATTCGGAGCAATCCGGATATGAAACCGGCATTTATCGCCACCCGCCGTGATCCGGCATCTCTGCAACCCAAGACCGCAGATGTACCGGTTTACGCCTATGACACGCTCGAGCAGCATCGGAATGAAGCCGATGTGGTCATTCTCTGCGGCGGCTCGGCAACCGACCTGCCTCAGCAGACACCGACGCTTGCGAAGTGGTTTCATGTGGTGGACAGCTTTGACACCCACGCATGTATTCCGGAGCATTTCACGGCAGTCAACGCTGCTGCCAACGAAACCAATCACACTGCGTTGATTTCCTGCGGCTGGGATCCGGGTATGTTCTCGCTGGCACGTCTGTACGGCAACTGCATTCTGCCGGATGGCAAGGACTATACCTTCTGGGGCAAGGGCATCAGCCAGGGACACTCGGATGCAATTCGTCGTGTAGAGGGCGTGCAGGACGCAAGACAGTATACGATCCCGATTCAGGCTGCAATGGATGCGGTGCGCAATGGTGAGCAGCCGGAGCTGACGACCCGTCAGAAGCATCTGCGGGAGTGCTTTGTTGTGGCAAAGCCGGGTGCAGACCTTGCCAAGATCGAGCACGACATTCGCACGATGGAGAACTACTTTGCGGAGTATGACACCGTGGTGCATTTTATCTCCGAGGAGGAACTGAAGGCAAATCACAGCGAGATTCCGCACGGCGGCTTTGTCATGCGCAGCGGCGTGAGCGGTGAGAACGGCGAGCATAAGCACCTCATCGAGTACAGCCTGAAGCTTGACTCCAACCCTGAGTTCACGACCAATGTTCTGGTTGCATTTGCAAGAGCGGTTGCACGGTTTGCGGCAGAAGGCAGCTTTGGCTGCAAGACTGTCTTTGATGTACCGCCGGCATATCTCTCTCCGCTCTCGGGAGATACTTTGCGTGCGACCATGCTCTGATATGCCGAAAAAGTGGCTAAGCCATAGGTTATTTTCGCCAAATTTCTTGTTGTATCATATGGTTTCTAATGAAAAAGTCTGAAATATCGGAAACAAATTGACAAACGCTTATTTTCGATATATAATTAATACGTGAGATGAAATATGAGGAGGAATTTCCATGAAAAAAACAGATCTCATTGCTGCGATTGCTGCAAAAGAAGAATGCCCGAGCAAGAAGGAAGCAGAAAAGTACCTGAACCTGGTGCTGGACACGCTGACCGAGGCACTGGTTGCCGGCGAAAAGGTTTCCATTACCGGTTTCGGCACGTTTGAAGTCCGTGAGCGTCCGGAGAAGGACTGCATCAATCCCCGCACGAAGGAGAAGATGCGTTCCAAGGCTTGCAAGGCACTGAGTTTCAAGGCAGGTAAGTCCCTGAAGGACGCACTGAATCCGGAAGCGTAAGTCAACAAGGAGGAAATGTTATGGCTACCACGAAGAAGAAGACTGAGGCGGGAAGCACTCCGGCTGTAGAAACGATTCCGTTGGTTGTGGATACGGTTTCACCGGCTGTAGCTGCAACGGAGGAGAAGCCTGCACGTCGTACCCGCAAGGCTGCTGCGAAGAAGGAAGAGACTGCACCGACTGCCAAGAAGACCCGTTGCAAGACTGCTGCAACGAAGGTTGTGATTCAGTTGGCGGGCAAGGATGCAACTTCAGATGATCTGGTTGCCCGTGCGAAAGCTGATTGGGTTTCCAAGGGCAATGATGCAACAGACATCACCTCGCTGAATGTTTACCTCAATGCCGGCGAAGGCATGGTATACTATGTCGTGAACGACGATTACCTTTCCGGTTCGTTTGACTTTTGATTCTATGACAACAGCGCACCTGTTTTCGGACAGGTGCGTATTTTTTTGCCATTTGGTGGGATACTCTCATCAAAGGGGGCGTAGATATGCGAATGTGTGCAATTCGTCGGCTGCAGGCAGTCAGTTTGGCGATGGTGGTCGGCATCGGAATGCTTGTGGCACAGCTGATACGGATTCAGCGCAGTGATATGGCATTGCGTGCAGGACAGCAGCAAGGGAGTCGGCGTATGACTGTATCCATTGCGACGGGCACGATCTATGATGGAAATATGCAGCCGCTGACCAATCGGGAAACGCAGCGCATCGCTGTTGTCAATCCGTCGCCCGACGCCATTGCATCGATTTATGCAGCTGTGCAGGACAAGCAAAAGCTTGAGGAGCAGCTGCAACAGGGAAATCCGTTTCTTTGCAGCATTAACGGAGAAACGGTTGCACATCCGAATGTGCAGCTCTTCGATATACGGAAAAATACGGTTGGAAAGCAGCCGGCACAGCATTTGATCGGGTATCGGCAAAACGGCGAGGGTGTAGCAGGGTTGGAACGAGCGTATGACGCATGGTTGCAAAGCTGTGATGTGACGGCGCAGGTGTGGTTTGATGTGGATGCGGTTGGAACGGCGTTGCCCGGACGGGATACGAGTGCAGCGATCGATGGTGCAATTGGCGGCGGCATTGTTACAACCTTAGATGGGAACATTCAGCAAATTACTGAAACAGCCCTTGCCGAAGGGACGGAATTACCGGCAGCAGCGGTCGTATTGGATGTGCAGACGGGAGAGATTGTAGCGATGGCGAGTCAGCCGTGCTATGATCCGGACAATCTTGCCGCCTACCTCGATGACACCGATGCGCCGTTTCTCAATCGTGCGCTCTGTGCATACAGTGTTGGTTCGGTGTTCAAGTTGGTTGTGGCAGCAACGGCACTTGAGCAGAATATCCCGCCCAATTATATGTATGACTGCTGCGGGGAAACGATGCTTTACGGGCAGCGGTTTCGCTGCCATAACCACAGCGGTCATGGCTTGCTGAACATGAGCGATGCGCTTGTAGTTTCCTGCAACCCTTACTTTATTTCGCTCAGCCAATTGCTGTCAATTTCCAATATGCGACAGGTTGCCGAAAAACTCGGATTCGGACAGTCTATTCCACTTGCGGACGGGATTGCATCGGCAGCCGGCTATCTGCAATCGGAATCGGAGCTTGCCGTCAAAGCAGAGAAAGCCAATCTCGCATTCGGGCAGGGAAAACTCCTGGCGACGCCTTTGCAGGTAGCCGCCATGACCGCCTGCATCGCCAATGACGGCATCTATTGCACGCCCCGTTTGGTATTGGGATTGACCGAAGACGGTGAAACGATTCTTCCAACGACCGAGCTGCAATCGCATACGGCAATCTCAAAAAGTACCGCCATGACATTGCAAACGATGATGGGCTCCGTACTCAGCGAAAGCGAGCAGACAAACGGAAAACCGCAGTACACGACCGCAGGCGGCAAAACCTCAACGGCACAGACCGGCAGGAAAGATGCTGACGGCAAGGAACTTTGTCATGCGTGGATGAGTGGTTTCTTTCCGTTGGATGCGCCGGAGTATGCGGTGACGGTCTTTGTGGAGAACGGCGGATCGGGCAACGGGACTGCTGCTCCGATCTTCCGGCAAATCATCGATACCATGGCACGGCAGGGCTATGTTACAGGTTAGTACAGCTTGACGAATTCCGCACTGACATAACCGGTTTTGCCCTGATAACGAGTGACATACCAGTTGCCGGTTTTGCCGTCTATGACGAGCTGAGTGCCGTCGGGAATCTGCCCGATGATGGTACCGTAGAGGGAGGGATAACTGCGCAGATTGAGGTTTGTGCCCTGCGTACTGACCACACCTGCCTGCGGTTCCTGCGCCTCGACGAATGGAATGCCGAAGTAATCGGTCAGGGACATGACGATGTTACGAGCGATGGCATCGAGGTTGTTTTCGAGCCAAGTTGCATCCTCGATGTTGTCATGATAGCCCAGTTCACAGAGTACCGCAACGGCTCGTGTCTGTGTGACCTCACCGAGCCGACTGGTCGGTCTTGCAACGGATTGTGCCGGCAGTGGGTAGATCGCCTTGAGGTTATTGGCAATGATATTGGCAAGCCGTTCGCTCTGAATGCTTGCCGGAGAGAAATAGATATCGATGCCGCGCAGCATACCGGCATACTGTTCCGGAGCGGCATTGGAGTGCAGGGCGACGTGGGCATCGAAATATCCGGCGTTGGAATCGGCAATGGCACCGCTGACATTGCGCATCGGGTCATTGCGCACATAGGCAATTCCACTGGAACGCAGATACGGTTCCATTGCATCGGCAAGTCGGTTCATCATCTTTTCTTCGTTATTGCCCTCCGTGACATAGGCGTTCCATTCCTGTGTCGAGGGGCTTAAAAAAATAGTCGGCATTGCAGATCGCATCCTTCCCAAAGCAATTGTGCGCCCGTTGAGGGCTGCATGTTGTAGGATATGACGGCAGAGCGGAGAATGTGCATAGACAACCAAAAATTACGCACAATTTTATATTGACAAATACACAGAAATATGGTACAATAAAATAGACAACAGAAATGTAGGAGGTGTCCTATGAACAAACAACGAAAATTGGTTGGCATCTTTCTATCACAGCCGGATGATTACTATCAGTCTGATTTGGTTACAGCATTGTTAAAACGGTTGTTTGCAATGAACTACGATGCGGCAATTTTCATGGTGTCCATCAAGGGCATGGGTATGGAGGTTGAAGAACGCTATTGCACCGGCGAAGCGAACATTTATCATATGGTGAATTATGATATGCTGGATGCAGCAATGATTGCACCGGATACGCTGCAAATTCCGGGTTTGGCGGATCATTTGCTGGCGGAAATTCGACAAAAATGCAAAGGACCGAAGATTGCAATTGATATGCAGGTCGATGGCTTTACCTGTATCAATGCGGATGATGCGGCATCGGTTCATGTGATTACGGATCATCTGATCGAGCAGCACGGCTTTACGAAAATTGCAATGCTGACCGGTAAGAAGGGACATTTTCATGCGGAAAATCGTGCCAGAGGCTATTTGGAATCGATGGCAGCGCACGGTCTGACGGAAATGCAGGTATTTTACGGTACATTTTGGTTTGATGACGGCGAACGCTTTATCCATGAGATTGTCGAGCATGGTAAGCCGAAGTATGAGGCAGTGGTTTGCTGTTCGATTCAGCCGGCAGCAGGGCTTTGCGATGCTTTGCGTGCGAGGGGATTGAAGATTCCCGATGATATTGTAGTGATGAGCCATGATTTGGCAGAATCGGTGCAGTATGATATTTCGTTGAGCGGTACGAAGCTGGAAACGGCAAAGGCAGCGATTCGTGCGGTGGATACGATTGCGGAGATGTTCGGCGATCCGGTGCTGCCGCCGCCCGATATGCCGATTCGGCTGCTGCTGAATGAAAGCTGCGGGTGTCGACCGCCGCAGTGTTATAGGCAGCCGTATCAGCATATGGATATGAATTTTGTGTCGAATTTCTATTCGGTGTACAATTTCATGCTCGAGCAGCTGATTTCGGAGGAGCGCTTTGAGGATTTCATCGAGCATACCAATACGCATACATTTATGCTGGGGGAAATCGAAATGTTTGCGATGTGCTTGTGTCCGGATTGGGCGGGCAGATTGAATGACCGCACCGGCTACCGCAAAACGGGCTATTCGGATGTGATGGATGTGCGGCTGATTCGTAGGGGGTACACAGGTGATTTCAATCGTCAGAGCTTTCCGCTGACGGAGATGCTGCCATGGCTTGGCGAAGAGCGGAATCATCCGGCGGCAGTATACTTTGCACCGCTGCATTTCTATGATCGATGCTTTGGGTATGCGGCAGTGAGCTATGGCGATAAGCCTATCGTTTATGATAGATGCTTTCGGGCGTGGATACGGAATTTGAACAATGCGCTCGAAAGCTTTCGGCTGCGTCACAATCTGAAAATTTACAGCGAGATCATGCGCCGCAATGCGGGTACGGATGCGCTGACAGGCATTGGCAATCGCTTGAGCTTTGACGAATTCGGCATGAATTGGGTTCATGGCACGAAGGTTACGATTTTGGTAGGCGACCTGAACAAGCTGAAATACATCAATGATACATTTGGACATATTGAGGGTGATTTTGCGCTCATCACAACGGCGAATGCGTTTCGGAATGTGAAAGCACTGGCACAGGCAGGCGAATTGGCCGAAGCGTTTCGATACGGCGGAGACGAGTTTATCTTTGTCATGACGGGCGATACACCATCGGGAGATGAGTTGATCGATCGGATTTTCTCTCATATCGAAATTGTGAATCGGACGGCGGGGAAGCCCTATTCGGTTACGGTTTCCATTGGAGCGAGTTCGGGTGTGATTGAAGATGAGAAATCGTTTCAGAGCATTCTCGGCAAAGCCGATGAACGGATGTATGCAGAGAAACGGGGCACACGATCGTTCCGCAAAACTTAAGGCAACACCGCACAAATATTTGTGTATTTGCAATTAGCGTAATTCTCCACCGGTTTATCGCAGCGGCTCGACGCTTTGTGCGGCATTGTCTGATATAGATACAGTCAAGGAAAGAGGGTAAATTCCATATGGAGATAAATAAAAAAGGGTATTGATCGGCGTTGGCATTATGATACTTGTTTTTTGTATAATCTTTTCTGTTTGTGCCGGCACAAGAATCGGTAAAGATATAGGAGAATTTATTTACAATATTAAGCAGGAAACAGCGATGACGGATTTTGACGGTAATATGGATACCAATGAAAGAGTCCGGCAATCGTAATTTCAAAAAAATGTTTAGGGACACCCAAAGTATTCCTTGTGCATTTTGTTTGATCTGACGAAAAAAATCGACGGCGCATCTGACGCACAATCTTTGTGCGGTGTCGCCTTAAGTCTGCTATTCGCAATCCTTTCACTACAACTTTGCCACACTTCACAAATCTGAAATAAAATGTGCACAGATACTTGACATTTTCTGAGATCTGTGTTATACTGGAAACAGGCATGATGACCGTGTCGGATTGCTGTTGTACCGAAATTAACAGGAGGGATTTGTGATGGCATCAGCAAGAAATATGGTGCTTGCCGGAGACTATGCAGGCTGTCGTATTTTCCGTATGTCAGCGACCTGCGCTTACATTTCCGGCACAATGAAGAAAGCAGAGGATGTGCGCTTTGCGCCGGATACCGTTGTGCGGTATGAGGTTTTGACGGAGGATATGATTCGTTCGGGCAATTCACTGTTGCTGACCGGAGCACTTGACCCGGGCTGTCTGCAAAAGGTGCGGTTTCATGCGACGCCTGCAAACCAGCTGAAAGGGATTTTCACACTTGCTGTCAAGTTCCGGGATGAGAAGCGTGCCCTGATTGAGGTAGACGAGAAAATCTACCAAACCATCGTCCGCCGCATGAGCGAAAAATCCGCATAAGCATAAATCAAACACCGTACAGCTTTGCATGGCTGTACGGTGTTCTTTTATGTTTGTGAAGAATGCTTCGGAGTCTTGCCTTTTTTGAATACGACCAGCTTGCTGAAGATGTAGTTGAGTGCGAGGATAATGAACTGCACGAGGACGGTCATCAGCGTGTAATTCCAATGCCAGATGGTGGTTGTTATGAGCATGATCGCCCATTCGAGGAAGAAGGTCAGACCTCGTGCGCCAAAGAAGGTTGTAATCTCATGGAAGAGGTCTTGCTTTTCGGTGGATTCGCTGTGAAAGACATATTTTTTGTTGACGACAAACGCAAAGGTCGCACAGATGAGCCAAGAGATCGCAGTGTTTAGGCTGTTTGGGATTTTCTGCTCCATGCTGAATCCCGCCAGCCCAAAGAGCCATTGTCCGGCAAGTTTCGTGAGAATGGAGAGCAGCGTCGTCCATGCGCCGTAGTAGCAGTACCGCCACACGCTTTCGTACTTATACCAGAGCGTTTGCAGGGGCTTCGGACAGAGCTTCAATGCAAATTGCAATAGGGCTTCGAGCATGGTTCAACCTCCCAACGTAAGCGTTTGATAGGCGGGCTGACTGCCGATTTCGGAAACCGTCAGGATGAGCCTGTCCGTCAACGGTTCGAGACATTCGGCGAACCATCTGATGACCGGCTTTTCGGTATAGAAATGGCCACAGTCGATGAGGGCGCAGTCGAGGTTATGCGCCTCCATCCAAACACTGTGCTTGCAGTCGCCGGTGATGAGGACATCTGCCCCGACACGCTTGGCATCTGCGAGCAAATCGCCGCCGCTGCCGGTACACCATGCGATCCGGCGAATGGATTTATCACAGGGGATATGGTATCGGATATCCGGACAGGCGAAAATTCGTTGCAGTGTATGAAGGAGTATGGCAGGTGCAACCGGGTCAACACAGTTGGCATAATGCCCGACGGACGCACCGTCTGCCTTGGGCAAAAGTGGGAAAAAGGGCATTTGGAGTGCGATTTCCCGTGCCATTTGCATACCGACATAGGCATTCAGACCCGAAGCGGCAGCATCGACATTCGTATGCGCACAGATCGCAGCAATGCCGTGGCGGAGCATCATACCGACGGGCGATTCTGCGGATACGACACGTAGTGGTGACCAAATCACGGGATGATGTGCGACTATGAGATCTGCGCCGCATTCGATCGCCTCCTGCACGACCGCAGTGGTAATATCGACCGTCAGGAGGATATGCGTGACCGTTTGGTGCGGATCGCCGACCGACAACCCGGCGTTATCATAGGATTCCTGCAACGCAAAGGGCGCAGATTGTTCGATTTGATTCAGAATTTCCTGTACCGTCATGACAATTCCTTTCCGGTTACAATCCAGTGGTTGATGGCATCAATGAGCGCACGGGTTTCGGCAGCTTCCTCGAATTGATTGGACTGGTCGAGTCCCTGCAAACGGGCATGCAGGCGTTCCTGAATGCCGGCGACATAGGTTTTGGTCAAGATATCGGAGTGACGCAGCTTGCCGACATAGCAGGCGAGAGCAGACGGTTCGGTGATCGTACCGGTGTATGCCACCTGCATGACGGAGTAGATATGGGCATCTCGCACGGGCAGCTCCTTGCGGATGGCAAAGCCGTTTTCGCAGAGCCACTGCCGAAGCACTTCCGGCTTGCTCATCGGCTGAAGCACGAGATTGACGTCATTGCGTACCCATGCTGCACAGGATGCAGAGAGGATATCTCGAATGGATTCACCACCCATACCGGCAATGACCACATCGGTAATGCCCTTGGGGGAGACGGCTTCAAGACCGTTACACTGTTTGAGCGTAACAGCATGGGAAATCCGATATTTGGCGAGCGTACTTTTTGCGCTGTTAAGCGGACCGGGCTTGATATCGGTTGCAATCGCCTGATCACAACGACCGGAGAGGATGAGGTAGGCGGGCAAAAGCGCATGGTCTGTTCCGATATCGCAGACGAAATTGCCCCTGACGAGGGAAGCGATACAGAGCAAACGAGCAGAAAGCGGAATCACAATAGAACCTCCTTCTATGGGAAAACGGCAAGTCCCCAGAGCAGAAACCTGCCATCACAGCTGTCCGGTGAGAGCTGCACGGTATGTGTGCCGGCAGGCAGCGGAATCCGGCATAGCATCGGATTGCCCCAGCCTGAAAGCACACGGGCATGTATGGAAGTGGGCGAATGCCCATTGATGGTGAGGATAGCATTGGCAGTATCGACATCGGCAGATTGCCGGTAGCAGAGCAAGACTGCCTGTCCCGATACGGCAAAGGCAAGCGTGGGATAGTCCGGCGTCAGCAACACGGCATCGTCATCGGCAAACAGCTGCAAATAGGGCGAGGACTGCCGCAAACCGCCCGTGAGGATATCCATGGGCAGACAGGTGAGCAGCTCCGCACCGAGCATAGGCTGCGGCAGGGCGCGTTCGGGCAGCGGTCGGACGGTGTTTTGCAGCAGAAGCTGAACGGCAGCGGCGATATGCGCATGCCCCGAGTCATTGGGATGTACGGTATCATCGCTGTAAGCGTCCCACGGAATGGTGCGCAGGCCATCGGCAATCGAAATCAGCGGCAAACCATAGGTCTCGCAGATGCGGTTGAGTACGGCAGCCGCGGATGCACCGTTTTGCATACAGCACATAATGGGAATGACCGCAGGTTTTGTCGGGAAGGATAGCAGCCGCCGCAATAGGCTTTCATAGGCAATGGACGGACTGCGGGTCGGCATTTGGTTGACCGCATATTCGACAAAGACCAAATCCGGCGGGTTGTCGGCGAGATAGCGTTCGGTGAGATACTGTCCCATCAGTGCATCGGTACCGGCAGCGGCAAACGAGCGTATGGTGTGCGGCATGGGATAGACAATGCGTTCGGGATAGGGCTGCACGGCTTGCGTCAGCGTGTAGCCATAGGAAACCGATCCGCCCAAAACGGCGATATGCAGCTGCGGCTTTTGCAAAGCGGCAAAGAGCCTGCCGGTACGGTCAAGCTGTAGGACAGCAGCGCTTGCGAATGCGTCAAGGCTGTGCATGACCGGTACACCAAGTGCCGATATCGATCAGGCGGTGCAGACATTGTACATAGGCAAGTGCCGCCTGCGATTGATAGGTCTGCATACGGTAATAGAGCTGAATCGTACGCACGGAATCCGATTCCGGCAATGCAAAATACAGCGGATGGCTTTTGAAATTGCCGAATCGAATCATCGAGTCGGGCAGCAGTGCAATGCCCATATTCGCCATGACGAATGCAAATGCGGTATCGACGGTATGAATGTGCATCGGCGAACGGCGCAGCTTTCGCATACCGCAAATGGCATGCAACAGCGGTTCACCGAATTCGGGGTCTTGGGGGATCAGCAGCGGCTCATCGGCGAGCATATCCCAAGAAACAGGCGTTGCCTCGAGCAGTGTCCAGCCCGGTTGCCGGATATCGTCTGCGGAGAGCGGTGTTGCATGGCAGCGTTTGATGAAGGGATGGTCGGGCGATACGCCGAGGAATATCCGCTCCTGTGCGAGCGGTTCGCATTGAATTTTTGCAGCATCGTAATCGCCGGTACCCATGACCAAATCCAGTTCACCTTTCTGGAGCATGGTTTGGAGCGTCAGCCAATCCTCGTCATGGAGGGTGATTTGAATGCCGGCATATTGCTGTCGAAAGGCGGCGATGCTGTCGGCGAGCATACAGTGAATCCGAAACGGCGATGCACCGATTTTGAGCGAACCCCGTTTGAGGGCGGCGCAGTCGGAGAGGGCATTTTGCAGCTCATCCTCGAGCGCCTGAAAGCGTTGCGCATAGGCAACGTAAATCTCACCGGCGGCTGTCAGCGCAATCGGCGATATCGAGCGGTCAAAGAGCGTCAGACCGAGCTGTTTTTCGATATTCTTGATGCTCTGGCTGAGCGAGGACTGTGTGACATAGAGCAGCTGTGCCGCACGAGAGATGCTTTTCTGCTCTGCGACGGTCAGCACATACAAAACCTGCTGTGAATTCACGGAATCACCCCTTTCCCATTCGTCGCAACGAATCATGATTATTATATCATATCCGTTTGCATTTTTCAAGGTTTTTTGCTATAATAAGAAGTATAAATTTAGGGCGACACCGCACAAAGCTTGTGCGTCAGATGCGCAGTCGATTTTTTCTTCAGATGAAACAAAAAGCGCAGAGAATACTCTGTGTATTCTCGAGCATTTTTGTGAAATATGGTGGAAAAAGCGAAAGCAGATGGCGTACAAAGCCGTCAGGTGGGCTTTGTGCGGTGTTGCCTTAGTGTGGTCATGTATCATGAGGGAGCAGGAGGCGCAATATGAAAAAGGGAATTCTCATTGCCTGTGCGGTGATTGCGGCTGCGGCAATTGGCGCAGGTGTATGTTGGGCATTGGCAGACAGTCCGCAGACCGAGCAGTTGGCACGCTATCTCGACAACGAGGAAACGCTGACCCCAAGGGAACAGCAGGCACTCGACCGCAACGGGGACGGCAAGCTGAATGGCATGGACATGGTTCAGCTGAAGCTGGACAGTTTGACGGGGAAGGGAGCAGCGGAATTGATTTGTCCTGCAACAACAGAATATGTGCAGCAGATGGGCCGCACCTACTATGAACCGGAAACAAAGACGCTGTGGTTTGGCTTATCCGGCAGCGGTGTATCATTCACGGTGACCGGCACGAAATGCGAGCTGACGCTTGTGGGAGACTCCACCTATTCGGCAGGGGAAACCGCTGCGGCACGGTATGCAATTGAGGTCAACGGCGAGCGTGTGAAGGATGCACAGGTCAACAAGGCGGAGGAAACGGTAACGGTCTGGGAGGGCACAGCCGATACGCCGGTAACGGTCAAGGTTATCAAGTTGTCGGAGAGTGCGCATTCGTTGATGGGCGTTCGGGATATTGTGGTGAACGGCTCTGCGGTTACGCCGACCGAGCGCAAGGCACATCTCATTGAGTTCATCGGCGATTCGATTACCTGTGGCTATGGCGTGGACAAGGAGGAAATCGGCGGCGGATTCCAAACACTGACGGAGGATGCGACCAAGGCATATGCCTATCGCACGGCACAGCAGCTTGATGCAGATTGCAGTCTGGTCAGTTACAGCGGTCATGGCATCATTTCCGGCTATACGACCGGCGGCAAATTGAATACAAACCAGCTCGTTCCGCCGTACTATGACAAGATTGGGTTCTCGTACGGCACATTCTCTGGCGGCAAGAAATTGCAGGAGCAGACATGGGATTTTGGCACGCAGCCGGATTTGGTTGTGATCAATCTCGGCACGAACGATGCCTCCTACACGGGCAGCGATTCGACAAAGCAGAAGGAATTTACGGCAGGGTATGTCGCATTCCTGAAAACGGTGCGGGAGAAAAATCCGGATGCGCCGATTCTGTGTACACTCGGCATCATGGGACAGACACTTTGTCAGGGCATCAAAGCGGCAGTGGAGCAGTACACCGCAGAAACCGGCGATACCAACATCAGTACGCTTTGGTTTGACGTGCAGTCGCAGGAGGACGGCATTGCGGTAGACTGGCATCCGTCTGCGAAAACCCATCAGAAGGCGGCAGACAAGCTGACTGCATATATCAAGGAATGGCTTGGCTGGTAAGGAAAACGGCTGTGTCTGCATGGAATCATGCAGGCACGGCTTTTTTGCGGCAAAAGAAAGGATATGGACGGATACGTTTTTGGAAACTATATACAAAAAGCCAAATTTCACTTGCGATTTCTTTTGTAATCAGCTATAATGGAGATAGTATGCAATTGTAGAATGGGGGCAAGTATCATGGAGCAGTTACATTCTATCTCCTCATGTGAAGCACAGCTGCGTTCCGGCGCATATGACAGCCGATTAAGCCGTTGGTACGGCTGCAAGGGCAATGCCATTTTACCGTATCGGGAACGCATTTTGTCCGCATTGCAGGGCTTCCGTGCACAGTATGGCGAACGGGATATCTGCATTTTTTCGGTATCCGGCAGAACGGAGCTTGGCGGCAACCATACCGACCATCAGCACGGCTGTGTGCTGGCGGGCGGTATCAGTCTGGACATCATTGCAATTGCCGCACCGACCGAGGACGGCAAGCTTTGCGTCAAATCGGAGGGTTATCCGGAGGATGTCATGGCAGCGGTGGATTTGGACATTCACCCGTCTGAATCGGAGCAGTCCATTGCCTTGCTGCGCGGCACGGCGGCACGGTTTCGGGAACTGGGCTATCCGGTGGGCGGTTTTGTTGCCTACACGACCTCGAATGTGCTGAAGGGAAGCGGACTGTCCTCATCGGCGGCCTTTGAGGTCATGCTTGGCAAAATCTGCAATACGTTCTATGCGAACGGTGCATTTTCTCCGGCAGAGCTTGCGATGATTGCGCAGTATGCGGAGAATCAGTATTTCGGCAAGCCTTGTGGTCTGATGGATCAGATGGCATGTGCGCTGGGCGGCGTGGTAGCGATTGACTTTGCCGAACCGAGGAAACCGTCCTACCGACAGGTCACACTCGATCTGGCGAAAGAGGGCTATGCGCTCTGCATCATCGACAGCGGCGCCGACCATGCCGACCTGACCGATGCCTATGCCGCAATCCCACGGGAAATGCGTTCGGTGGCAGCAGCACTCGGCAAGGAGGTTCTGCGTCAAGTTGACGAGGCAGCGTTCTGGACGGCAGTGCCGAAGCTGCGCCGAGCCTGTGGCGATCGTGCGGTGCTGCGGGCAATGCACTTCTTTGCGGACAATGCCCGTGTTGGCGAACAGGTTGCGGCATTGGAAGCACATCGGTTTGACGTATATCTCCGACTGGTGAAGGCATCAGGTGAATCTTCGGTTGCGAACCTGCAAAATATCCGTGCAGACGGCAGCGAACAGCAGGCAGTTGCAATCGCATTGGGGCTGTGTGCGCATCTGCTCGATGGCAAGGGCGCATACCGTGTGCATGGCGGCGGCTTTGCCGGTACGATTCAGGCATATGTGCCGCTCGGCATCTGTGACGCTTTCTGCGAAGCCATGAATGCGGGCATGGGAGCGGAATGCTGTCATGTGCTGCAAATTCGTTCCGAGGGTGCAGCGATGCTGTGGGAAACGGAGTGACGGCATGCTGTTGAAGATTCTGAGAGAATGGGTCAGCGGCAAACGGGTTTTGATGCTGGGCTATGGCAGAGAGGGCAGAGCCGTATATCGCCGTTTACTGCAAGCAGAGGACTATGCGGCACTCGGCATCGCCGACCAAAATCCGATTGCAGATGCCCCCGATGGCGTGACGCTGCACATCGGCGCAGACTATCAGCAGGCGATGGAACAGTATGATGTGGTATTCAAGAGTCCGGGTATTGTGCTGACACGGCAGCCTTCGGAGCTGTGTTGCCGAGTCACCTCGCTGACGGAGCTGTTTTTGGCGGCATACGGCAGGCAGTGCATCGGCATTACCGGCACAAAGGGCAAATCGACAACCACCTCTTTGCTGTATCATGTTCTGCAAGCGGCAGAAATTCCGTCGGTACTCGGCGGCAATATCGGCATTCCGACCGCCGACCTCTACGAGCAAATCACACCGGACACGGTGATTGCGATGGAAATCGGCGTGCATCAGCTGGAGTATAACCATTATGCACCGCATATTGCCGTGCTGCTGAATCTGTTCGAGGAACATCTCGATCATTACGGCAGCTTCGAGTATTACGCCTACTGCAAGGAAAACATCTATCGCAATCAGCAGGCAGGGGACATCCTGTACTGCGGCGTACCGGCGTTACCGGCAGATGGGGACTGCAAATCGCAGGTCTTGCGGCTGGCGTTAGAGGATGCGAATGCCGATGTTACCTTGACGGGTGATACGGTGCGAGCCGGCACACACAGCATGACACTGCCGGATCCGGACTGTATGCAGCTGAAAGGCAGACACAACCGCTATAACTGTGCGGTGGTGTATGCACTGGCAAAGCGCATGGGGCTTGCCGATGATATCATTTTTGCGGCATTCCAAAGCTACCGACCGCTGCCGCACCGCCTGACCGAAATCGGTACGTTCCACGGCATCCGCTGGGTGGATGATTCGATTTCCACGGCAGCGGAAACCTGTATCGGTGCATTGCAAAGCCTGCCGGAAACGGATACCGTTCTGATTGGCGGCATGGACAGGGGCATTTGCTATGATGCCCTGCTCGACTATCTGTGCGAATCGCCCGTACCGCATATCATTTTGATGTCTGACTCGGGCAAGCGCATCTTGACGGAAGCGGAAGGTTATCCGGTATTGCTGCGGCAACGGCTCTCATATGCAGCCGATTTGCCCGAAGCGGTTGCTCTTGCCAAACGGATCACCGCAAAGGGGAAGATTTGTCTGCTGTCGCCGGCAGCGGCAAGCTATAATGTATACCAAAATTTTGAGAAACGGGGTGAGCACTTTGCGATACTGGCGCAGAGTGCCGAATGAGAGAGAATCCATGAAAACGATCTATTTAGTTGTACCATGCTATAATGAAGAGGAAGTCCTGCCGGAAACGGTCAAACGGCTGATGGCAAAGCTGCAATCTTTGCGGGAACGAGGAATGATCACGGCGGACAGTCGAGCGATTTTGGTTGACGACGGTTCAAAGGATAAGACATGGCAGCTGATCACGCAGTTTCATGCCGAGCATCCGCAGGACATTGACGGCTTAAAGCTCAGCCGTAATGAAGGGCATCAAAACGCATTGTTTGCCGGTTTGATGCAGGCGAAGGAGAAACGCTGCGATGCGGCGATTTCGCTTGATGCGGACTTGCAGGACGATGTTGATGCGATTGACCGCATGATCGAGGCATTCGAGCAGGGCAATGATATCGTGTACGGCGTACGCAGTGCGAGAGAAACGGACACGTTTTTCAAGCGCAGCACGGCGAGAGGCTTTTACCGTATGATGTCGATGATGGGGGTTGAGCTGGTATATGACCATGCGGACTACCGTCTGATGAGCTTGCGGGCATTGGAGGGGCTTGCGGAGTTTCGGGAGGTCAACCTGTTTTTGCGGGGCATTGTGCTGATGATCGGCTACCCATCTACCACGGTGACCTATGAGCGGGCGAAGCGGTTTGCAGGGGAATCGAAGTATCCGCTGAAGAAGATGCTTGCGTTTGCGACACAGGGCATCACATCTTTGTCAATCAAGCCGATTCGTATGATTACGACACTTGGCATGTTGGTATTTTGTGTGAGTTTGATTGTGTTGATTTACTGTCTGGTGCGATATTTCACCGGACATACCGTTCCGGGCTGGACGACAACGGTGGCATCGGTATGGAGCATTGGCGGCTTGCAGCTGCTTGCGATTGGCATCATCGGCGAATATATCGGCAAGATTTATCTGGAAACGAAGGGCAGACCGAAGTATCTGGTGCAGGAATGGCTGCATGAGGATCAGCTTTAAGTGACGGCAAATTGTGTTGTACGGGTGAAAGCCATGCCGCAATGCTTGACAAATGAGAAAAAATATAGTAGAATAATAAAGTATGGTATGCAACGCGAGGGGGGATTCCTTGCGCAGGATGCCGAAAGCAAAGAAAAGGCGGTTATTCCATGAGTTTATTTGATCGGATTTTTGGTTCTTATAGTGAAAGAGAGCTTGCAAAAATCGAACCCATCAAGCAGGCGGTGCTGGACTTAGACGAAGAATATCAAAGTCTGTCGGACGCTTCGCTGAAAGCAAAGACAGCAGAATTTCGTGCACGTCTGGAAAAGGGAGAAACACTCGATGATTTGCTGCCCGAGGCATTGGCAACGGTGCGAGAGGCGGCAGACCGTGTACTGGGCAAGAAGCCGTTCCCGGTACAGATTATCGGTGCGATTGTGCTGCATCAGGGACGTATTGCGGAGATGCGCACCGGTGAGGGTAAGACACTGGTTGCCTGTGTGGCAGCGTATCTGAACGGCTTGACCGGTGAGGGTGTACATATCGTCACGGTCAACGATTATCTTGCCAAAACACAGTCGGATGAAATGGGCAAGGTACTGCGATTTCTTGGCTTGACGGTCGGCTGTATCATTCACGATCTGAACAACGACCAGCGCAGAGCGGCATATGCCTGTGATGTGACCTATGGAACAAACAATGAGATTGGTTTTGACTATCTGCGTGACAACATGGTCATTCGGAAAGCGCAGCGGGTACAGCGTGCGCCGAATTTCGCCATCGTTGACGAGGTGGATTCGATTCTGATTGACGAAGCGAGAACGCCGCTGATCATCTCCGGACAGGGTGATAAGTCAACGGCACTCTATGAGGCGGCAGACAAGTTTGCACGCACGCTGACACCGACGACGATTGTTGAGATGGATACCAAGGAGGATCAGGACGATGCCTTTGAGGATGCCGATTACATCATCGACGAAAAGGCAAAGACGGCAACGATTACCCGTCGTGGCGTACAAAAAGCCGAGGCATATTTCCATGTGGAGAACCTGATGGATGCCGACAACATGACGCTTTTGCATCATATCAATCAGGCGATCAAGGCACATGGCATTATGCATTTGGATACGGACTATGTGGTACAGGACGATGAAATAATCATTGTCGATGAAAGCACGGGTCGTATGATGATGGGTCGCCGCTACAATGACGGTTTGCATCAGGCAATCGAAGCAAAGGAAGGCGTCAAGGTCAAGAACGAGTCGAAAACGCTCGCTACGATCACCTTCCAAAATTTCTTCCGTCTTTACAAGAAACTGTCCGGCATGACCGGTACGGCGATGACCGAGGAAGAGGAATTCAAGGAAATCTATAAGCTCGATGTTATTACGATTCCGACCAACCGTCCGGTTTTGCGTATCGACCATCCGGATTTGGTATTCCGCACGGAGAAGGCGAAGTACCGTGCCATCATCGATCAGATTCTCGAATGTCATGAAAAGGGTCAGCCGGTACTGGTTGGTACGGTGTCGATTGAGAAATCCGAACGACTGTCGGATATGCTCAAACGCCGCGGCATCAAGCATGAGGTACTGAATGCAAAGTACCATGCCAAGGAAGCGGAGATCGTTGCACAGGCCGGTAAGCTCGGAGCGGTGACGATTGCGACGAACATGGCAGATCGTGGTACGGATATCATGCTGGGCGGCAATGCGGAATTTTTGGCGAGAGCGGAAATGCGCCGCAGAGAGATTCCCGAGGAGATCATCACCGAAGCCATTGGCTATGCCGATACCGATGACGAGGAGATTCTCGCCGCAAGAGAGGTTTACCGTTCGCTGTATAATAAGTACAACGAGGAGGTCAAGGAGAAGGCGGTTGCGGTCAAGGAAGCCGGCGGTCTGTACATTTTGGGTACGGAGCGTCATGAATCCCGCCGTATCGACAATCAGTTGCGTGGCCGTTCGGGTCGTCAGGGTGACGAGGGCGAGAGCCGGTTCTTCCTGTCGGTGGAGGACGATTTGATGCGTATCTTTGCCGGAGATCGTCTGGAAACGATGATGGCTCGCCTGAATGTCGATGAGGATATGCCGATCGAGAGCAAGATGCTGTCGAAGGTGATTGAATCTTCGCAGAAGAAGGTCGAGGGTCAGAACTTTGCGATTCGTAAGAATGTGCTGAACTATGACGATGTCATGAGCAAGCAGAGAGAGATCATTTACGGTCAGCGCAGCCAGGTACTCGAGGGTAAGGATCTGCACGCCTATATCCTCAACATGATTCGAGAGTTGATTCGGAATACCGTTGCGGCATATCTGGTGGATGATGTCGATAAGAGCAGCTGGAATTTGGCCGGTCTGCGGGAATACTTCATGGACTGGATCACCGTTCCGGAGGATTTCGATTGGGATGAGGATAAAATCAATCAGACCGGTCGTGACGATATCACTAATATGCTGATCGAGCGTACCCTTGCGGTTTATGCGATGCGGGAAAAGACCATCGGTGCAGAGGAGCTGCGTGAACTCGAGCGTGTGCTGCTGCTGAAGGTCGTCGATACAAAGTGGACGGCACATATCGACGATATGGACGAGCTGCGCAAGGGCATGGGCTTGCGGGGATACGGTCAGCATAACCCGGTTGTCGAGTACCGTTATGAGGGCTTTGAGATGTTCGATGCGATGGTTGCAGCAATTCGTGAGGATACGGTACGACTGCTGCTGACGATTCAGTTGCCCGATAACAAGGCACCGGAGCGTGAGCAGGTCGCAAAGCCGGATGCTCCGAATGCCGGAGCCGGAGATGGCAGCTTCCGTTCTCAAGCGGTATCGGCGAAAAAGACGAAGCCGAATGAGCCCTGTCCTTGCGGCAGCGGCAAGAAATACAAATACTGTTGCGGGATGAAGAAGGAATGATGGAAACCAATGCATTGCAGCGTATGGCACACGGCTGTGAGCAGGAGCTGCTCGAACATATTTTACCGTTTTGGCGTGGCTTGAAGGACAGCCGGGGCGGATTTTACGGCAGAATGACACGGGATTTGGTTGTGTATGGGGATGCGCCGAAGGGCGTGATTCTCCATGCGAGAATCCTGTGGAGTTTTTCCAGTGCGTATCTGGCATGCGCAAATCCAGGGGATTTGTGGGCAGCGGAGCATGCCTACAAATTCTTGCAAATGGCGGAGGATCCGGCACATGGTGGCGTATACTGGTCGATGACGGCAGAAGGCAAGCCGCATGAAACAGAGAAGTACAGCTATTGCAATGCCTTTGCGATTTACGGTCTGTGCGCCTATGCGGAGGCAGCAAAATCGCAGGAAGCATTGGAGTTTGCGATGCGGCTGTTTCGAGTGATTGAGCAGCATGCAGCCGGCAAACATGGCTATATCGAAACATTCACGGCAGATTGGAAACCGCTGGAAAACGATCATTTGTCGGAGCATGATTTACATGCAGCAAAGACGATGAATACGACGCTGCACCTGATTGAGGCATATGCAGAGCTGTACCGTTTGACGAAAGACAAAGCGGTAGAGATGGCATTGCGGGAGCTGCTGCGTCTGATGAAAGAGGAAATCTACCGACCGGAGAAAGAGATGCTGCACGTCTTTTTCGACGAGAATATGCAGCCGATCGGGGATATTCATTCGTATGGACATGACATTGAGTCGAGCTGGCTTGTTGACCATGCCTGTGACTGCTTAGGCGATGCGGAAATACAAAAAGAATGGCGTGCCATCAACTATAAGTTGGCAGAGCATGTCTACCGTGTTGCGTTTGCAGATGGGGCACTTTACAATGAACGCTTCGCAGATATCGTTGATCGTACCAGAATCTGGTGGGTACAGGCGGAAGGCGTCATTGGATTTTTGAATGCTGCGCAGACTGCATTGGAGGTGCAGGACAGTGCAGCGGCTGAGCGATATCTGGATGCGGCGGCTACGATCTGGTCGTACATCCGAGACTATCAGATTGACCGCAGACAGGGCGGCGAATGGTTTGCGGAAACAGACCCGAACGGCAATCCGCAAAGCGAGTTTGATATGGCAGGTCCTTGGAAATGTCCGTATCACAACAGCCGGATGTGTCTGGAGGTCATTCACAGAGTCGCAAGGCATTTCTGATGTGGCTGATTGCACTATCTGCACACAGGATTGGCGCATGGCATAAGGGATTGGAATTTTGAAGCAAGGGAGGATTTCGATGAAACTTCCAAATGCCTGCGGCATGGCACAGCAATCTGTCCGGCTGCCATGCTGACATTGACAACACCCCTGACAGCATTTGCGACAGCGGGCGAAGATCCGGGAACGGTGGACGATGCCGATAAGACCTTTCCCGATCCGGACAGCTTTTCGTATGATGATGTCGAGGTAGACTTTGCGAAGGCATTGCAGTACACGATGCACTTCTACGATGCCAACAAATGCGGCAGCGGCATTACAGGCGGACGACTCGAATGGCGTGGTGACTGCCATACCGAGGACGGTGCCATCCCGCTGATTCCCTACGGAGAAGACTATATCGGTACGAATCTGTCGCAGGCGTTCATTGACGAGCATCGGGAGATTCTCGACCCGGACGGCGATGGTACGGTAGGCTGTGACGGCGGTATGCACGATGCAGGCGACCATGTGAAATTCAACCTGCCCGGCTCGTATGCGGCATCGACCTTGGCATGGGGCTACTATGAGTTCCGAGAGGCCTATGAGGAAACCGGCAATGCCGAGCATATCGAGGAAATTATTCACTGGTTCTGCGACTACTATCTCAAGTGCCTGTAATATGACACGGACGGCTCGGTGCTGGCGTACTGCTATCAGGTTGGTGAGGGCAATATCGACCACAACTACTGGATTGCGCCGGATCTGCAAAATACCACGGCTTTGCTTGATTTTGCACGGC
Organism: uncultured Clostridia bacterium; assembly: GCA_944388075.1. Taxonomy (GTDB): domain Bacteria; phylum Bacillota; class Clostridia; order Oscillospirales; family Ruminococcaceae; genus Firm-04. Next base: position 12,786 of record CALXHI010000040.1, on the reverse strand, counting down.
CGTCGTACTTTGCGACTGTTGAGAGTCCGGCATCGGATATGTGTGCAGGCTCTGCGGCGGCATTGGCGATTGCATCGCTCTGCTTTCGGGAAACCGAGCCGGAATATGCAGAGGAATGCCGAAAGGCTGCGTTTGCGTTATACGATTTTGCGGTAGAAACACATCTCGAAGGCGAGGATAATGTGGTATTGTCGCTGGGCTATGACGGCGGCTTCTACGATTCCAGCTATGACTATGACGAATTGGCTTGGTCGGCGGTATGGCTCTATGAGCTGACCTTGGTCGAAGACCCGACGGCCACCGAGGAAGCATGGGAATACATCGATGCGATTATCCATGTGGACGAAAGCGTTTCGAGTGAGATGGGTGCATATCCGTATACCGGCTATCTCAAGCGCATCATTGCCGATACGGGCAACTGCTGGCAGAATATTTGGGTACATTGCTGGGATACCGTCTGGGGCGGTGTTTTTGCGAAATTGGCACCGATTACAAATCTCCAGCGGGACTGGTACATTTTCCGCTGGAATCTGGAGTACTGATCGGGACTGACGCATCTTGACCCCGGTCAGGACGATACGGTCTGGAACAAGGAATATGTTGCGGATTCGCAGCTGCTCGATACACAGGATACCACCTATCTGGCGAAAACGCCTGCCGGCTTCTCGATGCTGAACGAATACGGCTCGGCGCGTTACAACACTGCCGCACAGCTGTGTGCGTTGGTGTATGCGAAGTATTCGCCGGAGACGGAGAATGACCCGATGCGCTTTGCCGCATGGGCGAAATCGCAGATGGAATATATCATGGGCAAGAACCCGATGAACCGCCCGTACATCGTCGGCTATTCGGAGACGGCTGCCTCTCATCCGCATCACCGTGCGGCACATGGATCGCTGACGTTGAGCATGGACGATCCGGAAACCCAGACACATGTACTCTGGGGTGCATTGGTTGGCGGATCGGATTCGGACGACTGGTACCGTGATATCACAAAAGACTATATCTATAACGAAGTTGCCGTAGACTACAATGTTGCCGTTGTCGGTGCATGCGCAGGACTTTATACCTACTACGGCACAGACGAAATGTCCAATGAACCGAATTTCCCGCCCAAGGAAATCGACATGAAGGGTGAAATCGAGGAGTTCACGCTGAAAGCCGCAGTCGGACAGGAGGACAATATGGCAACGCAGGTGCTGATTGCGCTTTGCAATCAGACATCGCAGCCACCTCGCCATCTCGATGAGATTCGTGTGCGCTACTACTTCAGCATTGCCGAATTGTTGGCAAATGGGCAGACGGTAGACAATGTGGAAGTGCGCATCGACTATGACAGCATGTAGTCTGATACCGATGGTGCATATCAGGTGACCTATGAAATTGTGCAGTACAATGATGCCGGAGACTGCTATATTGAGTTGGTTTGGCCGGATTATCAGTTCTACGGAACGATGCAGTTTCAGTTTGCACTGATGGCTACAACCCAGAATGATGCGTATACCTTCATCTGGGATCCGACCGATGATTACAGTCGCATTCCGCTGCATACGGCAGATGAGTTGGGCGTTCCGCTCAACGAAGCACCGGAGCTTACCGAAACCATCACGATGTACGTAGAGGGTGAGCATGTATGGGGTGTTGCACCGAACGGTTCGGACAGCGGCACAGTTTCGGATATGACTTATGGCGATGTGGATTGTAATGGCAGTATCACGATTGCCGATGCTGTCTTGCTCAGTCGATTCATTGCAGAGGATACCAACGTTACGCTCACCGATCAGGGTAGAGAAAACGCTGACTGTGTCAACGACGATGTCATATTGTACTCGGATATCCAGATGGTTTTGCGGTATTTGAGCAATCAGATTTTACAGGATGAACTTGGAAAATAAGAAAAAATCGCATCGGCTTCCGAAGAATTCGGTGGCTGATGGATATGGGAAAACGGGCTCCTCAACAAACAAACTTATGTTTTGTGAAAGGAAGCGTTTCTGATGAACAGAAAACAAAAACTTGCTGCTGTGCTTGCGGTTCTCTTGACCTATCATGCTGTACCGCTGTGTACGCATGCTGCCGAGCCTACCTTGACCGGTGATACCAATGTGGATGGTGTTGTCAATGTCAGCGATGCCGTTGCGCTCAATCAATATATCCTTGAGGAGACGCTGTTGACGGATGCTGGCATTTGCAATGCGGATGCGGATCATGACGGCCTCATTACAGCTCTGGACACCAATCGTATGCTCAGTTGGATAGTCGGCATCTTGACGGATGAGGAATTCTTTGGCGATACGCTGCTGAATCAGTTTGACACATCGGGCTTTGCGTATCAGTGGCCGGAGAAGTTTGCACAGGACGACAGCGTGACCATCACCGACACGAGCTATATCAGCCATGACGTGAACATTCAGATTACGACCCATGCAAGTGACAATATGTGCTATTATGTTGCCGATATCTATGTGCGGGACATCAACTCGTTCCGAGGCGCATTCGCAGGCGGCAGCTATATGGAGCCACGCAGCGGTCAATGTGACTCGATCAAGAATATGGCGGCGGAGAACAATGCCATTTTAGCGCTCAATGCAGACTACTGTGAAATTCGGTACAATGGTGTGGTATATCGCAACGGTGTAATGTATCGGGATGTTGAGCGTGGCGATGTGGCGGTACTGCGCAAGAACGGCGAGATGGATGTGCTGACCAAGAGTGGATTCAGTGCCTTGACCGAAACCGACCGCAGCGAAATCTGGCAGACTGCGCATTTTGGACCGGGTCTTGTGCTGGACAGCGTACCGCTGAGCGGATTCAGCTCAAACATTGCGGTCGCCAATCCACGCAGTGGCTGGGGCTACTACGAGCCGGGACACTATTGCTTTGTGCAGTGTGACGGGCGGCAGGATGGCTATTCGATCGGCATGACGCTCGATGAATTTGCGGCACTGTTTGGCGAGTTGGGCGTGAAGGAGGCATATAACCTCGATGGCGGTCAAAGTTCGGAGATGGTGTTCAACGGGGAAACGGTCAACAAGCCCTATAACGGCGGCAGATATTCAAGCGATATTTTGTACATCTGTGAGATTCCGGAGTAAGCATATCCACAAAAATGCACCGCACAATGAACCTGTGCGGTGCTTGTTTTCCTGTTGAGGAGGAGACTATGATACCATTGGCAGAACGCATTCGTCCGACCTGTTTTGCGGATTTGGTCGGGCAACCGCATTTGTTTGCTGAGGGAAAGCCCTTGCGTCGTATCATCGAATCGGGACGTATCCCGAACATGATCTTTTACGGGCCATCGGGTGTGGGGAAAACAACCGTTGCCCGCATGATTGCCGAGCAGACCTCGCTTTCTCTGCACAAGCTCAACGGCACGACCGCAACGGTCGGTGATATCCGTGAGATTTTAGCGGAAACCGGCTCGATATTCGGCTCGGAGGGTGTTTTGCTCTACCTCGATGAAATCCAATATCTCAACAAAAAGCAGCAGCAGAGTTTGCTTGAGTACATCGAAAACGGTAAGGTCACACTGATTGCTTCTACAACGGAGAATCCGTATTTTGCGGTCTTTAATGCGATTATCAGCCGCTCGACGGTCTTTGAGTTCAAGCCCGTGACGGCGGAGCAGATGGTACCGGCAGTAGAGCGAGCCTTTGCATTTTTGGCGCAGGAGCAGGGCGTTGCAGTGCAGTGTGAGGCGGACGTTGCGTCGTATATTGCAGCCGGATGCGGCGGCGATGTGCGCAAGGCGATCAACACTGCAGAATTGGCGGTGCTGTCAGCAGAACAGACTGCGGAGGGACTTTCTGTGCGCATGGAAGCAGTCAAGGCATTGACACAGCGGAGCAATATGCGCTATGACCGAGACGGCGATCAGCACTATGATTTGCTGTCGGCACTACAAAAATCAATTCGGGGTTCGGATGAAAATGCGGCGATACACTATGCCGCACGCTTGCTGGAAGCAGGGGATTTGCTGTCGGTTTGTCGGCGATTGCTGGTGATTGCCGCAGAGGATATCGGGCTTGCCTATCCGATGGCGATCCCGATTGTGAAGGCGGCGGTGGATTCGGCACTGCAACTGGGACTGCCCGAGGCACGCATTCCGATCGCAAATGCGGTGATACTGCTTGCAACCTCGCCGAAATCGAACAGTGCCTACACGGCGATCAATGCGGCAGCAGCGGATATTCAGGCAGGGCTTTCGGGTAATATTCCACGCTGCTTGCAGAATGTGCATTTTGACGGTGCAGACGCAGCGGTCAAGGGACAGCATTACCGTTACCCCCACGATTATCCAAGGCATTATGTCGAGCAGCAATATCTGCCCGATACACTGAAAGACCGTGTTTACTATACATTTGGTGACAATAAAATCGAGCAGGCTGCCAAGGCATATTGGGAGAATATCAAAGGCAAGCACACCGGCTGATTATTGCAGCGAAACGGGAAACTTAACTTTGAAGGCATATAGATGTGCGGCACTGTCCCTTGCACAGCAAATGACAGGCGGTTCCGTTTGATACACTTCGACTGCATAGTCAGAGAGTTGCGTCACGCTTTTTGGGATAACAATGCGTTTCAGTTTGTTATTACAGAAGAACGCACACTCCCAGATCATTGCTTCACAGCCTTCCTCGATGATGATTTCTTCGAGATCTAAGCAGTTGCGGAACGCATTTCTGAAGATCAGCTTGACTGATTTTGGTATCACGAATTGCTTTATGGAATGGATATGATAAAATGCAAATTCGCCGATGTACTCGACATCATCGGGAATCCGATAGCAATCGTGATGACGGAATCGCATCGGACAGCAGCAGAGCTTTTTGCCATATTCACCCGGCAACGGTCGTACGGTGGATTCGCGCGGCTCCACCGGATACCGAAACAGGATGCCATCTCTTGTGTAAAAGTACGGATTTTCCGGTGATACCGCAATTTCCTCAATCAGGTCATCGTTAGACGCAAACATCTCACCGCTGAACGCCTCGGAAAACGTCTTCGGCAGCACAATTTTCCGAGGACAGCCGGAGACAAAGAAAGCCGGCAATTGCTTTGAAAACTGTGTAACCGGTGCATCGCCGAGTGTTTCGGGTATTACAAGTTCTTGGGGACAGCGGGATATTTTGGTAATATGTGCACTGTGATTGCTGATATAATAAGTAAAAATTCCGCTTATTTTCTGTTCAAGCTGAACAGGTGCAGAAGCTGCTGTTTTTTTGGTTTTTCTCACGAGCTTTCCGTCTTTGACCATATAGCTTTTGTGTTGTTCGGAAATTTCAAATTGCACCTGAGGAGAAAAGCAATCCCATTCATCATCTCGGAAACGTCCCTGTGTCTCAACATAGCATACAGTATCGGGAATATTGATATTTGTGAGTGCGGAATGTAAAAAAGCATCGGTATTGATCCGTTCCAGACCATCGGGGCAAATAACACGCTTTACCTTGGCATATTCAAAAGCATGACCGTAAATTTCTTTTACCGTTGACGGTATTTCGTAACAGTCAGCGTTTTTTTGCGGCGGATATTTTATCAGCTTGGTCACAGCTTTGTCAAACAGGACGCCGTCAATATCGCAGAAATACGGATTCTCCGATGAAACGGTGATTTGCTTGAGGGCGTTGCATTCATGGCAGGTACAAATGGCTTTTGTACTACTGCCGATTTGGATTTGTGTCAGGAACGGACAGTCATCCAATGCTGTGCGATTGATGCGCTCCACCGAATCCGGAACGGTGATCTCGGCGAGCCGTGTTCGGCGAAATGCTCCGTATCCCACCATTTTCAAGGATTCGGGCAGCTTGATATGACAGAGCGGAACACCCACAAAAGCGTCCATTCCGATTTCTTCCAAAGCATTCGGCAATTCCAGCTTCTCCAATGCGTTACAAAACGTAAACACATAGTTTCCGATTTTCGTGATATGGGGCGGCAGGGAAACGGATTTGCATTCCTGATGGTACCAGAACAGCTTGTCGCCGAGGGCTGTGATCGGATAACCCTCTATGACTGCCGGAACGACAATGTGTGTGGCGTTGCCGTCATAGCGAATGAGTTCCGCTGTGCCGTTTTCGTGTACACAGGCATGAAAGATGCCGTCCGTGATGAGTTTCATGGGGATTTCCTCCTTGGTATTGACAGAATATCTTCCGCAATCCAACACAACGGATTGCGGAAATTTTGTTATCTGCAAATCCAAACCAAAATCGGCATGGAAATCAGGGAAAGCAAGGTTGTCAGAAAAATGGATTGAGATGCAAGTCTCTCATCGCCGTGATATTCGGTTGCGAATAGGGCTGTGGTATTAGCAATCGGCATACAAGCCATCAGAAGCCAAACCTGCAACAGCAGTGCATCATCAATGAATAGCCGGAAAAGCAGCCATGCGAGTAACGGTAAGGCAAACTGACGCAGCAGCACATAGACGTTGAGCACGGGATTGCGGAAGAGATTGCGCAGCGGCATAGCGGTGAGGTTTGCACCGACAACGAGCATGGCAAGCGGTGAAGTCAATCCGCCCAAGGTATCGGCGGTATTGGCGAGGATAGACGGCAGCTTGATGTGCAGTGCAAAGAGCAATACCGCAATCATGCTGCAAATGACGGCAGGTGTAGTGAGCAGCTTTTTCCACGGGATAGCGGAGAGAACCGTGCCTTCCCGATGTTCGGAATTCCAAGTCATCAGCAAGATGCCGAAGGTATAGACCAGCAGATTGAACACGCAGTTTAGGATGGCAGAATAGAACAGCCCCTCCGTGCCGCAGACTGCCAAAGCTACCGGAAATCCCATAAAACCGACATTGCCGAAGATGGTCATGAAGGTATAGAGCCGTTTGTCCTGCTTGGACACCGGCAGACAAAGCACAAGCGGCAGCGTCAACACAATCAGTACCAGATAAAACGCAAACGAAGCGAGAAACAGATAGGGAATGCTCAAAGAATCGGTCTGTGACTCGGCGAGGCTCATGCGATCCTGAAACGCATCCAGCACCATAAATGGTGTTGCGACCTGCAAGGTGAGCTTGGCAAGCTGCTGCTTGGTGTGGGTATCGAGCAAATTGCGCTTGGCGAGCAGAAACCCAACACACATCATCAAAAACAGCTGCCCCATCTGTTCGAGCATTACGGTAACATTCAATTGATCCTGCACCTCTCATACAAAATTACTCGTTCAATATGATAGCATAGTGCAGCGTGAAATTCAAGCGTTTGCGACCTGAATTTGGCACATACGCATGGTTGTGAGAGCAGCGGCATGAGATTCCGGTGTGACACCGGCACAGCAATCGGCAAGGACGGTGATATTGGTTTCCGGAAAATGTGCCTTGAGCAGCAATGCGTTGCTGACCACGCAGATATCGGTACACAGCCCGAGCAAGGTCAAGGCAAAGGGCTGCCCTTGGGCAAGCGCTCGCACGATATCCGGCAATTGAACCGAACCGAATGTCGGCTTTTCGACTATGGTTATGGGCTTGTCGGTGAGTGCATCGGCAATGGCAGGGTGGAGCTGCCAGCCGGGGGTATCTTTGATGCAGTGCGGCACGGGAAGCTGTTTGCCCTCAGCGGTATCGAGATAATCGGGCATGTGCGTATCGAGGGTGACGATGATATCGCCCTTGCATTTGCGAATATAGTCGGCGGCATGGGGCAGCATGGCACATGCCTCGGCAGTTCCGAGCGCACCGTCCACAAAATCGGTTTGCATATCTACAACAATGAGAATCTGTTTCATGGTAACCTCCTTGATCGCAGTTCTTGCGGTGTCAATCTAGAGAATCGGCGAATTTCGCCGCATAAAGAGTTTGGCAGGACGATGCCCTGCGCCGGTGGTATGGGCATCGGTTTCGATGACATAGGGTGCAACCTTGCGGCGGAAATTGGCAGGCGGTGTTGTTTCGTTGAGAATGGTTTCCTGCACCTGTTGTAAAGCAGACAGCGTAAAGCGTTCGGGCAGGAAATCGAACAGCAGCTCGAATTGGCGTGCGGCATGGCGCAGCTGTACGAGTGCGGTTGCGATGATGACAGCATGATCAAAGGCAAAGCCCTCTTGATGGAGCACACGGAATTTCGGGTAACCGAAACGATAGTGGAGCATCTCGAGTGTTGCGCATAGACGAATCTCTTTATGTCGCAGGACGAGCCGCCATGTGGTATCGGCTTGCGTGAACTCGAGCTGAAACCACTGTGCCTCGAGGGCATCATCGCCGCCCATCGCCATACGCCCCTCCTCACCGATGATGGAAACAAAGCCATGCGAGATGACACGCCCCCTGGGGTCACGGTCGCATTCACTGAAGCTGCCGATCGGCATAATGGTATTGGGTGTGATATGGGTTTCCTCGATGATTTCACGGAGTGCACAAGCCTCTACGGTTTCATCCATGCGAACGAATCCACCGGGCAATGCCCAGCGATTGACGAAGGGGTGCTCACCACGGCGCACGAGTAATAACGATAGCGTATGGAGCTTGCGGTCCTTTCGCCAACTGGTTTTGTCCTCCCCGTAAATGGAAACGGCAACCACATCGGCAGTAACGGAAGGCCGCTGATACGCTTCAAAGCGATAGCTTGCAAGGAACAGCTCTTCATTGGCGGCATCGTCTGCAGCCTGCCGTTGAAATACAGTTTGCAATTCTGCCTGAGAGCGTTTGGAATAGAACAGCGGAATCACACCGTTGATATAGTCTGCGCCACGCTCGGTCAGATAGAGCCGATCGCCGATTTGCTTCATAAGGTGATGTTCCAGAACAAATTGCAGTTGTGCAGGATATTGCGATTGCAGCGTGACACCAAATCGGCGTTCAAACGAGGGCAGATCGATGAATGCAAAGTAGAAGGCAACGGAGATCATTTTCGCCATGGCTTCCTCCTGTGGCAGGCAATAGAAATCCTGCAAGGGGAGTTGACCGGCTGTTATGGCTGTGCGATATCGTTCGATAGATTTGTCTGCCGCCCCGAGGTTATAGGATAGGCAGTTTCGGAAAAAGGACTGCGCACCGAGTCCCATGCCGAGATAGGGAGTACCTTGAATGACACGCGTGGTCAGATAATCGCTGGTGCCGTAGTCACCGGGGATGCGGCTGAAGGTGTTTTTGCCGACATTGGCAAGGAAACCGTTTTCATGCAGACATTGGAATGCGATGCGGTATTGGCGAATTGCCTTATAGACGGAGACGCCGCCGGCTTCCTGTTGTATTTTCGTACCCTTATAGCGATTGCGATAGAGCGTGATATAGTCCGGCTGTAGCTGAACGGCATAGCGGATGGTATCGAGCCATTCCTGATCGGTTTGGCGGAGAAAGCCATACATGAGGTCCACATTCAGGCGTTCAAATCCGGCATCTCGAATGGATTGGACTGCCTGCTCATAGAGCGAGGACGAACCCTCCCGATTGAGCGTAGCGAGCAGCTGCGAGGACACGGTCTGAATGCCCATGCTGATTCGGCGATAGCCTATTTGATAGACCGCACGGATTTTCTCCGGTTCTTTTGCGGCGATGAGCGGTGTGGTTTCGATGCTCATGACAACGGAATCGGGAATGGCAAACAGCGCGCGAACCGCATCGGTAATGCGCCGGAGATTGCGAACAGAGAGAATGGTTGGTGTGCCGCCGCCGAGATCGAAGCCGACGATGCGTTTGCCCTTCAGGCGTTTGGCATACATCTTCATTTCGAGCAAGAGCAAATCAACATATTCGTCTTGCAGGGCTTCATCGGTTTGATCGAGAACAACATATTCGCAAAACCGACAGCGTGTTTGACAAAACGGAATATGAATATAGAGCGACACGGCGTCAATCTGGGACAGATCATGGCGCAGACAGTGTTCGATTTCCTCCGGTTCTCGAATCTGAAAGGATCGAAAGGAAGCCGGCGTCAGGGGATAGGCGGTATTGGCGTAATGATGATAGAAGATACCGGCATCGTAAACGGCACTGCATTCTTGCAGACTCATACACGGCTTGAACGATTCCATGAGAAATACCTCCTTTGATATTTACATTATGATTATATCACGAAAGCAAGATGCTGTCAAGGGGCATACAAAATAATTTTGATTTATCTTTTTGTGTGCGGAATCTTTTGTATTGACAGCAGGAGAGAAATATTGTATAATTATGGTGAAATATAATGTAAATGAACGAAAATGATTCGGAATACGATCAGACGCTGTGTAGTTCACGTCCGAAACAGCCGAAAGGAATTTTTTATGAAATATACCAAACGAGTAAGAGAGCATGAAATTGGGGTGCAGTTCGCCGATGCACTGTCGGAATCGAAGCAAAGCACGTCGAGCAGTTGGCACGGTTTGATAGCGGGCGGTGTTTTTTCGGTGTTCTACCTTGGCATGATCGTGCTGAAGGCAGTCGTTTCGCAATTGAATCGGACAGTGATTCCGTTTTTTTGGGGTGAATTGTTTTCCGAAACGGGCGTTTTTTTGCATAACGAGTTCGCAAGAGAATCGCCGCAATCTGCTTGTGCGGATAGTTTTGGGTCGGAATGAGGTTTGCAGGATGAGGAAGATAAAAGCAGGACGCCTGTCGATTGTGGGATTGGCACTCTTGTGCGGATGTACGCGGTTGCCGATCAGCCGACATCGGATTCATACAGCACCACAACACAAAGTACGACGGCCACCACAACCGAACTGGCAACCGCCGAAACGACCACAGCACCGCTGCCCACGCAATATTGCATTACCGATGTACCGCATATTCTGCAAACCGATGCGTATCCGACAGCCTGTGAGAGCATTGCGGCAGTTGCGTTGATGGCATATTATGGCGTGATGATCGATGTTGATACATTTTTGCAAGAGCACTTGCCGATTGCATCCTATCCGGAACAGCGAAAAGACGGCTTGTTGTACGGCGAAGATCCGAATGCGTACTTTATTGGCGATCCGTATGCGGCGAACGGATATGGGTGTTATGGCGGTGCGATTGTGAAAGCAATGCAGTCGGCACTCGGCGATACAGCGGAAGTTGCACTGATAGAAGGTTTGACGCTGGAAACACTGTGTCAAACCTACATTGTCAACGATGAGCCGGTCATCATCTGGGCAACAATCGATATGGAAGAGCCGATGGAGGGGAATCAGTGGATATTACCGGATGGCACGGCGTTTACTTTTATTCGACCGGAGCATGCTGTTGTACTGGTTGGCATGGACGAAACACAGTATTATGTTTGCGATTCGCTGGCGGAGAATGCGGTGATCGGGTATCCAAAGACTGATTGTGAGCGTGCGTATGCGGCATTGGGTATGCAGGCGGTACATATGCGTTGGGGAGAAAACTAAAAATGTAACCGTATTGTAACTTGATATTTTGAGAAAATTGTGTTATACTATAGGTTACAATCGGAATCAAAAGGAGGCTGACTCATGCGACAAAAAGGGCGAAAACTGATTGCAGAAAATCGAAAAGTGCGGCATGATTATTTCGTTCTGGAAACGTATGAGGCAGGCATCGAGCTGGTTGGAACGGAGGTCAAGTCGATTCGGCTGGGCGCAGTCAACCTGAAAGACAGCTGGTGCTCAATTGAGGAAGGACAGATTTGGGTGCGAGGAATGCATATTGCACCGTATGAAAAGGGAAATCTGTTCAATCGAGAGCCGATGCGAGTGCGTCGCTTACTGATGCACAAGCGGGAAATCTTGAAGCTGTATGGAACGGTGAAGCAGGAAAGCCTGACATTGATTCCGTTGGCGTTATATTTTAAGGATAGCCGTGTAAAGATGGAGCTTGGCTTGTGTAAGGGCAAGAAGCTGCACGATAAGCGCGAAGATGCGGCCATCAAATCGGCGAACCGAGAGATTGCCCGTGCCGTTCGCTCAAGAGGGAAACAAGGGCTATTCGGATGACTGAAATGGGGGCGTAAAGGTTTCGACGGGGGTTGTGAAGTTTGAACGGCGAGTCGGGGCGCACTGCCCGTAAATGGTGCAATTTATAAATTTAAACGAGAACAACGATTCCGTTTTGATGGCTGCTTAAGCCATCCGTCTGCCCGGAACTTACTGCGGGTTCGGTGTCAGGCGTCATGACGCAGTCCACAAATGTCGTATAAGCTCATAACGGCATTTGTATCATGAGCTACCGAATCGGTAAGCCTGTTTGTCGGCGTACTGGTAAGGGAATGTAAATGACAAACTACACTCGTAGATGTTTGGATGGATCGACTTTCGGACAGGAGTTCAATTCTCCTCGCCTCCACTTTTACAAAATACCGTATCTGCTTGTTTTTGTGGCAGATACGGTATTTTTATTGTATCTGTTCTGCGCAAAATGTAGCACATGATATACGGTTTTAAGTGCCTTTTTGACACAAATGCAACACGAAATCAAAGGTTGATTGTTTGATCTCCCTTGAGATAGGTGATATATGCGATCATGTCGAGCACATACTGCGACGGTGCAGCTGTACCATCAATCCACCGCTGGATGGTCTTATACGGGATGTCAAATTCTCTGCTCAGCTCTGCGACTGTCTTATATTGCGACACATTATCTTGTATCGTCCTATTTTGGTTAGCCTTTTGTATACTTGCACAAAAAAGAAACCGCTATTTATTAACGCCTATAAAAGCGCAAGCAGCAGACTTTTGAAAAAGGAATTTCCTCAAATTCGTGAGAAACTTTGGAAAGAACACTTTTGGAGTCAAAGCTTTTGCCTACTCACAACTGGTGGTGCTCCACTAGATGTAATAAAGCAATACATTGAAAATCAAGGAATAGACAGACGAAGAAAGAAGTGAAATCATGCCAAACAAAGCATT